>NZ_CP069396.1:7966659-8275325 GCF_016887565.1 Archangium violaceum
CGCCCTCGCGCCCCCTCTCCCCGAATGGGACCTGCCACGGGAGAGATGGATGCAGCACAGGGTGCGGATGATGGCCGTGGGGTGGGGACTGGTTTTTCTGGGGAGCGTGGGGGGTACGGCGCCTGCTCTCGCGAACCCCGATTCGAGTGGGAACGGCCCGACGCCCGCCCTGGTGGTGGACGGCGGAGCCGCTTCCCGCTCGGATAACGAGGAGCCCTTCCTGGGCGTCGTCATTCCCAATGACACCGTGGAGGTGAGCTCCCGCTTCGACTCGCGGCTGGAGCAGGTGGAGGTCGAGGTGGGCCAGTCCGTGCGCGAGGGGCAGGTGCTCGCGCGGCTGGACACGCGCTCGCTCCAGCAGGAGCTGGCCGCGGCCCGGGCCACCGTCCAGGGCTCGCGCGCCGAGGAGCACGCCGCCGCCCTCGCCCTGTCCGAGGCCCGCGCCAGGAAGCGCCGCTATTTCACCCCGCGCTCGCTGCAACTGGGCGTCTATTCGAAGGAAGAGTTGGACAAGGTCCGCTACGAGGAGAGCACCGCCGACGCCCGCTTGCAGGCCGCCCGGGCCCAGACGCTCCAGCGCCAGGCCCAGCTGACCGAGCTGAAGCAGAACCTCGACGACGCCACGCTCGTGGCGCCCTTCGATGGCGTGGTGGCCGCCCGGCTCGTCGGTCCCGGCACGCGACTGGCGGCGGGACAGCCCGTGCTCCGGCTGCTGGGCAGCGGCGAGTGGAAGGTGCGCTTCGCCGTCCCCGAGGACGAGGCGCGTGGGCTCCAGCCGGGCGCGTCCGTGGAGCTGAAGGTGCTCCAGCGCGGCCTCACGCTGATGGGAGCCGTGGAGAGCATCGCGCCCGAGGTGGACGCCGCGGCCCGCCTGGTCTTCGCCACCGCCACCTTCACCCAGCCACCGCCGCCCGAGGTCTCCGCGGGCCAGGTCGTCCACGTCCGCTCGGGCCCCACGCAGCGGCTGGGCGGGAGGGGCACGGGCGGCTCGGCGCCAACGGGAGCAACGCATTGACCATGGAAGCAACCCAACGCACCCGCATCTTCCGCGAGGAAGCCCTGCGTCACCACGAGGGCTCCCAGGACGAGGGGGACGTCCTCCGAATCTCTCCGAAGTGGACCCAGTGGACCTACTGGGTGCTGATCGCCCTGATCGTCGCCGCGGCCCTGTATTCGCTGCTCGGCACCATCCCCGAGTACGCCTCTGGCCCCGCCATGGTGAAGGTCGAGGGCCGGAGCGAGCTGACGGTCGAGGCACCGGGAATCGTCGCCTCGGTGGACGTGCGGCCCGGGCAGCGGGTGGAGGCGGGGCAGCCGCTGGTGAGCTTCCTGTCGCGGGAGGAGACATCCACGCTGGAGCGCATCGAGCGCGAGTTCGAGCTGCAGCTCGTCCGGGTGCTTCAGAACCCCGCGGACGAGTCGGCGCGCCAGGCGCTCACCTCACTGCGAGCCGAGAGGGAGCTGGCCCAGGCACGGCAGCAGGCCCGCACGCTGCGGGCCCCGCAGGCCGGGGTCGTGAGCACGCTGAAGGTGCGCAAGGGCCAGTACGTCAACCCGGGCGAGAGCGTGGTGTCCGTCACGGGTGACGAGGTGCACGTGACGCTGGTGGCGCTGCTGCCCGGCGGCTACCGGCCGAGGCTCGAGCCGGGCAAGCCGCTGCGCGTGGAGCTCAACGGCTTCAGCCACGAGTACCAGACGTTCACCATCGAGTCCGTGGGAGATCAGGTGGTCGGGCCCAACGAGGTGC
This sequence comes from Archangium violaceum, assembly GCF_016887565.1. Taxonomy (NCBI): domain Bacteria; kingdom Pseudomonadati; phylum Myxococcota; class Myxococcia; order Myxococcales; family Archangiaceae; genus Archangium; species Archangium violaceum. Next base: position 7,968,407 of record NZ_CP069396.1, read on the forward strand.
GCCGCTACCTGGGGGCGGACAGTGGGGATGCCGTCCAGCTGTCGGGCCCCATGGTGGTGGTGAAGGCGAAGGTTCCCGCGACCACGTTCACCATCAAGGGAAAGACGTTCAACTACTTCGACGGGATGCTGGCCCAGGCCGACGCCCGAGTGCGCACCGAGCGCATCCTCGTCACGCTGATTCCGGGTCTGAAGGGAGCATTGGGACATGAGGACTGAACCCGCCCGGCATCCGGGTCTCACCGAGCGGTTCCCCGCGTTCCGCAACCTCCACGTGAGGGGCCGCGAGCGCCGCATCCCGCTCGTGCGTCAGCTCTCGGAGATCGAGTGTGGCGCCGCCTGTCTCGCCATGGTGCTCGGCTACCACGGGAAGCCGGTACGTCTGGAGGAGGTCCGTCAGGCGATGGGGGCGGCGCGCGACGGAGTCTCCGCGCTGGAAATCCTGCGCACGGCCCGCGCCTTCGGGCTGCGAGGCCGGGGCGTCTCCGTGGACGAGGACGCGCTGACGTACCTGCCACCCGGCACCATCCTGCACTGGCAGTTCTCGCACTTCGTCGTCTTCGAGAAGCTGGGGCGGGACGGTGTCCACCTGCTCGACCCGGGGCACGGCCGGCGCAAGGTGTCCCTGGAACGGTTCCGCCAGTCCTTCACCGGCGTGGCGCTGCTGCTCGAGCCGGGGGAGAACTTCGAGACGGGCAAGAAGCCCCGTCCCCGCTCCGCCGCCAGGTACGCGCTGCAGGTGCTCCAGCACTCGCATGTCCTGCAGCGCATCATCGTCGTCTCGCTCATCCTGCAGCTCTTCGCGCTGGCGGTGCCGGCGCTGACGGGGCTGATCATCGATCGCGTGGTGCCCAAGGGGGACAAGCACCTGTTGCTGGTGGTGGGCCTGGGCTTCATGTCGCTGGCGGGCTTCCAGCTCCTTACCTCGCTCATCCGCAGCCACCTGCTGCTCGAGCTGCGCACGCGCATGGACTCGAGCATGACGCTGGGCTTCCTGGAGCACCTGGTGGGACTCTCCTACGCCTTCTTCCAGGTGCGCGCGGCGGGCGATCTGATGCAGCGGCTCAACAGCAACGCCACCGTGCGGGAGATCCTCTCCTCCAGCACGCTCTCCGCCCTGCTGGATGGCGCCCTGGTGGTCATCTACCTCGCGCTGCTGCTCGTGGTGAGCCCGATCATGGCGGCCATCGTGCTGGGGCTGGGCACCCTGCAGATCCTCGTCCTCCTGCTGTCCACGCGGCGCCAGCGCGCGTTGATGTCGGAGAACCTGGAAGTGGAGGCGAAGAACCAGAGCTACCAGATCGAGATGCTCACCGGCATCCAGACGCTGAAGGCATTCGGCGTGGAGCACCAGGCGGTGCAGCGCTTCTCGGAGAACTTCGTCAACGTGCTCAACGTGTCGCTGAAGCGGGGCCGGCTGATGGCCTGGGTGGACGCGCTCACGGGCACGCTGCGGCTGGTGGCGCCGCTGGTGCTGCTCACCGCGGGAGCGCTGCTGGTGCTGGCGGGGAAGATGTCGCTGGGCACCATGATGGGGCTCAACGCGCTCGCCGGGGCGCTGCTGGTGCCCCTGGGCAACATGGTCACCACGGGCTCGCAGCTGCAACTGCTGCGCAGCTACGTCGAGCGCATCGACGACGTGCTGGACACGCCACCCGAGCGGGACGCGTCCAAGCCCGGCCGCGCGGTGAAGCTGAAGGGCGGCATCGAGCTGGACCGGGTGTCCTTCCGCTACGCGGGCACATCCCCGCTGGTGGTGCAGGACGTGTCGGTGCGCATCGAGCCCGGCCAGTCCGTGGCCATAGTCGGCCGCTCGGGCGCCGGGAAGACGACGCTGGCCAACCTGCTGCTCGGCTTGTACCTGCCCTCCTCGGGGCGCGTCCTCTTCGACGGGGAGGATCTCACGGAGCTGGACCTGCACTCGGTGCGCAGTCAGATGGGCGTGGTGCCCCAGGAGCCGACCTTCTTCAGCTCCACGCTGCGCGCCAACATCGCCATCTCCGACCCGGCCGCCCCGCTGGAGCCCATCATCGAGGCGTCCCGACTGGCCCAGCTCCATGACGACGTCATGTCCATGCCCATGGGTTACGACACGCCGCTGGTGGATCGGGGCGCGTCGCTCTCGGGCGGCCAGCGGCAACGGCTGGCACTGGCCCGGGCGCTGATGCAGAAGCCGGCGGTGCTGCTGCTGGACGAGGCCACCAGCTCCCTCGACGCCATCACCGAGAGCCGGGTGCAGCAGTCGCTCGCCTCGCTCCGGTACACCCGCGTCATCATCGCCCACCGGCTGAGCACCGTGGTGGACGCGGACCTCATCCTGGTCATGGACCAGGGCCACCTGGTGGAAGCCGGCAAGCACCAGGAGCTGCTCCTGCGCGGCGGCATCTACGCGGAGCTGGTGCGCGCGCAGATGCGCAGCGGCGGCCGGGTGGAATGAAACGTCCTCCGCGTGACATCGGATGACAGCTGACTCCTTCTGGTTGCCCGCGCCACACAACCCGGCGCGGGCATCCCCACAGGAGAAGTCATGAAGAAGGAACTGATCATCCGTGCATGGAAGGACCCGGCGTTCCGCGCGAGCCTCTCCGCCGAGGAGCGCGCTTCTCTTCCCGAGAGTCCCTCCGGGAAGTCGATGACCGAGCTCGATGAGTCCGAGCTGGATGGGATCTCCGGCGGTGGAAGACCGAGTCCCAAGTACTCGGTCGACACGTTCCGTTGTCCCGCCCCCACGTTCTTCTGCCCCCCGCCCAAGACCATCAACTCCTGCGGAATCGTCGCCTGCATCTAGGCGCCCGAGCGCGGTGAGCCATCACCGGAACGCGGCGCCCCGATACACACCAGCCGGGCGCCGCGTTCCGCTTGTCACAGACCTCCCCCACACGCTCCACCCGGATGCCGGCGCTCGAAGACCGGCTCCCCCCCAACTCCGGAGTCACAAGACATGAAGAAGGAATTGATCATCCGCGCCTGGAAGGACCCGGCGTTCCGAGCCAGCCTCTCCGCCGAGGAGCGCGCCACCCTTCCCGAGAGCCCTTCCGGCAAGGCGATGACCGAGCTCGACGAGGGCGAGCTGCTCGCCATCATCGGTGGACGTTCCGCGGAGATGCAGCCCGCCACGGGGTGTGACGGTCCCGAGCGGCAGACGTGCGGAATCATCAACTGCTCCCTCCTCGACAGCTGACCGCGCGGCCCCCGGACATCGGCACAGGTGATACCCATGCAAGTCATTGCTCCTGTCTTTCCCTGGAAGAAGGCGACATTCCTTCACGAGCGGGCCACCGCGAAGGGAGGTGCCCCCTCCGAGGGAAACGACTCGGCTCGCGAGGAGGCCGAGCGCCGCGCGGATGCCTGGCGCCAGCTCATGTCGGGAGACGACGCGACCCTCGACGAGCGGCTCAGCAGCGTGGGGCTCGACCGTCAGGCGTTCCTCCAGCTCCTCGCCCACTCGGGGGGCCAGGACGACGAGCCCGAGGACAGTGGCTCATGGGTCTTCCTCATCCAGGAGGTGATCGAGCAACGGCACGCCGGAGAGGCCCTGCCCACCTCGCTCCAGGCGCCCTCCAGCCCGGGACAGCCCGGGCTGTCGTTCTCGGGACTGCTCCACCCGTTCCTGCGGATCGCCACCGCGAGGCTGCGGACGAGCCTGGCCGCGCTCCAGGCCCGCCACGGTCTGGAGCGCCCCATCCTGGCGCCCGAGGCCGAGGCCGCGCTGCTCGAGGGACTCGCGCGGCGGCTCCAGTTCCTGGCCACCCGGACCCTCATCCTCGAGCTCAACGTGGCCCGGATGCTCGAGCAACTGCCCGGCGACTCGCCCCAGGAGCGCTTCCATTACTTCTCGACGCGGCACCTGGGGGAGCCGCGGGTCCTGGTGGCGCTGCTGGAGGAATACCCGGTCCTGGCCCGGCTCCTGGCCACCAGCACCGAGCGGTGGCTCGACGTGAGCCTGGAGCTCCTCCAGCGCCTCGTCGCGGACCATGAGTTGCTCGGCCAGACCTTCCTGGGGGGCCAGGACATCGGACTGCCCACCGGACTCCAGTCCGGCATCTCCGACCTGCACCGCGAGGGCCGGAGCGTGCTCCTGCTCCAGTTCAGCTCCGGTCTGAAGCTCGTCTACAAGCCGAAGTCGCTCGCGGTGGACATCCGCTTCCAGCAGCTCCTCCAGTGGATGAACGCGAAGGGCGTGCGCCATGCGCACCGGGTGCTCACCGTGCTGGACCGTGGCTCCTACGGCTGGGTCGAGTACGTGGAGACCGCGAGCTGTGACTCGCGCGAGGCCCTCCAGCGCTTCTACTGGCGGCAGGGCAGCTCGCTGGCCCTGCTCCACACGCTGGCCGCCGTGGACTTCCACCTGGAGAACCTCATCGCCGCTGGCGAGCACCCCGTGCTCGTGGACCTGGAGGCGCTCTTCCACCAGCGGTCCTCCCAGGAGACAGGGGACTCGGCCCACCAACGTGCCTGGGCCGCGCTCGACCGTTCCATCATCTCCGTCGGCATGCTGCCCATGCTCATCTTCGGCCGGGGGGGACGCGCGGGCGTCGACATGAGCGGGTTGGGGGGCGAGGCGGGCCAGCTGTCACCCCAGGCGGTGCCCATGGTGGAGGACGCGCTCCACGACACCATGCGCGTGGTCCGCCGCCAGGGCCGCACGTCCGGCTCGAGCAACCGGCCCCAGCTCCAGGGCCAGCCGGCGGACGCCGCCGAGTACACCGAGGACATCGTCCAGGGCTTCGAGGAGACGTACCGGCTCCTCATGCGTCACCGCGAGGAGCTCGGGCCCCGGCTCCAGGACTTCGCCGACGTGGAGGTCCGCCACATCGTGCGCGCCACCCAGCGCTACGCGCTCCTCCTGCAGGAGAGCGTCCACCCCGACTTCCTGCGCGATGGCCTCGAGCGGGACAAGGTGCTGGACAACCTCTGGGCCGAGGCCACCCTGTGGCCCTCGCTGCGGCGGCTCGTCCCCTACGAGCACGCGGACCTGCGCCTGGGCGACATCCCCATGTTCACCACGCGGCCCGGCCAGCGCCACCTGTGGAGCAGCACCGGCGAGTGCATCCGCGACTACTTCGCGCATGACAGTCTGGGCGAGGTGCGGGAGCGGCTCACGCGGTTGGATGAGAGGGATTGTGCCTGGCAGGTGTCGCTCATCCGCAAGTCGATGGTCTCCCTCGACAAGGGCCGGGGTGCCGCGCCCGTCATCACCCGGACCGGACAGCGACCTCCCCCCGCGCCCGCCTCGCGCGAGGAGTGCCTCGCCGCCGCCATCTCCATCGCGGAGGACCTCGCGGCCAAGGCCATCCGGGGACGCACGGACGTGTCCTGGATTGGCATGAACCTGGAGGACCTGGGGCGGTGGCGTTGGAGCCTCGCGCCTCTCGGCACGGACGTGTACGAGGGCGTCGGCGGGCTCGCCCTGTTCCTCGCGTACCTCGCCCGGGAGACCGGACGCGCGGACTTCGAGCAGCTCGCCCACGCGGCCCTGGAGCCCGTACGGGACTCCTGGCGCAACCCCGACCCGAGCGACGCGGGCGTGGGCGCCTTCGTCGGCCGGACCTCCGCCGCGTACGTGCTCGGACACCTGGCCGCCCTCTGGAACCAGCCGGAACTGCTGGACGAGGTGCGCGAGGGACTCCCGGCGCTGGAGGCGCTCATCGACACCGACACGCGGATCGATCTGCTCAGCGGCTCCGCCGGGTGCGCGCTCGTCCTGCTCGGACTGCACGCCCGGACCGGGGACTCGCGCTTCCTGGAGGCCGCCAGGCGATGCGGGGAGCGGCTCGCCGTCATGGCCCAGCCCATGCCGGAGGGAGGCCTGGGCTGGAAGGGCGCGGCGGGAGAGCGGCCCCTGTCGGGCTTCTCCCACGGTGCGGCGGGCATCGCGTACGCGCTCCTGGAGCTGGCCGCCGCCACCGGCGACACGCGCTACCGCGAGCTCGCGCAGAAGGGGCTCGCCTACGAGCGCGCCCTCTTCGTCCCCGAGCGCGCCAACTGGCGCGATCTGCGCGAGCCCGAGAAAGGCGCGGAGGGCATCGCCACCGGCTTCATGGTGTCGTGGTGCCATGGTGCCCCGGGCATCGCGCTCGGGAGGCTGTGCTCGCTGCGGCACCAGGATGACGTCCAGACACGCGCGGAGCTCGCCACGGCGCTCGACACGACCCTGCGCGAGGGCTTCGGCGGCAACCACTGCCTGTGTCACGGAGACATGGGCAACCTGGAGCCGCTGTACCTGGCGGGCGAGCGGCTCGGCGAGCCGCGATGGATCCGCGCCGCCCTGGAGCGCGCGGCCCACGTCATCCACACCGGACGCGAGCGCGGCTGGCTCTGCGGGCTGCCCCGGGGCACGGAGACCCCGGGGCTGCTGATGGGACTGGCCGGCATCGGCTATGGCCTGCTGCGGCTGGCGGCCCCGGAGCGCGTGCCGTCGGTGCTCTCCCTGGCGATGCCCTGAGTCAGCGCCTGGAGCCCGCGAGGATGCGGAGGAACGACAGGTTCCGGCGCAGCAGCCGCACCGGAGCCGTCAACCACCGCCGGCACCGGTCGAGCCACCCGCGCCCGGCCAGCTCCCGCCAGCGCTGCGCCGGACGCCCCTCGTCCCAGGGCGACTCCAGCGCCGCCCCGGTGCCCACCAACACCGCCGGCTGCAACCGCGCGCCGGCGTACTGGCAGAACAGCTCCTGCTTCGGCGTCGCCATGGACACCAGCACCAGGTGCGGCCGCGTGAGGGCGATGCGATCGATCAGCCGGTCCACCCACGGACCGCGCCCATCCTCGGGCACGCCCGGCGCGGCCACGCCCACCGCGAGCAGCCCGTACCGGTCCCTCAGCCCGCACGCGGTCCACTCGGCGACCCCTGGCCGCTCCGCCACCACGAGCACCCGCCAGGCCCGCTCACGCGCCAGCTTCGCCAGCGGCGACAACCACTCCGCCCCCACCAGCGACTCCGGCACCCGCGGGCCGATCACCCGGGCCGCCCGCGCCAACGCCGGGCTCCCCGCCAACGAGAGATCCGCCGTGGCGAGCGCCTGACGCAGACCCTCGTTGGCCTCCGCCAGCACCACCTGCTCCACATCGGGCGTGAGGATGCGCCCACCCTGGCCACGCGCCACCAGGGCCTCGATGGACTGCAGCACCTCACCCGGGCGCCCCAGATCCAACGGCACGTGACCGATCCGTACACGAGAGAAGACCCGCCCCTGCTCCCACTCCGCTCTCCTCGGCGCCAGCGACGCCAGACCGCTCCGCGGCGTCTCCAGCCCGACAACCCCGTTCATCGCCCTCCTCCTCCCGGCTCCCGCGGTGCGCGGGACAGTGGTGTCTGACACCACGATCTGCCAGGGGGGTCTGACGTACTCGGGACCCGGGGGCTGACGGCGGGTAGACCCGCCCCCGGGAGCGCTCCTACAGGTCCGGCGGCGGCCTTACACCCAGGTGGCACGCGCGCAGCGCCAGCTGGGTCCGGTTCTCCGCACCCAGTTTCCGGTACAGCTGTGTCACGTGCGACTTCACCGTACGCTCGGCGATCTGCAGGTGCGCGGCGATCTTCAGGTTGTCCGCGCCGCCGGCCACGTAGGCCAGCACCTCACGCTCGCGCTGGGTGAGGGTGAGCAGCACGCTGGCCGTGGCCGCGGCCACCGGCGGGTGCTCGAAGTCGTTGCGCAACAGCTGCACCGGGAACAGCTTCTCCCCGCGCACCAGGGCACCGACCGCCGTGCACACCGCGTTCGTCGTGAGGCTCTGCCGGAAGAGGTAGCCCGAGGCCCCCTCATCGAAACACTGGGAGATGAAGTCCTGGGCGTTCGCCGAGGACAGCACCAGCATCCTCACCTCCAGGCGCCGCTTGCGCGCCTCGCGCAGGACGTTGAGCCCCTCCATCGCGGAGCAACCCATGTCGGCGGCCCCCTCGGGCTCCACGTCCAGGATGGCCACCTGCGGCGGGTCCGTCCCCATTCCATCCAGGAGTGTCCGGACGTCGCGGGTCACCCACAGGACGTTCAGCCCTTCGACCCGCAGTCCATCGGCGAGGCCTTGCCAGGCCGCCCACGGTCCTTCCAACAATCCAACGCGCACATCCGCTTGATTCGATGCCATGCGAGGGCCCCCCAGCCGTCATGGCGAACTGCCTTTTGATACGAACAGCCCTGACCTCGAACCCACCTTGCGGCACCAGATGTGGGTCGGACTCGTCGATCCGCAAGGGTGTTCATCCCACAGGTCAGCAGCTTCCCCAACCAGTTGACGCTTCTGCTCTGCTCTAGACGACCTCCGACGCCTACTGGAAAGATTTACCCAACCTGGCCACCAGTCCACCCAACGTGAGACCGGGGCTACCCACGAATGCTCATTGGAATATCGCAGGTCCAGTCCCAGCTCACGCCAATTTGCCGCTGACTGTGCACGGGCATACCCAAAGCGCGGAGCGGCTGTTGGGTGGTGAGCGCTCCCGTGCTCCTCGGGCAATTGGCCTCGGGGGCAATGCGCGTTCGCGCCGGGCACCTTGTGCGAGCCCCGCTCCGCTCTACCGTGAATGTGGGGGCCGCGCTCCAGGGAGGGTGCGACCCGAGCACGAAGGAGGAATGAGTCATGGCGGATCTTCCGGTGCGTCGAGGAAGCGGCTCATCGTCGGTAGGTCGGTGGACGCGAGGGTTCGATCCATTCGAGCAGATGAGGGAATTGATGGGGTTCGATCCGTTCGAGCGGATGGGCCGCATCGTGGGAGGCGGTGGCGAGCAGACGTGGAACTTCGTCCCGGCCTTCGAGGTGAAGGAGACGAAGGACGCCTACATCTTCAAGGCGGACCTGCCAGGGGTGAAGGAGAGCGATCTGGACATCACCCTCACGGGTGATCGGCTCACCATCGGCGGGAAGCGGGAGACGGAGCAGCAGGAGGAGTCGGACCGCTTCTACGCCTACGAGCGGAGCTACGGCTCGTTCAGCCGCTCGTTCACGCTGCCCGAGGGCGTGGACGGGGAGCACGTCACCGCCGAGCTGAAGGACGGCGTGCTCAACCTGCGGCTGCCCAAGCTGCCCGAGGTGCAGCCCAAGCGCATCCAGGTGGGCGCCACCGACAGCGGCAAGCAGGGCAAGGTGAAGGCCTGAGTCACGAGCGGTAGGTGACCGGGTGAAGGGGGCTGGAGCAATCCGGCCCCCTCTGCCATTCGGGACTGCGGCCCGGGGTCAGATGGTGCGCTGCCACAGCTCGCGCAGGTCGGCGGGCAGCTGGCCGATGACGTCCTCGATCTCCCCTTCGGAGACCTGCTCGCGGACCGCGCTGAAGACGGCGCGAATCTGCCTCTCGGCCTCGATGGCCTCCACGCCCAGATCCTCCGAGACCATCTGGATGAAGCCATCCTTGCCGAACTTGCTCGCCGGCTTGCCCAGGTGCCGCTCGCACCGCACCAGGAGATCCTGAAGCTTGCCGGGCAACTGGGCCTCCAGGTGCGCCGCCTCCTCGCCGAAGAGCCGCTGTTCCAGCACGCACAGCACCGAGACCGCGGCGCGTTCGGCCTCCTCCTCGTTCATCGAGCCGATGACGGCGAGGTTGCCCAGGAAGGCCTTGTACGTCTGGTTCCGCCGCGTCTCCCGCCGCTGCTGGCGCCGGGCCTCCAGGTCGATCCCCTGCTGCTCCTGCTGCTCGATGCCCTTCGTTTCCTGGCCCTTGTCCGTGCCCGTCCGATCCATGTCCGCCATGTCCGCCTCCGTCGGATGAAGAAGGTTCCACCCTGTCCCCTTGACCTTGACCATGCTTCGCGGGGCGTGAAGAGGGAGCGGCGCGCGAGGGGGCTCGCCCTGGTGCCTGCCCTGCCGAGAGGGTGGCCTCCCCGAGCCGCGTGATGGAAGGCGTTCCCCCGAGCGCATTCCGGGTAATCTCCCGGGTGAATGGATTCCGCCGCCTCTCCGAATCTCGACGTCGCCACACCCGAGCGGGTGGCCCTCTCGCTGCCCGTGGCGGGCATCGGCTACCGATGCCTCGCCTATCTGATCGACGTCTTCCTGCTCTTCCTCTTCTGGGTCATCACCTACTTCACCTTCACGCTGCTGGTGAGCGACGTGCTCGGCTTCCTGGAGGGGCTGTCTGGCTTCACGCGGACGCTGATGGTGGTGGGGGTATTCGCCACGCAGTGGCTGTACTGGACGGCGTGCGAGGTGCTGATGGGCGGGCAGACGCCGGGCAAGCGCCTCATCGGCATCCGGGTGGTGCGGGTGGACGGCTCGCCCGTGGGCGTGCTGGAGAGCGCGGTGCGCAACCTGGTGCGCGTGGTGGACTTCCTGCCGGGGCTCTACGCCACCGGCTGCCTGAGCATGCTGCTGACGCGCCAGCACCGGAGGCTCGGGGACATCCTCGCCGGCACCCTGCTGGTGCGCGAGGAGCGCATCGACCTGGACAAGTACACCACCCCGGCGGCCGAGGCCCCGGCCGTGTCCGCCACCACCAGCCGCGTGCGGCTCGCGCCGGAGGACGTGGAGCTCATCCTCGCCTTCCTGACGCGAGCGCCCCAGCTTGAACCGGCGGCCCGGACGCGGCTGGGGACGAAGCTGGTGGACCGCTACGGGGGCCTTGGAGAGACGGAGCGAGCCACCGTGCTGGCCTCGCCCCAGGCCACCGAGTCCTTCCTGAGGACGCGCGTCCAGGCGGAGCGCTGACGTGGCCACGCCCCTGCCCGCCTTCGTGGCGCGCCGCCGCCCCGACTGGGACTCGCTGAAGGACCTGCTCGCCCGGCAGCGCTCGGGCACCCTGCGCCTGGAGGAGCTGCGCACGCTCGATGTCCTCTATCGCCGGGCGGCGGCGGACCTGGCGCACGCGCAGACGTTCTACGCGGGCACGGACGTGCACCGCTTCCTCAACCAGCTCTGCGGCCAGGCCTACGGCGCCATCTACCAGCCCCCGCGCGAGCGGCTGGCCTCCACCCTCGCCTTCTTCCGTCGGGACTTCCCGCGCACCCTGCGCGCCAATGGGGCCTTCGTGGCCGCGAGCGCGGGACTCTTCGTGCTGGGCATCCTCCTGGGGGCGCTGGTGGTGCTGCTGGAGCCGCGTGGCGCGGAGCTGCTGGTGCCCGAGAACCTGCGCGACTTCATCGCCCGGAAGGAGATGTGGACGGACGGCATCCTCTCCGTGGCACCGCCCAACGCGGTGGCCTCGGGCATCGCCACCAACAACCTCACGGTGATCATCGTCACCTTCGCCTCCGGCATCCTGCTGGGGCTGGGCACGGTGTTCACGCTGATCAACAACGGGGTGCACCTCGGCTCGGTGGGCGCGCTGTGCGTGCACGAGGGCATGGGCCCCAAGCTGTTCGACTTCATCGCCGCGCATGGGCCCGTGGAGCTGTCCATCATCGTCATCGCGGGTGGCGCGGGGCTCATGGTGGGCCAGGCGCTCATCGACCCCGGAGAGCTGCCCCGAGGACAGGCCCTGGTGCTGCGCGGGCGCGAGGCGGTGAAGCTGGTGCTCGGCTGCGCGCCCTTCCTCGCGCTCATCGCCGTGGTGGAGGGCTTCGTGTCCCCCGGCGACTTCTTCTCCTCGTGGATGAAGGCCGTGCTGGGGCTCGCGCTGGGGGCGCTCTTCTGGACGTACCTGCTGCGCGCCGGCCGGAACGAGCCGGGCGGGACCTCGTGAAGAAGCCCGGCTCTCCCCAGGAGAGGAGGCCGGGCTTCGTCATGCGCGGGGAGGATTACAGCGGATCCACCGGGCAGAACCGCTGCCCGGTCGGGCAGGGCTCCCGGCAATCCAGGGAGCAGGTCTCGCCGGGCTCGCAGATGCCATCGCCACACGGCGGCTCGCAATCCAGGGAGCAGTCATTGAGCTCGCAGATGCCATCGCCACACGTCGGAATGTAGGGGCAATCCGCGGAGCACGACGCATACGACTCCTTGCCGCTGCTGCTGTCACAGATGCCGTCACCACAGGCGATCTTCCGGAGCCGGACGCTCTGGGCACAGCCGCCGCCGCGGTCGTCCATGTCCATCACGAAGGACGCCGTGGTGCTGGAGGTCACCGTGTACGTGCCGGGGTAGTCGCACTGGCTGTTATAGCTGGTGTCCTCCCACTTCACGTCCAGGGCGACGTCATCGCGGCCCGTGAGGCTCCACACCTGCCGGCAACCGCCGTCATTGCCGTCGGTGTCGATACCCATGGGGTAGCTCCACGACAGGTAGGACGTATTGGGGATCTCGCGGATGCCCGGGTTGTCGCACTGCCCGGAACCCGTGTTCTGCGCGTAGAAGTTGATCGACACGCGGAGGCCGGAGACCTCCCCCGTGCCGTCGACGATGGAGAACTTCTGCCAGCACCCGCCGGAGCGGCTGTCCGTGTCCAGCGTGATGCGGCGAGTCCAGGAGCCCAGCGGCGTGGACTCCGAGATGTTGACCCCGCCGTTGCACTGGCCGGAGGTGCCGCTGTACGCGGTGAGCTCCTGCCAGAGGTACACGCCGCCGAGCGCGCTCTCGCTGGTCGCGAGCGACGACATCTCCTCGGACGGGTCCATCGTTCCGCCGCAGCCGGTGGACAGCACGGTGGCGGCCAGCATCGCGGCGGCCCCGTTGAAGCTGATCTTGAACATGCGTTTTCCCCTCTTCGACACGTTGGGTGACAGAGCGGAGCCAGGTGCCTTGGAGCACCTGACCTCCCCCTTCACTGGGAAAACGGATGCCGCCCGGATTTGTCGCATCGAGGGCGGAACGATTTTCGCGCTCACCCCTGGATGCGGAACGCGGCCACGGGCCGCTCGCGCTCGTCCACCTCCAGCCGGAAGACATCGGGCCGGGCGTAGTGGCCGCACGGGTCGAAGTCGAGCCGCGCCCGGGTGAGCATCCCCAGGTCGAGGTCCGCGGTCAGCAGGCCCTCCTCGTCCCAGAGAGGCCCGGCGAGCACCTCGCCGAACGGGGAGACGATGACGCTGCCACCGCGGGACATGATGCGGGGAGCATCGGCGGGCAGGGCCTCCTCGCGCAGGACCTCCTCCGGGTACATGTCGCGGGTGACGAACTGGTTGCACCCGAGCACGAAGCAGCGGCCCTCGCTGGCGATGTGGCGCACCGTGGCCTGCCAGGTGTCCCGGTTGTCGGCGGTGGGGGCGAGGTAGATGTCGACGCCCTTGGCGTACATGGCCGTCCGGGCGAGCGGCATGTAGTTCTCCCAGCAGATGAGCCCTCCGAGCCGGCCGAAGGGGGTTTCGACCGTGGAGAGCGTGCTCCCATCACCCTCGCCCCAGATGAGCCGCTCGGAGCCGGTGGGCTTGAGCTTGCGGTGCTTGGCGAGCAGCGCGCCGTCCGGCCCGAAATAGAGCAGCGTGCAGTAGAGCGTCCCGCGCGTCAGGCGATCGCGCTCGATGACGCCGATGGCGAGGAAGACACCGTGCTGGCGGGCGATGCTCCCGAGGTGCTCGATCGCCGGGCCGGGGATCTCCACCGACTGCTCGTTGTAGCGCTGCCAGAGACGGCGGCCGGCCTCGGTCCTGCTGCCGACGATGAAGCCGAAGCCCAGGCCCCGGGGATAGGCCGGGATGAAGGCCTCCGGGAAGAGGACGATGCGAGCGCCCGCCTGGGCGGCACGGGCGGTCCACGAGGCGACGCGTTCGAGCGTCCCCTCGCGATCGAAGAGGACGGGAGCGGCCTGAACGACGGCGACACGAACCTGCTGGGACTGAGACATGCGGCGGAGGATAGGCGAGAAGTCCCGTCAGGAACGAGCGCCACCGTCCGTCCAATCCCTCATCACGGGGACGTAGCTCAAAGGTAGAGCACCTGCCTGATAAGCGGGAGACAGCAGTTCGAGTCTGCTCATCCCCATTCAAGGACAACGGGGTCATCGTCCAACAGGAAGATGCCGCCATCGCAAGGCGGAGATCCGGGTGCGACTCCCGGTGACTCCACTCACTCTCGGGCTGACCGCTGGGGCGGAGCCGGGCTTTGCAAGCCTGACGTGCCGGGTTCGATTCCCGGTCGGTCCATCCGCGCGCGCTACGCCCAGAAGGCCAGCAGCGCTCCCGCGGCCGTGGCCAGCACGTTGACCGTGTCGTTGCCCAGCCAGGAGAAGCCCCGGAGGGGCCGGGCCGCCCGACCGCAGCGATGCACCCGGCGCTCCGTCTCCCGGCCGCAGGCATCGCACCAGCGCACGTCCTGCACCGTGGCGCCCAGGAAGCTGTCGAACAGCGAGCCCACCACCCCGGCCAGCACGAGCCACGGGAGGAGCGTCCACCGGGCTCCCGCGAGCGCGGCCACCACCGCGACGAAGGCGGCGCCCGCGGTCGAGGCCATCAACCCTGCACCCGACACGGCACCGGACGTGCCGGCGGGCACCTGCCTCAGCGTGGTGACCAGCCGGGGGGGCGAGCGGGAGAGGACACCCAGCTCGGTGGCCCACGTGTCCGCGTTGGCGGCGACCAGGGCCCCCAGCATGGCCAGGGCATAGCGCTCGTCGCCGGTGACGGCCAGCAGCACCGCCGCGAGCGCGGCCACGCCACCGTTGGCCAATGCCTGTCCCAGGTCGCGCGTCCCCGTCTTCGCGTACTCCTCCTCCACGCCGGCCTTGCGGGCCCGGAAGGCCTTGGAGAGCGCGCTGGAGGAGATGAAGAAGGCGAGCAGGGCCGAGGCCCCCACCGCCCCCGCGAGCCCGAGCACGGGCGTGCCGATCAGAATGGCCCCCAGCACGCCGCTCGGGCTCAACGAACCCCGGAGCCAGGACACCACGCCGATGAAGACGGCGATCACCGCGCCCAGGCCCAGTCCCGCGGCATGCGAGGGGGGAACCAGGTAGAGGACGGCGCCCGCGGCCAGCGGCACGAAGAGGTTGTCCCGTCCCCGGGTGCCGAGCGCCTCGGCGCAGGTGGCCACCACGGCGCACAGGGCGGCCAGCGGCACCTTCGGCATGTCCGGGGCGAGGCCCGGCAGCCACGTGAGCGTGGCCAGCACGGCCACGAAGGTGCCGGCCAGCATGGCGAGGGAGCCCTCCAGGCTCTTGCGCTCTCCGCCGAGCGTCTCGTACGGGTGGCGCCCGAGACGCGTGCCCACCAGCGCGGCCAGGGCATCACCCACGGTCATGGCCATGACACCGCCCGCCGCGGCCACGGGCTTGTCCCAGGCCAGCCACACCAGGGCCGAGAAGGCCAACGCGAACCAGACCGTGCCCAGGTTGTCGGGCTCGGTCTCCACGGACTTCAGCAGGCGCTTGCGATGGATGATCCAGTTGGCCACCGCCGCCGTCAGAGACGGCACCACGGCCAGCGCCGGGTTCTGGAAGAGCCACAGCGTGCCGAAGATCCAGAAGCCCACGCTCACGTGGATGATCTTGCGCGCGAGCTCCCGTGACAGGCCCAGGCGCAGGGACGACTCCCCCGCGGCCACGCAGGCTCCGACATATCCGTAGGACCACAAGAGCGCCTGGATGTCCTGGCTCATGGGGACCGATTGTAGCCGGATCCCCATGAGCCCCAACGTCTCACTGCGCCGCGCGCAGCTGGGCCTCCAGTTGCTTCCTCACCTCCGGCGGGAGCGAGTCGAGCCCCTGCATCTGCCCGCCGGCTCCGGCGAAGCTCGGCTGCGGGCGGCGCTTGAAGAGCTCGAGGCCCTGTGCCAGCCGGGCTCGCACGCCCTCATCCACGGCGTAGGTGAGCGCGTCGATCGTACTCCGGGCATACAGCTCCTTTCCGCCGTTCGCCACCCCCGGCGCCTCCTTGCCCAGCCGCAGAGTCTGGTCAGGCCCAGCCTCCACGGATACCTCCACGAGCGCTGCCGGCGAAGCGAGCCCCGCCTGCCCGTCCGAGACCTGCCCCTCGACGAGACGGTCCGCGCGCAGGCTCCGCAGCCAGGCGAGCTGCATGTCCACCTGCGACGGCTCGAGCTCGAAGCCGTCCGGGAGCTTCCGCGGCTCGACGATCTTCCAACTCTGGCCCTCCTTCACCACGAGGACCTCCTTGCCACCGGCCTGGAGCTTCAGCTTCGTGACCTTCTGGGGGTCGAACCGCAGGAGGCTCAAGTCCCGGAAGTCCACGAGGCGCTTGCGCAGCTGCGCGGCGGCGTACTGGGGGAGCTGGTACACCTGGGCGTCTCCCTCGACACGGACCGCGACGGTGCCCGAGCCATCCTTCGTGTCGGGCTGACGGCCCAGGTGCACCACCACCTTCTTGCCGTCCTTCAGCTGCGCTTCCACGCTGTCGTGCGCCTCGCCGAGCCCCGTGGCCGAATCCGCCGCGGCATCACCCTCGAGGAAGTCCTGCGCATGCAGGCTCGCCAGCTGCAGCGCGAGCTGCTGGGCCGCCTGCGAGCTGAACCGGAAGCCCGCGGGCGTCTGGGTTCCCTCCGCGAGGCTCCACTCGTCCGGGTTCGCGCCCGCCTTCAGGGTCACGCTCTCCCCGTCCTTGGAACGAACGGTGAGCTGGGCGAGCTTGTCCATTTCGAGCGCCACGATCCGGCGCTTGCGCCAGTCCTTGAGCTCCTTGCGCACGGTCCAATCCAGCCGGCCCTGGTGCACGAAGACGTCGTTGCTGCCCGCCTTGCGGAGATACGCCCCACCGTTCTTGGAAGCCTTGCCGAGCACCAGCTCCACGGCTGGACCGCCGCTCTGGATGACCTTGAGCTTCAGCCCCTTCGCGTCATCCAGCTCGTACTCCGCCAGCCGTTCGGCCCGGTCGCTGACGAAGTCCGGATTCCGCACCTCTCGCAGCGCGTCGATCGCGCTGGTCACCAGGTTCTCGTCCGCCGCGTACTTCGCGTCCGGCTTGCCCGGGTCGGCCACGATCCAACCTTCACCCTCCTTGCGGAGGGTGACATTCCGGGCCCCCGTGAGCTCGAGCGCCGTGACCTGGGCCTTGTCCAGCTTCGGCAGCTCCAGCTTGTGGACCCCCACGCTGACCTGCCGCTCGCGCGTGGCGAGCACGAGCACGAGCAGCACTGCGAACGCGCCAAGGGCGATGAGCGTTCCTCTCTTCATGGCTCTTCCTCAGCTCCGCTTCAGACGGTGACAGTGGCCCGACGCGACTCCCGCATCCGCCAGCGGACGAGCCCGAAGGCGGCGAGCGCGAAGGGAATTCCGAACGCATTGCCGAACTTGACGGCGTTGCGCGTGGTGGCGCTCAGCTCCTGCTGGATGGGCACCTCGGCCAGGCCGCGAGTGCGCATGGCCAGGAGCGCGGGATCCAGCAACAACCAGTCCGCGACGTTCAAGAGCAGGGCCTGGTTCGGTCGGCCCATGAAGTCATCCCAGAGGGCCGCCGAGCCGCCCGCCACGATGATCCGCGGCTCGCCCTTGCTCTCCGCGAGCATGGGCGTACCGCTGGCGGTGCTGGTCTGCGCCTCCGAGGCGAAGTGGCTCTTCAGCTTGCCACTCACCTGGACCATGAGCGGGTGCGGACCGTCCGGCGTGACGGTCTCCGAGCGCCAGTCGCGCCGGGGATCGATGTTGTAGGGCTTGTTCTCCAACCAGCTCTTGCGCGAGGACTTCGCGAGCACCGTGGCCTGGGCGCCCTCGGGCGCGGTGGCGGTGACGACGGTGCTGAACGGCAGGGTGACGCCCGAGAGGCCCTGGGTGACGGGGCTGTCGCCCTCGAGCCGCGCGAGCATCGGGATGAACGGGTATGGCACCGGCATGGAGACGACCATGAAACCGCGACGCTCCTGGACGTTGAGCTGGGCCGACTCGACATCCGCCACCAGCTGGTCCCCGACCTTGATGCCATAGGTCGCCAGCAGGAGCCCGAGCCCGTGCGTGGCCTCGCTCGGCTCGAAGGTCTTCAGGTCGACCTGGACGGAGTCGAGGAAGAACGCCACGCTCTTGCCCTCCATCACGAACTGGTCGAGGGCCTTCAGCTCCTGGGGTTGGAATGCCGTCTTGGGGCCGATGACGAGCAGCGCGTCGATGTCCGCGGCCACGCGCTCCCTGGCGGACAGGTCCACCGGGCGGACCTCGTACATCTGGCCGAGCAGCGTCCGCAGGCTCGAGAGCTTCTCGTGAAGCGCGGGCGCGTCATGCCCCTGCACCACACCGATGACCGGCGTCTTCGGACGCGTCAGCTTGCGCACCAGCGTGGTGAGGTCGTACTCGAGCGTCCGGATGTCCTGGACGACGGGGATGACCTCCTTCTTCTCCTGATGCTTGATGACGATGCCCATGTAGGCGCGCTTCGTCTGCATCTGATCGTCCTCGACCACTCGGATCTCCACGGGCTGGACACCTTCTTGAGCCAGCTCGCGCTCCACGGAGGTCGGCTCACGGAAGACCCGGCCGAAGATGTCGCGCCGCGTCTCCTTCTTGGTCTCCTTGTCCTCGGCCGTCTCCTGGGTCATCGGGTCCAGGAACTCGAAGGAGAGCCGGCCCTTGGAGGCGGCCCGGAACTCCTCGAGCAGGTCGCGCACGTAGCGCGCGTTGCTCGAGTACGGAGGCGGCAGATCGTCGGTGAAGTAGGCCGTGACCGTGACGGGCTCCTCGAGCCCCGCCATCGTGTCCTGAGAGGCCTTGGACAGCGTGTAGAGCGAGTCACGGGTGGCATCGAAGCGGCCGAACGTGCGCAGCGCCAGGATGTTGAGCAGCACCAGGCAGCCGATGATCGCCGCCAGGAAGATGTTCGCGTTGGAGGAACCGGGTTTCATCGTCGACCTCACTGACGGACGTTGCCCAGGGTGCGCGTGGTCAGCGCGAGCCCCACGGCCGTGAGCGACAGGTAGAAGAGGAGATCACGCGTATCCAGCACGCCACGCGCGATGTTCGCGAAGTGGTAGTCGACCGAGAGGTACTGGAGCAGCTCACCGATCGACTCCGGCAACACCATCGCGAACTTGTCGATGAAGTAGAAGGCGAAGCACAACAACAACCCGATGATGAAGCCGACGATCTGGTTGCGGCTGAGGGCGCTGGCCCAGAGCCCCAGGGCCAGGAAGCTGGACGCCATCAGCAGCAGCCCCAGATAGCCCATCACCACGGGTCCCCAATCGAACCGGGCGCCCTCGGCGGTGAGGCCCGCCACGGTGAGCGGATAGGGCAGCGTCCACAGCAGGCCGACCGCGACCATCCCCAGCGCCGCGAGGAACTTGCCCGCCACCAATTCCCAGTCGCGCAGGGGCATGCTGAAGAGCAGTTCCAGCGTACCGCTCTTGCGCTCCTCGGCCACCAGACGCATCGTCACGGCCGGCGCGAAGACGACGAACAGCACGGGGGCGATGCCGAAGAACGCCCGCAGCGAGGCCTGCCCGGCGACGAAGACGGTGCTGAAATACAGCCATCCCGCCACGACCAGGAACACGCCGATGACGATGTAGGCGACAGGCGAGTTGAAGAAACTCCTGAACTCACGCCTGGCGACCGCCAGTGTCGTTCCCATTCTCTTCCTCGTTGTGTCGAATGTCTGGGAGTCAGCTCAAGCCGCCCGCTGCGGCGCCCGAGGCTCATGGGGGCCGTGCGGCCCCTGGCCTCCGGTGAGCTTGCGGAACGTCTCTTCCAGGCTGACGTGCTGCCGCTTCACCTCGAGCAGACAGAGCCCGTTGTTCACGGCGGCCTCGAAGAGCGAGCGCCGGATGTCCTCGGCGCCGTACCGCAGCCGGAAGCCCAGCGTCCCGAGGCCCTCCCCTTCCGCCGGTTCCACGCCGGTGACGCCAGCCACGCGCTCGAGCATCGAGCGGACGGCATCCGACTGGAGCAGGGCCCCCGTGCGAGACGCGAGCACGACGGTGACCGTCCCGCCCTCACCTTCGCCGAGCCGCTCCGGCGCGTCGTCCGCGACCAGGCGCCCGTCGTTGATGATGAGCACCCGACTGCAGGTGCTCTGCACCTCGCTCAGGATGTGCGTGCTGAGGATGACCGTCTTTTCCTTCCCCAACTCCTTGATGAGGCTGCGGATCTCGACGATCTGGTTGGGGTCCAGGCCCGTCGTCGGCTCGTCCAGGATGAGCAGATCCGGATCGTGCACGATGGCCTGGGCCAGACCCACGCGCTGCCGGTAGCCCTTGGAGAGCTGGTGGATGTCCTTGCCCAGTACCGAGCGGAGGCCGCAGCGGTCCACCGCATGGCGGATCCGCTCGGCGCGCTGACCCTTGGGAATCCCTCTCACCTCGGCGACGAAGTCCAGGAAGTCCCGGACCATCATCTCCTCATAGAGGGGGTTGTTCTCGGGCAGGTACCCGATCAACCGCCGGGACGCGACCGAGTCGACGCTGACGTCGATGCCATTGACCCTCGCCGTGCCGGACGTCGGCGTCACGAAGCCGGCGAGAATCTTCATCGTGGTGGACTTGCCGGCCCCATTGGGCCCGAGGAACCCCACCACCTGTCCTCGAGGGACTTCGAAGCTGACCCCACGCAGTGCCTGGGTGGCCCCGTAGCTCTTGGTCAGACCTTCGATCCGGATCATTGGTTGAGACACGACCTCACCCCATGAAACGAATGGTTCTGTTCAAATGCCGCCTGCACTTAAAGCAGCGATCGGCGCTGTCAACGCGGCGAGTGCGGATTTATTTCTCGCCTCCGACAGGCGTGGATTTCACCCATGCTGAAATACGAACGCACCCTGAGGATCCATAGGCCATCCAACACGGCGGCGCCTCGCATCCAGAGGAGCCAACTCGGAACGCTCCTCCTGACGCTGACGGTGGCCGTGCTACTCGAAGGGTGTGCCACGGGCCATCCACGCGGGAGCCTGCTCGGCGAAGTCGGTCTCCACTCGCGGGCCACCTCGTTCCGCGGCAGCTCCGCCCCCCAGCGTGCGGCTGCCACTCCCGCGCCCGAAGAAGCGGCGGGAAGCGCTGGTGGTTTTCCCGAACAGACGGTGGACCCCTTCCAGGTAGTGCAGGAGGCCAGCGGTCTGGAGGAAGAGGCACGGCACCCAGCGGGCGCGGCTATCTACCAGGAGCAAGCGCGCCAACTCCTGGGCCGGTTGGCGAAAACGCCCGAGACGCAGAGGAGCTTCGCCCCGCGCCGGGTGCTGTTCTGGCTGCTGCGTGAGGTGCTCGAGGGTGGCGAGCGCGTGGAGTACGCCGATTTGAAGTGGCGTACCGAGCGCTTCTGGCTCCTGGTTCTGGTGCGCCCGGACGGCTACCTGGTGACCGCGCTCACCGGCACTCCCCTTCAACACATGGGTCCACTCACGCTCGCGGAGGGCGAGTGGAGGGTGGGCGCCCTCCGGGTGGGTGACTTCTACTTCTCGCGCGGTGGCGTCTTCTACCCGGTCACCGAGGCCCTCCGGCGCGCGGACAGCCCGCCCTTGGCGGAGTTGGGCCTGGGGAGAGACCCGCTCAACGCCGCACTCGATGGGGCCCAGGATGCCATGGGGGAAATGGCGGTGGCCCTGGCCCAGTCCATCCTCCACCCCATCCGCACCGTGGAGGACCTCGCACAGTTACCCAACACGGTGGCGAGCCTCATCGCATCCTCGCCCGAGTACTTCGCGCGCTACGGCGCCATGTCTCGGGAGGACCAGATACGCGAGGCCGCGCGCATCTCCACGCACGTCCTCATGATGCTCGGGGGCGCGGAGGCCACGGTGGGACGCATGGGCGGGCTGGGCGCCGAACTGCCGGTGCTGTCGCTCACGGCCGAGGGCGAGCTGGTACTGGGCAGGGTCGTGGTCGCGGGAGGCACGACGACCGCCACGGCCGGTGTGGACCTGGGCGCCCTCTCCATCCTCCACATGGCGGGTAGAGGCCAGAGAGGAACCACTGGCAGCGGGAGTCATCAGACGGGGCGGGCCACCCAGACAAGCTCGGCGCAACCACCCGGCAAGTGGACATACAAGAAGCCCACCACCGAATCCAAGGGCTCCCTGGACTATCAGGAGCAAGTAACGGGGCGACCCGCATGGTGGGTCTACATGATTGGAAAACTGGAGTTCGACGGCATCAGGGGCAAGGAGTTGCTGGAGGCGAAGGGTCCCGGCTACTGCTCCTTCTTCAACGCGGATGGCACGCCCAAATACTGGTACAGGAATTCCGGCAAGTTCGCTCAGATGATGGAGCAAGCCGAGAACCAGTCGAGGATGGCCCAACAGTTGGGACTGCCGCTGACGTGGCATATCGCCGATGCGAAGGTCGCGGAGTTCCTTCGGAGGGAATTCGCGAGTAGAGGATGGAACAACACCACCGTCCTCCATACGCCACCAGCGAGGTAGGGAGAGGATCACGCATGCAGGAGAGCTACTACGTGGGGGCGTACTGGGGCCCGCGCAAGGAGACAGCGCTGGAGTGTGCCCGGCGCGCGGAACTCTTCTTCCACATGCTGGCGCGGAGCGACCCGTCGTTCGCCCAATGGTACCGAGCGGGCCGAGGCTTCCCCCGCGAGCTGCCGGGCCACCCTGTCCATCCGGAGGTGAAGGAACTCGAGAAACTCCTCCTGCGTAGCAAGCTCCGCACGGACGTCGACAAGGAGGTCATCGAGGACATGGGCTTCCGCCAGATGGTGTGGAACGCAAAGAAGGAGGCCACCGAAATCAACCTGTATTGCGGCAAACACTCCCCGTGGGGCGGGCCCAATTCGTGCCTGCTAAAGCCGACCAGAGAGGGCGCGATACGGGAGCGACTCCTGCGCACTCCTGTACTGGCAGAGGTGCTCACCAGCATGGCCACCGCGTGGGACCCCGACTTCGCCATGGCCAGCTCGGACGAGATGGTCAGCCTCGTTCAGAAACGAAAGTGGGAGGTACGGGTGGGCTGGCTGACCTACCTGTCGCGCCGCCTGGGCACGGTGCCTCCACTGCCCGCCCCCGTGCGCATCGAGCCGGTGGGGGAGCTGGGCTGGCTCCTCGTCCTCTCACCCGAGCCCATGACGGCGAGCAACCCCGAGCATGTGGCGTTCACCGCACGTGTGCGCGAGCTGCTCGACCGAGCAGGCCTCATCGCGCGTCCGGAACCCAAGCCCACCGAAGAGTGAGCCCGCTACGCGCGCTTCTTCGCCACCGGCTTCTTCTTGGCCGCTGGCTTGCTCTTCGCGACCGGCTTGCTCTTCTTCGCGGCCGGCGCCTTCTTCTTCTCCGGCGGCCGGATCACGGACTCGTAGTGCGCGATGTACGCCTTGGCGGGCACACGGCGGATGGCCTCGCCAATCACGTCGAGCGCCACGTCCTCGAGCTTCTTGAAGCGCACGCACGACTTGCCCATGTCGAGCTTCTTGCCCGTCTTCGCCCACGCCTCGCGGAACCACTTCTCCTGCTCCGGCTGGCCGTAGACGCACATCAGGTAGACGGCCATGTGGTTCTTCTGCGAGGCCAGTGACGCGAACGGCAGCGGCTGCTTCGGATCGCAGTGGTATCCAGCGGGAAACACCTTGTGCGGGACGTAGTAGCCGATCATCCCGTACTGCATGCCCTCCTCGTAGCTCTCATCGAGGTTCTCGAGGATGACGTCGCGCACGGCGGAGAGCGCCGCGCGGCGGTCCTCCGGTAGCGAGGCGAGGTACTGGTCGACGGTGGTGGCTTTGCTCTGCATGAGCGCGAGTGTAGCGAGCGAGGAACCAGGGGCACAGTACGGACCCCTGTCGTCACGTCGGACGAGCGAGCGGCACGGCTCCCGGAGTTCGTCACGGAAGGAGAGGAGTGGAGTAAGCAGGCGTACCCCTGGTAACAAGTCGGGCCCGGGCCAGGTGTCATCCGCCCTGCTCTCTCGCTTGCATCAGTGGTTCCACCTTCGCATCCATGTCCCATGCCCCAGTTCACTTCTCAGTTCATCGACTCGACTCCCGGTGACCCGCTCTCGGACGCGCGGCCGCGCCAGGTGCACGGGGCCCTCTGGTCCAAGGTACAGCCCACGCCCGTCTCGGCCCCGCGGCTGGTCGCCTTCTCGCCAGAGGTGGTGCGACTGCTGGGACTGGACGAGGCGGCACTCCAGTCCGCCGAATGGGTGCGGGTGCTCTCGGGAAACGCGCTGTGGCCGGGCATGGTGCCGTACTCGGCCAACTACGGTGGGCATCAATTCGGCAATTGGGCGGGACAGCTGGGGGATGGTCGCGCCATCGTGCTGGGAGAGCTCCTGGCGCCCGACGGCAGGCGCTACGAGCTGCAGCTCAAGGGGGCGGGCCGGACGCCCTACTCTCGCCGCGCCGATGGACGCGCGGTGCTGCGCTCCTCGATTCGTGAGTTCCTGTGCAGCGAGGCCATGCACCACCTGGGCGTGCCCACCACTCGCGCGCTGTCGCTCGTGGCCACCGGAGACCAGGTCATCCGGGACATGTTCTACGACGGGCATCCCGAAGCCGAGCCCGGCGCCATCGTCTGCCGCGTTGCTCCGAGCTTCCTGCGCTTCGGCAACTTCGAGCTGTGCACCAGCCGGGGGGACGTGGAGCTGCTCAAGAAGCTGGCGGACTACACGGTGACGCAGTTCTTCCAGGAGCTCGGCAAGCCCTCGAAGGACACCTACGCCGCCTTCTTCGGCGAGGTGGCGCGACGCACCGCGAAGCTCATCGCGCATTGGCAGGCGGTGGGCTTCGTCCACGGCGTCATGAACACCGACAACATGTCCATCCTCGGCCTCACCATCGACTACGGCCCCTACGGGTGGATCGACGACTTCGACCCCGGATGGACGCCGAACACCACGGACGCCGAACAGCGCCGGTATCGCTATGGCAACCAGCCCGCCATCGGCCTGTGGAATGTCGAGCGGCTCGGGGTCGCGCTGATGCCACTCCTGGAAGGCGATCAGACGGTGCTCGAAGCGGGGCTGCTCGAGTACGAGCGCACGTTCGAGACGGAGCTGGCGTCCCGGTTCGCCGCCAAGCTTGGGCTGTCCTCACTCGAGGACAAAGCCGACATCGAGCTGGTGAACGGGTGCTTCGCGTGGCTCGCCGAGGAGGAGACGGACATGACCCTCTTCTTCCGCGGCCTGTCCCGCGTGGTGACCGCGCCAACGGCTCCCGTCGAGTTCCCCGCCGTGCTGCGCGAGGCCTTCTACGGGCAGGTGCCCGAGCCCCACCTGGCCAAGGGCCTCCAATGGCTGACCTCCTGGTGGCAGCGCACGAGGCGTGAAGGCACGGCCCCCGCCGAGCTGGCACGCCGGATGGACGCGGTGAATCCGAAGTACGTGCTGCGCAACTACCTCGCCCAGGAGGCGATCGATGCCGCTCACGCGGGTGACGACTCGAAGGTGCACGCGTTGCTCGACGTGATGCGGAGGCCCTTCGATGAGCAACCGGGTCGCGAGGCGTACGCGGCCAGGCGGCCCGATTGGGCGAGATCCAAGCCGGGATGCTCGGCGCTCTCTTGTAGTTCCTGAGATGACGGCCCAGTACCCTGCTTCCCTGAGCGGACAGTCCGCCAGGCGAGACGCTCGGGCGCCTCACGGATCATGGCTCCCGGCCTCTCGCCATGCGACATTCCCTTCGACCCCCAGAGAGGCCAGGCCCTGAAGGGAGCGTGTGATGGCGTTCATGTTGTTGATCATGGAGTCCGGAGAGCAGAGACGGAGCCGCCCGAAGGAAGAGGGGCGTCGCGCGATGGATCGGATGCTCCGCTTTTCCGAGGACCTCAAGGCCCGCGGTGTGCTGAAGGTCAGCGAGTCACTCCGGCCCGATACCGAAGGGGTGCGGCTCGAGGTCCGTGGCGGCAAGCGAACCTTCAGTGATGGTCCGTTCACCGAGTCCAAGGAGATCATCGGGGGCATCTTCCTCCTCGAGTGTCGGACCCGGGAGGAAGCGCTCGCGATCGCCAACGAGTGTCCCGCGATCGAGTGGGCCACCGTCGAGGTGCGCGAGACCGGCCCCTGCTACGGCGACTGAATCGCCCGAGCTACTCCAGGACCCACGACTCCTCCGCCGGGTCGTCCGAAGGGGCGCGGAAACAGACTCGCCCCTCTCCACAAGCGTGCGGGTGCACCAGGTCGTCGTCGGGCCCCACGCATTCACCCGTCGCGACGCACCAGAACGTCGCGGTCGAGACGAAGCCCACCTCCCAGGCCACCGCCGCGTCGTACCGGACGCCCGGCGTTCCCTTCGAACGCACACGCCGGCAGACGCGCGGCGGTTTCCCCTCGGTGCTCGAGTCCATGAGTCTCCTCAGGCCGCCGCCGCGGCGAGCACCGTTCGTCGGACCACGGCCTCGAGGACCGGGACCTTGTAGGCGTTCTTCGAGAGCGGCGTCGCCCCACTCACGGCGGCCCTCGCCGCCTGTCGTGCGAGCTCCTCATCCAGCTTCTTCCCCACCAGGAGCTTCTCCGCTTCCGTCGCCCGCCGCGGAGTGGGCGCGACCCAGCCCATGGCAATCGCCGCCCGCCGGATGACCTGACCATCCATCTGGAGCACCACCGCGACGTCGCAGATGGGCCAGTCGTAGCTCTCCCGCTCGCCCTGCTTGTGGTACGCCGCCTTCGTTCCCGCCGCCGGTGCCGGGATGAGCACGCGCGTCAACAACTCGTTCGGCGCGATGACCGTATCACCCTGGCGTTTCATGTCCGGTGGCAGCAGGAAGTCGGACAGGGGCACCACCCGCGACTTGCCCCCGGGGCCACTCAGCTCGACCGAGGCCCCATAGGCCACCAGCGCCGTGGCCGGCGTGGAGGCGTGCACCATCACCGTGCGCTGGTTGTCGAAGATGGCGTGATACTGGTTCTGCCCCGCGCGGACCCGCTCCACATCGTCGCCACCGGCCTGATGGAAGTGGTCGTACCGGAAGTACCAGCAGCGGGGCCGCTGGAGCAGGTTCCCGCCCAGGGTGGCGGCATTGCGGACCTGGGGGGTCGCGGCGTGCTCCGCCGCATCCGCGAGCGCCACGAAACGGCGGCGGACCTCGGACTCCCGTGACAGTCGCGCCAGCGTCACCAGGGCGCCGAGCTCCAGGCCCTGTCTGGCCTCGAAGCGCACCCCGTCCAGCCCCTTGATGGTCTTGAGGTTGACCACCCGGCGCGGGGCCACCACCCCATTCTTCATCAGGTCCAGCAGGTCCATTCCGCCGGCCTTCGCGACGACAGGCGCGCGCTCGCTCCCCTCACCCAGCAGCGAGACGGCCTGCTCCACGGACTCGGCATCCACCCATTCGAAGCTCTGCATGCGTCCTCCGGTCCGTCTCAGGCCCGCAGCGCCGCGAGCACGTTCGCGGGCGTCATCGGGAGCGTGCGGATGCGCTTGCCCGTCGCGTTGTAGAAGGCATTGGCCACCGCCGCCGCCGTCGCCACGTTGGCCGGCTCGGCGACTCCGCGCGCATCCGTCGAGGACTGCGCCCCGAGCTGCTCGAGCAGGATGACCTCGATGCTCGGCACCTCGCGTGAACCGACGATCTTGTACTGATCGACGTTGGCATTGAGATGATGGCCACTCGCGGCGTCCAGGTGTCTCTCTTCGTACAGGGCGTAGCTCACGCCTTGGATCACCCCTCCGTAGATCTGGCTCTCGGTGAGCTTGGGGTTGATGGGGCGCCCGCAGTCATGCACCGCGACCATGCGCTCCACCTTGACGATGCCCGTCTCGGTGTCGACCACGACCTCGGCGAACTGCACGCCTCCAATCCCATGCCGGCTGATGCTCATCTCATTCGTCGACACCATGTACCCTTCGTAGTCGTCACGGCGCTCGGCCCGGTGGGAGAGCTCCTGGAACCCGGCCTTCTTGACCGCCTCGCGAAATGGCATCGCCGACGCGGTCTTGCCCTTCACCATCACCTTGCCGTTGGCGAAGACGAGCTCGTCCGCGTTCGCACCGAAGATCGGGGCGAGCCGTGAGGCCAGCTCTCGGGCACAGCGCCAGGCGGCGTTCCGGGCGGCGGGAGTCAGGGAGCTGGTGACCCGGCTACCACCGGAGGCGGGCCCCGTCGGATAGCGGGAGTCACCGATATGGGAGCCAATCTCCTCGGGCCGCAAGCCGAACTCCTCCGCCACCACCTGCGCCAGGATGGTGCGAGTCCCCGTCCCGATGTCCTGCGTGCTGCTGAAGGCCTCGACGGAGCCATCCCCCGTCACCCGCACCTCGCACGCGGTGTTCCGGTGGACCAGGTAGAGCCACTGGGACTGGGCGAACCCCATCCCCCGCTTGATGGGGTCCTTGTCCGAGCCCGCGGGCCGCCGTTTGTTCCAGCCGAAGCGCTCGGCTCCCACCCGGCGTTCATGGGCGCGGGCCACGCAATCATCCGTCCCCGAGACGTCGATCTTGTCCCGGAGCGCGAGCGGATCCATTCCAATCTTCTCCGCCAGCTCGTCGATGGCCTGCTCCAGGCCGAACATGCCCTGGGCCTGACCGGGCGCCCGGAAGGCGGCACAGGGCCCCGCGTTGGTGAAGACGTCGTATTGCTCCACCTGCACGTTCGGGCAGGCGTAGAGCGTGGAGTGGGCGAAGCCAACCCCCGCGCCGCCGGCCACGCCTCCGCTGCCGTAGGCCTGGAGCTGGAGCGCCATGAGGGTGCCGTCACGCTTCGCGCCCAGCTTGAGCCGTTGAATGCTGTTGGGACGATTGCCCGCCGAGACATGCTCCTCCCGGCGATCCAGCACCATCCGCACCGGCAACCGGGCCTTGCGGGAAAGGTGGATGGCGAGCAGCCCGAAGTTGCCAATCCCATACTTCGCGCCGAAGCCGCCACCGGTGAAGTCGCTGATCACCCGAATCCTGCTCTTCGGCAGATCGAAGTGCTCGGCCGCTTCGTCCCGGACGCTTCCGATGTACTGGGTGGAGGCGTAGAGGGTGAGCCCCTCGTCCCGCCAATCCGCGACGAGCCCGTGTGGCTCCATCGGCACATGGGTCTGCACCTGGGTCCGGTACTCGGCGTCGACCACCACGTCGGACTCGCTCAGTCCCTTGGCGACGTCCCCGCGCGGGCCCATGCCTCGGGGCTTCGTGTCGGGACCTCGCACGTTGCCTTTCTGGGGAAGGCCCGGCGGTGCCCCGCCGCCTCCCGCGGTCGCCGGCTGTTCGGTGGGGCCGGGATAGACGCGAGGCGCGTTCTCCTTCATCGCCGCCTCGAGCTCGGAGACATGGGGCAGGGGCTCGTACTCCACCTTGATCAACTTCACCGCGGCCTCGGCGGCGCGAGGGCTTTCCGCCGCCACCGCCGCGATGGGCTGGCCCGCGTAGCGGATCGTGGGATAGCGATTGCCCTTCTCCGCATTGGGGTCGCGCAGCTTCGCGGCCGAGAGCAGACGCTCCATGACGTGAACGGCACGGACTCCCGGGGCGCGCTCGGCCGCCGAGGTGTCGATGGACTTGATGCGCGCATGGGGCAGCGGCGAGACGAGCCACTTGCCCCAGAGCATTCCGGGGAGCTGGACATCGAAGGTGTAGCGGGCCCTGCCGGTGACCTTCTCGATTCCGTCCAGACGCGAGACCGGCTTGCCAATGGACTGGAGCTTCGCGTTCTCGGGCAGGGGCGGTGGCTCGTCCAGAGGCACCCGCCGGGTGACCTCCTTCAGTCCCCCGCCGACAATCCCATACGGGAGTGCCTGTTGCCTCGAGGGTCCCGGGTTCGGAGGAGGCGCCTTCTGGGGTCCCCCTTCCTGTGCCTTCTGTCCCTCGGCGGGTTTGCCGGCCCCCTGGATACCGGTGGTGTCCTTGACGTCCTGCATCAGCTCTTCCCCCTTCCCTTTCCAGCCGCCGCCAGGGTCGCCTTGAAGACGTTGGGATAGGTGCCGCACCGGCACAGATGACCGCTGACCGCCTGCTTCACGTCATCGAGCGTGCACTTCGGGTTGCGCTCGACCAGCGCGGCGCAGCTCATCACCATTCCAGGCGTGCAGAACCCGCATTGCATCGCGTCGTTCTCCACGAAGGCGCGCTGAACCGGGTGGAGCTCGTCTCCCTGGGCGAGCCCCTCGATGGTGGTGACCTTCCGGCCTCGGGCGTCGAGCGCCAGCGTCATGCAGCTCGCGACGACCTCGCCGTCGAGCCAGACCGTGCAGGCCGAGCAGGCGCCGCGGTCGCAACCCACCTTCGTTCCCGTCATTCCGAGGTGGTTGCGCAGCAGCTCGGCCAGGGTCGTGGCGGGATCGACCTGGGCGGCGACGGTGCGGCCATTGATGGACAGGGACAGCGACGCAGGGCCGGGACCCAGAACCGGCGGAGAAGCCACGGCCGCCGCTTCAGCGGTGGATTGGACCAGCGTGGCGGTCAGTGCGGAAGCACCCGCGCCGGTGAAGAAGTCGCGGCGGCTGAGCCTGGGCAGCAGGGGCTTGGGGACGGAGTCATCATCGGGTGGGGCCAATGTCGGACGCTCCTCTCGCGGATGAAGCTACAAGAGCAATCTCATGACGGCCCGGCCAGGTGCGTGACGATCGAGTCTCGGCGTCAGGTTGAAGACAATGGTATGTCTCCCCGTGCATTCACCCGCCATGGCGGGGGGACATCGCGGGCGTCGGCCGAGGACGCCGCGACAGCCGTAGAAGAAAGACGTCCAAAGCACCATGCATACACGCCATGTATCGCTCCTCGTGATGCTGCTGGTGTCGTCCGCGTGCGATATCCTGCCCTTCAAGAAGCCAACCGAACCCTCGGGCCTCCCACCCGGAGCCCCGCTGAACGTGACGGCCCAGAGCGGACCGTTCTACGCCCCCACGAGCAGCTCGGCGGATGTGAAGTGGGAGGCACCGCAGGACGTGGGCACCAGCCCCATCACCGGCTACACCGTGACGGCGGAACCGGGAGGTCTCACCACCACCACCCGCGGGGAGACCTCCGTGAGTGTGGAGGGGCTCACTCCCGGCACCACCTATACCTTCACGGTGTACGCCACCAACAGCACGGGACGCGGACCGGACTCGGAGCCCTCCCAATCCCTCACGCTCCCCTCTCCTCCTGGAGTGACGACCGGAGTGACCGCGACCCTGGGAGATGGCCATGCCATCGTGCGGTGGAATGGCGCCCCGGTTCCGGCTCCCGCGTTCTGTGGCCACTTCGCGACGCTGACATGCATCAGCGCCTATACGGTGACGGCCTGGCCCGGTGGAATCTCCGTCACCGTCGAGCAGCCCAACACCCTGGACCCGATGACCTACGGCCGCCGCGCCGGCAACAGCCACGCCGTGCTCACCGGCCTGACGAAGGGAACGGCCTACTCCTTCACCGTCCAGGCCACCAACGGCGTGGGGACCGGGCCCGCTTCGCCCCCCACCCCACCCGCCGTGGCGCGGTGCTCCACCTTCTCCTCCCAGGAGCTCTTTTCCCTGACGCCCCCTCCCGCCAATACCCTGGGGTCCAGCACGCTCGCGACCGGTGACGTCAATGGCGACGAGCGTCCGGACGTGGTCGTCGCGGGCCACTCCGTGGACGTGCTGCTCAATCAGGGAAGCGGACAGCTGTCGGCCCCCATCAGCCTGGCCCAGGGAGGCTTCAAGTCGGTGGCCCTCGCGGATCTGGATGGAGACACGCTCGCGGACATCGTCACCGTGGCTGGTAACAGCGTGAGGGTCTTCCGCAACACCGGCGGCGGCACCTTCGCCGCCCCCACCTCGTACGAGGCGGGGACCCCCGCCAACCTCGGCCCCATCGCGGCCGCGGACCTGAATGGCGATGGC
The DNA here is from genome assembly GCF_016887565.1 of Archangium violaceum. Lineage (NCBI taxonomy): Bacteria > Pseudomonadati > Myxococcota > Myxococcia > Myxococcales > Archangiaceae > Archangium > Archangium violaceum. The sequence continues at coordinate 7,999,792 of NZ_CP069396.1, forward strand.
CGGGTGGACCTGGTGACCTCCGCCGAGCAGGCCGTGCGCGTGCTCCTCAACGCCGGAGATGGCACCTTCGCGGCCCCCACCTCCTACGCCATGAAGACAGGCCTCGGCGGGCAGCCCGCCCTGGGGGACCTGAACGCGGACGGGAAGATCGACATCGCCATCAAGGACACCCAATACGTGAGCGTGTTTCTCAACGCGGGGGACGGCACCTTCGGCAATCCCACGAGCTGGCTCGTGGGGTTCGCCTCCTACCTGCCGCGGGGACCGATCTCGCTCCACCTCGCCGACATGAATGGCGATGACCGGCTGGATCTCGTCACCTCGGAGGTCACCGTGTCCGTGTTCCTCAACCAGGGAGACGGCACCTTTGGGCCCATCCAGCGGTTCACGGCCTGGCCCTTTCCAGCTCGGGCCAGCGCCGTCGGTGACGTGAACGGTGACGGAGCACCGGACGTGGTCTTCGGAATGGAGAGCTTCTTCGGCCCTACAGCTCAGCTCACCCCCAACGTCGTGGCCGTCGTGTTCAACGACGGCCAGGGGCTGCTCGGGGAGCCCGTCCCCTTCCCCTCCCAGACGGCTCCCGACTTCCTGGCCCTCGATGACCTGGATGGCGATGGAGGGTTGGACCTCGCCGTGACCTACGCGAGCTTGAACGCCAGGGAGATCAGCCTCCTCCGCGCCTGCCCCCACTGAGGAGTACGCGGCACCACCCGCTCCGGTACACTCGGCGGCCTCTCGAATGACTGGAGCCACGCGCGTTCATGAGCAGTCCGATCGCGATCGTCGCCGCCGCCTGCCGATTGCCGGACGCCGACACACCCGAAGCCTTCTGGAACAACCTGATCGCGGAGCGCATCTCGATGCGCCCGCCCCCCGTGCACCGCTGGCCCGAGCACCCCGACGCCCGGGTCGGCTCGTTTCTCGACGATGTCCGCGGGTTCGACGCGGCGTTCTTCGGGATGAAGGGCAGTGAGGCGCAGGTCACGGATCCGCAGCAGCGGCTGCTCCTCCAGACGGCTCATGAAGCGCTCGAGAGAGCCGGCTTCGCGGGCCCGCGCCGACGCAACCGGCGCGTCGGGGTCTTCGTCGGCGTCGGTCAGTCCGACTACCAGGAGCCCATCCTCCGGCTCCTCTGGGCGGGCGTGCCCGTGCACCCCTCCGCGGCCGTGGGGAACCTGCGCAACCTCATCCCCTCTCGCGTCTCGCACGTCCTGGACCTGTCCGGGCCCTCGCTGGCCGTCGACACCGCGTGTTCGTCCTCGCTCGTCGCCCTGCACCTCGCCTGTGAGAGCCTGAACCGCGGCGAGTGTGAGCTCGCGCTGGCCGGCGGCATCACGCTCAACCTCACCCCCACCGTCTTCACCGTCCTCTCGCGCGCCGGCGCGTTGTCGCCCACCGGCCGCATCCGTCCGTTCGCTCGGGAGGCCGATGGCATCGTCCTCGGAGAAGGGCTGGGCGTCGTCGTCCTGGAGCGGCTCGAGGACGCGCTCCGGCGGCGCGCTCCCATCCTGGCCGTGGTGCGTGGAAGCGCGCTCAACAACGACGGCCGCACCTTCAACCCGATGGCCCCCAACCCCGCCCGGCAGATGGCCGTGATGCGCGAGGCCTGGCAGCGGGCCGGGCTCGAGCCGGCGAGCGCGAGCTACCTCGAAGCGCACGGAACCGGCACGCGCGTGGGGGACTCGATCGAGGCGCGCTCGGTGACGGAGGTCTTCGGGAGGGCCGGCGCGAATGAACCTCTTGGGCTCGGTTCGGTGAAGGGCAACGTCGGGCATCTCCTGAGCGCCGCCGGAATGGCCAGCCTGCTCAAGGTCGTGTCCTCGCTCCAGCACCGCATGCTCCCGGCTTCGGTGCATGCCGGCACGGCGGACCCGGAGCACGGCCTCACCTCCGCCGGCATCGCCCTGGTGGATTCCTCGCGTCCGTGGCGCGGACCCGGGCCCCTGCGCGCCGGCATCAACGGCTTCGGGTTTGGTGGCACCAACGCCCACGTCATCCTGGAAGAGCCGCCCGCTCATCCTCCCCGCTCTCGCTCCACGAGCACGCGCCCCCCGTTGTGGACGCTGTCCGCGCGGACCGACTCGGCCCTCCGCGCCACCGCTCGCCACCTCGCGTCCTGGCTCCGGGAGAACCCGGAGGTGGATCTCTCGGATGCGGCCCTGTCCGCGAGCGTCTCGCGAGATCCGGGCCCCCATCGGCTCGCGCTCGTCGGGACGGAGGCAATCCCGGAGCGGCTCGAGGCCTGGGCGGCTGGAGCCTCGGCCGAGATCCTCCACGGCATGGTTCCCGACCGTGTGGCGAGGAAGAAGGCGCGCAATGGAGCCTCGTTGGAGGGGGCCTCGGCCGAGCTCGCCGCGAGCGCGTTCGTCGAAGGTGAGGCGTTCGACCGGCTCTCCTGGGACGAGGAGCCGGAGCGCGAGCACGTCCCCGTGCCCACCTATCCCTTCGAGCCCCGGCCCTGGTGGGCGCCCGAAACGCCCCCGGCCCCAGCCCCGGCGGCACGGCGGCGGATCGAACATCCGCTCCTGGTGGACGAGCTCGAGCTCACGATGGACCGGGCCGTGCTCCTCGCGCGCATCGCGCCCGACGATCCGCTCGTCTCCGAGCACGTCGTGCATGGTGTGCACCTCCTGCCGGGCGCCGCGTGCATCGAGCTGATGCGTGCGGCGGCGCGGCACGCGCTGGGCACGGAGCCGGCGGGTCTCGCGGACGTCACGTTCGCCCGGCCCGTCCGCGTGGATGACGAAGCCCGCACGGTCCGCGTCGTGGTCGAGCGCCAGGGTGAGGCCCTCGATGTCTCCTTGTCGGACGAGGACGGCGGTGTGCTCGCGCGGGCGAAGGTGCTCCGCGCGAAGCAGGCGCCGCCCCCCGCCGCACCCGGCGGTGACGAGCCACGCACCCGAGGATTCGAGCCCTCCGAGCTGTACGAGGGGCTCCGTGAGCGGGGAATGGCACATGGGGCTTCCCTGCGCGCCGTCCGCGCCATCGAGCTGGGGGAGCGGACCGCGCGCGCGGAGCTCTCCCTGCCGGAGCAGGCACGGGAGCGCACCTTCGGCGTGCATCCAGCGCTGCTCGACTCCGCCATGCAGCCGATCGCGGCACTCCTGCTGGCCCACTCCCGTGAGCGCGAGAGCCTGTACGTGCCGGTACACGTGGAGCAGGTCGAGCTGCTGGGCCCGGTCCCCGACCGGTGCGCGGTCCTGGTGACGCTGAACGGAGATCCGCGGACGCCCGGCGATGTCGTGCTCTGCGAGGTGGAGGTCCGCGCCGGGAACGAACCCCGGCTGCGCCTTCGCGGACTGCGCCTCCGCCGTGTCACCGCCGAGGCGCTCCAGGGCACGGAGCGCGATGTCCATACGTGGATGCGTGAGGTGATCTGGCGGGAGGCGACCCCTGAGCCGTCACATCCGCCCCGGGGACGTTGGGTCATCGTGCCCGCGGTGCATCCGGCGAGCCCCCACGTCACCCGTCGCCTGCGCGAGGCGGGAGCAACGTGCGAACGTGTGGACCCGCCGGAACTGAAGGCGGCGCTCGCCCGGGGCGGAACCGAAGGCGTCGTGTTCCTGGGGCCGACGGGGACCGCGACGCCGCTCACCGACGTGGCCTCGTTCGACCGGGGCCAGCGGGACGGCGTCTTCGCGCTGCTCGAGGTCGCGAGGGTCTGGGATGCGCTCGAACGGGAGCGGCGTCCCGCGTGCCTGCTCGTGGTGACCGCTGGCGCGACGGATGGTCTGGCTCCCGAGCGCGCGACGGTGGTGGGGCTGGGGCACGCCTTGGAGGACGAGCTTCCCGGAAGCCGGTGCCGCGTCGTGGATGCCGACGTCACCGCCTCCGAGGAGGCCATCGCGGACGTGGTGCTGACCGAGGCCTCGTGCACGGCTCCCGAGTCGGACCGGGTCTTCCGGTGGCGGCGGGGGCGCCGCGAGCGCCGGACGATCGAGCCCCTCGCACAGGCCGGGCAACACATGCACGGGCCTCGTGAGAAGGGGGTGTATCTCGTCACGGGAGGTGCCGAGGGACTCGGTCACGCGGTGGCCCAACGGCTCGCGCGGGCGGGCCGCACGCTCGTCCTGGTGGGCAGGAAGCCTCTGGCGCATGCACCGGAACGGGCCGCGCGCATCGAGGCGCTGCGTGCGAACGGCGCGGCCGTCACGTACGTCGCCTGCGACGTCTCCGACCCGGATGGGGTCGCGGGGCTCATCGCGAGGATCGTGCTCGACCACGGTGCCCTCCACGGTGTGGTGCACGCGGCGGGTGTGGCTTCGCCGGGTCGTATTGGAGGGCGTGAGGACGCGGCGTTCGCACAGGTGCTCGGACCCAAGGTGCGAGGCACGTGGCTCCTCTGGCGCGAGCTCGAGCGCAGGCGCATCCGGCCCGACTTCTTCGCGCTCTTCTCGTCCCTGTCGGCGAGCTGGCCGGGGCTGGGTGGAGGGCTGGGAGACTACGTCGCGGCGAACGCGTACCTGGATGCCTTCGCCCTGGCGCGCCGCGCGGAAGCGCTGCCCTTCACGTCCGTGGCCTGGTCCGTGTGGAGTGAGACCGGAATGGGCGCTGATCCCACGCTGGTCCGCGCCATGGAGGCACGCGGGCTCCCCGCGATCCCCACTCGACAGGGCGTGGACGCGTTCCTCCGGGTCCTGGAGCTCGGCCGCGCGCACGTGATGGTCGCGCCCATCGGGCCTCGCGCGACCGTGTCGCGGCCACCTCCGGCCGTGACGCTGGCGCCCGCTCCCACCGCGGCTCCTTCCAGCGTGGTGGAGGAACTTCGCTCGCTCGTGGCGAAGGCGCTCGAAGTGGACCCGGACGAGGTCGCGACGGACCGTTCGTTCCTGGCCATGGGACTGGACTCACTGAACGCGCTGGATCTGGCGAAGATCCTCTCGGACCGCTACCGCGTCGAGTTCCCTCCCACCCTGTTCTTCGAGCAGCCCACGATCGATTCGCTCGCGGAATACCTCCGGAAGGCGAAGGGAGACGCGGCCCCGGAACGGAGGCCGGCCGACACGAGTCCCTCCACCGCGCCGCGCACCGTCGTGACCGAGGCTCCGCTCTCGCCCGTGCAGAAGGCGTTCTGGGTCCAACAGCGGCTGCATCCGGATGTCACCGCGTTCTCGTTCGTCCGGCAGACGGTTCGAGGGCGGCTCTCGTTGGACGCGCTCCAACGGGCGGTGGACGCGGTGGCACGACGCCATCCCCTGCTTCGCGCCTCGGTGGCCACCACGGCACACGGAGAGGCCGTGCAACGGATCTCCGAGACCGTGCGGGCCCGGCTCATCGACCACGGCGAGGTCGCGGACGTGGAAGCCCTCGCCGATGGCATCGTCAACACGCCATTCGAGCTCTCCCCTCCACCCCTGTGGCGCGTGGACGTGGCTCGCGACCCGGCGGCGGATACAACTCACGTGCTCATCTGCGCGCACCACCTGATCGTGGACGGCTGGAGCCTGCATGTAATCGCCGCCGATCTCTGGCGGGCGTACGCGGCCACCGTCTCGGGTCGCCCTCTCCCCGACTGGCCGGAGGCTCACGGCTTCTTCGATACGCTCGATGTCCCCAGACCGAGGCTCGATGAAGACCTCGCGTGGTGGCGCGAGCGCCTCTCGGATGCACCCGCCCCCCGGCTGCCATTCGACGGGGATCCGCTCGCTCCACCGGATCCGCCGATCCTGTCAGTGCTCCGCTGGCTCGACCTCGAACGGACGCGGGCGTTCGAGAAAGCGGCCGCCGCGGCGGACGTGTCCGTGTTCCACCTGTCGCTGGCCGTTCACGCCCGGTGCCTCGCGCGTTGGTCCGGTACGGACGAGGTCATCGTGAACGTCGCCCGAGCCCGAAGGGAATCGCGTGTTCCCGGCATCGAGCAGGTGGTGGGTTGCTTCGCGGACACGCTGCCGCTCCGCCTTCGCCTGGAGCCCGGGGAGTCGCTGGCCCTGCTCGCGAAACGTGCGCGCGAAGCCCTCCTGGAGCTGGAGCGGCACGCCTCGCCCACCTCGCTCGAGCTCGCGCGGGTGCTCCCCGGGGACGCGGGCTCGTCACGGGTCACGAGTGCCGCCAGCTACAGCTACGCGCGCATCCCGCTCTCCCCCCCTGCAGAGGTCCCCGAGTTGCTTGCCCTCGCGGGCCGGACGGCGACTCCCGCCACCCGGCTCGGACTCGCGGTGTGGGAGTTCCAAGGAGGGCTGTGCTTCGCGTGGGGCTTTCCGGAGCGCTTGTTCCGGAAGGACACCGTCGAGCGGTTCGCGGACGAGCACCTGCGCGCCCATGTCGAGGCCGGCTCCGCCCCACGGGCCGAGTCAATTCCCGAGAGGATCATCGCGCGCCTCCAGGAGTCACCGGAGCGCGTGGCCCTGCGCGAAGGCGAGCGGCTCCTCACGCGCGGCGAGCTGGACCAGCGGTCCGCCCGTGTGGCCGCCACGCTCACTGAACGCGGCATCGGCCCTGGCGCGGTGGTGGCCCTCCTGTCGGATCAGAACGCGCAGGGAATCACCGGGCTGCTCGGCATCCTGCGAACGGGGGCGGCCTGGCTGCCGCTCGATCCGGAGCACCCGCCAGCGCGGCTCCGCTTGCAGCTCGAGCGCGCCGGTACCCGGGTGTGCCTCTTCGCGAGTGGCGCCGCGAGCACCGCGTCCGAGCTGACAGGGGCGGTCACGACGCTCGCTATCGAGCACCTGGTGGAACCCGGTGCGCTCGCTCCGCCGGTGCGGGCCGGAGACGAGGCGCTCGCGTACATCATCTTCACCTCCGGCTCCACGGGCCGGCCGAAGGGTGTCCCCATCACGCATGGCTCCATGCGCGGCTACCTGGAGTGGGCGCTGCAAGCGTTCGGGTACGGCGCGGAGGACGTCCTGCTCGGGACGTCGTCGTTGTGCTTCGATGCCTCGGTCCGGCAGGTGCTCGCGCCCCTCCTGGCTGGGGCCACGCTCGTCTGTTGCCCCCGTTCCCTGGCGAGGGATCCGGAGCGGCTCCTGGAGATCGTGGATCGCGAGCGCGTCACGGTCCTGAGTACCGTGCCCTCGGTGCTGGCTCGGCTGCTCCGGTATGACCTCCGGCCGCTCGAACGGCTCCGCTGGTTGAAGGTCGGCGGCGAGGCCCTTCCACCCGGGCTCATCCGCACGCTGCACGACCGGCTCGGCCGCGCACCTCCCGTGGTGAACCTGTACGGCCCGACCGAGACCACCATCAACGCCACCTGGCACGTGGTGAAGGAGCGCCCGCCGGAGGATGTCGAGCGCATTCCCATCGGGCGTCCCATCGGCGGGGCGACGGTGCACGTCCTGGCGGAGGACGGCTCCCCCTGTGCTCCCGGAGTCCCCGGGGAGCTGCACGTGGGGGGACGCGGGCTGTCCTCGGGATACCTCGGAGAGCCGGAGCTGACCCGCCGCGCGTTCATCCCGGGTGCCGGGGGCGTCAGGCTGTACCGCACCGGAGATCGCGTGGTCGCACGCGAGGACGGGACACTCGACTTCCTCGGGCGGGTGGACGACCAGCTCAAGGTCCACGGCCACCGCATCGAGCCCGGAGAGATCGAAGCCGTGCTCGCTCGCCACCCGGCGGTCTCGCTGGCGGTGGTCCGCGCCGTCGGGAGCGCCTCCGAGCGCCGCCTCGAGGCGTGGATCCAATTCCGGGATGCGCCTCCCACGGAGGATGCGCTCCGTGACGTGCTCCGCGAGCACCTTCCCGAGGCGATGTGGCCCAGGCATTTCCACATGCTCGACTCGCTCCCGACGACGGTCACCGGAAAGGTGGATCGCGCGGCGCTCGAGGCCCTGTCCGGTGCGGCACCGGCTCGGACCATCCGTGGGGGTCCACCGCGGACGGACACCGAGCAGCGCATCGCGGAGGCCTTCGCGCGCGTCCTGTCCCGGGCCGAGATCGGCCGGGATGACGACTTCTTCGAGCTCGGCGGTGACTCGATGGCCATCCTGGAGGTGTTCACACGCCTTCAGGCCATGGACCTCCGGCTGCCCCGCCCCGCCACGCTGTACACCGCGCGAACGGTTCGCGCGCTCGCGGAGGCCATCGACGCGCATTCCGCCCGGAGTTCGCCAGAGCCGGTCGTCGCACGCGCGGCGGATGCCGAGGAGGAATGGTTCCCGCTGTCGCCCGCCCAGCGAGGGTTCCTCGTGGCCCAGGCGGGCGATCCGGAGGGGTCGGTCCACTGGGCCGCACGGCTGCTGCTGGAGGGGGAGCTCGACTCCGCTCTCTTCCGTGAGGCACTCGGACGGCTCGTGGAGCGCCACCCGATGCTGCGGACGGTGGTGGATGCGGGCCGGCGTCCGCCCGTGCAGCGCGTGCTGGAGCCGGGGGCGCCTCCGCTGATCCTCGTGGATCCCTGTACGCCCGATGCGCTCGACCGCCTCTTCACGGAGGCACGGCGCCGGCACTTCGACCCCCAGAAGGAAACACCCATCGAGTTGCACCTGTGCCGTGTCGCCGCTGACAGACACGTGCTCCTCGTCGCCGCGGACCACCTCATCGGAGACGGACTGAGCGGGTGGATGTTCGTCCGGGAGCTTCTCCAGGCGTATGACGGGCTCGCCCGAGGCGCGGAGCCGTCGCTCCCTCCGCTCCGCTCGACCTTCCGCGACTACGTCAGGCACCTGGCGGATCGGGCGGAGACCCAGGATGACGCGGCGTTCTGGCGCCGGACGTTCGCCGTTCCCTACGTGCCGCCACGCACCTGGTACAAGCCCGAGGGCGCCCTCCCCGCCCGCGACGAGGTGACGCTCTCGTCCGAGCGCGTGGAGACGCTCCGGGCCTCGGCCGCGCGCCGGGGCGGCACGCTGTTCGAGCTGGTGCTCGCCGCGTGGGCGTTCGCGTTGCGCCGCCTGACGGGGCAGGACGATCTCGTCATCGGCACGGCGGTGTCGGGCCGGGACGCGCCTTTGCCCGACGTACACCGCGTCTTCGGTCCCTTCGCCACCGCGGTCCCCCTGCGGATGCGGGACGCGGGATCGGCGCCCCAGGAGCTCCTGGAGTCCGTCCGCGGCGTGGTCGCGGACGCACGCGCTCACGCGCTCACTCCGGGGGAGATTGCCCGCGCGATTCCCGGCGGCCTCCCACTCGAGGTCGCGGCGGGCACGCGATTCTTCTTCACCTTCATGGACTTCGAGGCGTTCGGTTCCCTGGAGAGTGAGCGCCTGCGCGTCCATTGGGAGGACTCCGGCACCGAAGGGCACGTGCCACGCGGAGTGGATCTGAAGCTCGCCGCGCGTCGCCTGGGCGGAGCGCTGCGGCTCTCCTTCCACGCCGCCCCGACGGCACTGGGTCCCCAGGGGCTGGAGCGGGTTCGCGCGGATGTCCTCGACGTGCTGGAGGTGCTCGCCGGAGAGCCGGGGACGAAGGCACGCCCCCCTTCGCGTCTGGAGGTCCGGTTCGGCCCCATCGACGTGAGCTCGTTGCATGCCGCGCTGGTGGGTTACCTGCCCGCTCCGGAGGAGGCGGCCAGGGCCGTGGGGCTCGCCTTCGTTCCGAGCCTGCGCGAGGTGCTCCGGAGCCAGCTCTTCCCCGAGGGGAGCCCTCGCTGGCTCGAGCGCATCGATACGCCGCTCGGCGCCTCGGGGCTCCTGTGCCTGCCGCTGTTCGCGGACGAGCTGGGAGCCCTGGCGCCGGAGACACTCGCCGCGCGCGTGGTGGAGGCGGTGCTGCTGGCCCACCGCACGGGAGTTCGTGCGTTCTCCCTCGCGGGGATGCTCCCCGCGTACACCGGTTTTGGCCGAGAGGTGCTGCATCGGCTCGCCATGAAGGACGGCGCCCCCGAGGACCTCGCGTTCACGACCGGGCACGCCACCACCGTGGTCGCCGTGGTGCGAAGCATCCTCTCCGCGACCGCCGCGGCGGGCGTGAACCTGTCCGAAGCGGAGGTCGCCTTCGTGGGCGTGGGCTCCATCGGAGCGGCGGCGGCGGAGCTGCTCCTCCAGGTCGCCGCGCATCCTCGACGCCTCCTCCTCTGCGATCTCCCGCGGGCGGCACGCCGGATGGAGGAGGTAACCACGCGGCTCCGGGAGCAATACGGGTTCCGCGGTCCCATCGAGACCGCGTTGGCACCTGGGGCCGTCGCGGACGAGGTCTACCGCGCACGGGTCATCGTTGGGGCCGCGAGCACTCCAGGCGCGCTGGAGGTGGACCGGCTCGCGCCCGGCACCGTGCTCGTCGACGACTCCTTCCCGACGCTCGTCGACGTTCCAGCCGCGCGGGCGCGGATGCACACGCGAGGGGACGTCCTCATCGTGGGAGGCGGCCTGTTGGATTGTGGCACCGTGACACGCACGGTGGATGACACGACGCTGCCTCCGGGGCTCCGTCCGGCGCTGTCGCGCGGCATCTCGCGCGCGGGCGTGGCCAGCTGCCAGCTCGAGCCACTCCTGCGCCGGATGCATCCGGAGCTCCCTCCCGTCTCCGGGCCCGTGGACGCCGCCACCGCCTACCAGTACTGGCTGGTCGCACTGGCGTCGGGCCTCCGGGCCGCGCCGCTCCACCTCGGAGCCGAGCTCGTTCCCAACAATCTCCCGGCGGCCCTCACGGAGCGCGGCAACACGGGGTAGAATGCTGGAGGTTTTCACGAACCACGCATGGGTGAATCGCCCCACAAAGAATCGCTGACACTCCAACTGGAGGCGGCCGAGGAGCGACTCCGGGTAGTGCTCGGCCTCACGGACAGTCTTGTCTTCGAGATCGACGCCGACGGCCGCTACCTCTCGGTGCTGACCCAGTCCGACGAGCTGCTGGCCGTCCCCCGTGAGGAGATGATGGGACGCACGCTCGTCGAAGTGCTCGGCCCCGAAATCGCCGCCCCCTTCATGGAGCGCATCCAGTACGTCCTGACCACGGGACAGCCCGATCGTTTCGAGTATTCGCTGGAGATCGCGGGCACACGCCGCTGGTTCAGCGCCGACGGGATGATGGTGCCCCAACGCGCGAGCGTGGCCTTCCTGGTCCGGGACGTCACCCAGCAGAAGTCGCTCGAGCTGCGGCTGCTCCAGGCGGACCGGCTGGCGGCGCTCGGCACCATGGCCGCGGGCGTGTCACACGAGGTGAGCAGCCCCCTGAGCTACATCCGCTCCAACCTCCGCTTCATCGCGGAAGGGCTGGCGGAGCTGCGGCAGGTCCTGAGCGGCGCGGAGGGCATTCCGGACCGTCCCCGCATGGAGCGCACGCTGGAGGAGTGCGAGGAGGCGCTCACCGAGGCCCAGCAGGGCACCGAGCGCATCCACCACGTGGTGGGCGACCTGAAGACGTTCGCGCGAGGAGAGGATGCGGACTCGTTGGAGGGCCAGGTGGATGTCCGGCGGGCGCTGGAGACGTCGATCAACATGGCCATGCCGGAGCTGAAGCACCGGGCCCGGGTGCTCCGGTACCTGCAGCCGGTACCACCGGTACGCGGCAGCGAGTCGCGCCTGGGACAGGTCTTCCTCAACCTGCTGCTCAACGCCGCCCAGGCCATCTCCGAGGGCGCGCCGGACAAGAACGCCGTGGAGATCCGCCTGTGGGCCGAGGACGGCCAGGTGGTGAGTGAGATCCACGACACCGGCCAGGGCATCTCTCCCGAGAACCTGAAGCGCATCTTCGATCCGTTCTTCACCACCAAGCCTGCGGGCGTGGGGACGGGCCTGGGGCTCGCCATCTGCCAGGGCATCGTCACCGCGATGCAGGGGGAGATCTCCGTGCTGAGCACCGTGGGCAAGGGCACCTGCTTCCGCGTGGTGCTGCCCGTCGCGCCCTCCACCGAGACCGGGGACTGAACCGGGAAGCGCGTGGCCGGTCAGGTGGAGGCGCCGGCCCCCGTCAGCGCCTCGCCGGGACGAGACCCCTCTCGTCCCCCCTCAGGAGAAGCCGTCATGGAGAGGAAGCTGGTGTCCGTGCAGTGCGTCGATCATCTCGAGCCGATCGCGGGCGCCGACAACATCCTGAAGGCGCGTGTGATGGGCTGGGACGTCGTCGTCAAGAAGGGCGAGTTCACCCCGGGCGATCCCTGCGTCTTCTTCGAGATCGACAGCGTCCTGCCCTCGGGGGCACCGTGGGCGGAGTTCCTCCGGCCGCGAGGCTTCCGGGTGAAGACCGCGCGTCTGCGCGGGGTGCTGTCCCAGGGGCTCGCCCTGCCCGTCTCCATCCTCTCCGGCGAGGTTCCCCCGCGGGGCACCGACGTGCGGGAGCAGCTCGGGGTCGTGAAGTTCGAGCCGGTGCTGCCCGACACGCGGGAGATCGCCGGGCCCTTCCCGGGCCAGGTGCCCAAGACGGATGAGCTCCGCCTGCAGTCGGCGCTCGGCGTCTTGGACGAGCTCCGAGGCCTCGACTTCTACGTGACGACGAAGCTGGATGGGACGTCCGCGACCTTCTTCCGGCCGCTCGAGGGCGAGCTCGTGGCCTGCTCCCGCAACTGGGCGCTGAGGCGCGGGCCGAACCCGGTGTGGCGCATGGCCGAGCGGTACGCGCTCGACACGGTCCTCCCGCCCGGCTTCGCCGTGCAGGGCGAGCTGTGTGGCCCCGGCATCCAGAAGAACCGCCTGGGCCTCTCCGATCTCGACCTGTTCGTGTTCAGCGTCCACGACACCCGGACCGGGGTGTACCTCGACCAGACCGCGCTCGCCGCGTTCTGCGCCGAGCGGGGGCTGCGCACCGTCCCGGTCGAGCACGTCGTCACGGGCGATGCCGCACGCACGTTCGACCACGGCCTCGAGCACTACCTGAAGCTCGCCCAGGGCTTCTACACGGGCACCCGCAACCGCAAGGAGGGCATCGTGGTGCGGCCCCTCGTGGAGCGCCACTCGCCCACGCTCGGGGGCAGGCTGTCGTTCAAGGTCATCAACAACGACTTCCTGCTCAAGGACGAGGACTGAGATAGTACGGGCCCATGGAGACCGACTCGGACCGGAAGGTCATCCACGAGGCCCGTTCGCCTTTTGGAACCGTGTTCGTGGTGGACGTGGGCGACCGGCGCACGCTCCGCTTCGACAGCCCCCACGGCACGGTCCAGAGCGCCATCCTCAAGAGCGAGCCGCTCGCCGTCCCCACCAGCTACGTGCGCGTGGCCACCGCCGGGCTCGCCTTCACCCGGGGCCGCTCCCGGGCCCTGGTGGTGGGACTCGGCGGGGGCGCGTTCCCCATGCTGCTGCACCGGCTGCTTCCCCGCCTGGTGGTGGACGTGGTGGAGCTCAATCCGGTGGTCGTGGAGGTGGCCACGCGCTTCTTCGGCGTCCGCGAGGACTCCCGGCTGCGCATCATGGTGGAGGACGGGGGCCGCTTCATGGCCCGCCAGAATCCCCGGTACGATCTCATCTTCCTGGACGCGTTCTCCAACAGCGGGACGCCGGACCACCTGAAGGAAGCGCTCTTCATCGAGGACGTCCGGCGCAGGCTCGAGCCCGGGGGCGTCGCGGTGATCAACATCGCGCTCGAGGAGTCGCGGAACGTGGCGTCGCGAGTCGACACCTTCGCCAGGGCCTTCGAGGGCTGCGCGCAGCTGCGCGGCGCCTCGGACACCAACAACCTCATCCTGGTGGGCACCCTGGAGCCGCCGCCCTCCGAGCCCCAGTTCTGGCATCAGCTCTGGCGGCTCGGGCGCGAGCTGGGCTTCCCGGGGCTGGCCCAGAGCGTGGTGTCCTTCCAGCGGGCCGTGCGCGTGTAGCCCGCCCCCCCTGTGCCCTATTCGAGCACGAGCTGAACGTCCACCGTGCGCGGCTCATAGCCACAGGAGCAGCACCCCGTGCGCTCCACCGCGTTCACCTGCTCCACGACATGGACCGGCCGGTAGCCCGGCGCCTGGAGCTCGACTTCGTAGCGGCCCGCTCCGTTCTGGGCGGAGCTGCACACGGCGAAGCTCGTGTTCTTCGCGCACTCGCCCTGCCCACCCCCCATCACCACATCGGGAGCGGGCCGCCCGGGAGCGCCGCTGACACGCAGGGTGAGCGCGGGAGCACAGGGGCCGCACAGCACCCTCGAACAGTCCTCTCCCTCCCACCAGGGCAATCCACATGCCGGGAGCCAGAGGACGAACGACACGGCGACGAGGGCGAGCGGGAAGCGGTTCATGGCGTCAAGAGGGAGCAATGCACGTGCCGCCCCGGCTCCCCTCGGTGGCACTCCGCGGAGCGCCTCGCGTGTGCCTCGGAAATCCGCGCCGGCGGGGAAATTCCGAGGGCCCCGCCCTCCCCGTCCCGCGACTACCGGCCGCGCGCGGGCAGCGACGTGGCCTCGCGCAGCGGCCTGCCCGACTCCTGCGCCTCCAGCCGCTTGCGCTGACGGTGGCGGAGGATCTTCTCGTACGCCACGTTCAGCTCGCGCATCTTCGCCTCCGAGCCGCCCCGGTCCGGGTGCCGCTCCAGCGCCAGCTCACGGAAGCGCGCCCGCACCACGTCCGGCGAGTCCAACGGCGACACCCCCAGCACCCGGTACGGATCCTGATCGTCCAGCGCCGCCAGCCACTGCTCCAGCCGGTCCTTCACCGCGATGAAGCGCTCGTCCGACTCCGTCTTCTCCTTCACCGGGTGCGTGCGCATCTTCGCGTCCGCACGGAAGACGTCCGTGTAGGTGCTCGACACCCAGCGGTGGCACGAACCGCAGCGGAAGTACTTCACCCGAGGGCCCGAATGGCCGGTCATCCGCACTCCACAGTGCGTGCACTCGACCTCCACGTTCTCCAGGGTCCGCCAGTTCCAGTTCGATGCAACCGCCGCGCTCATGGGTGCCCTCGACCTCTTCGCTCAGGCGCTACAGGCCTGTTGTGGGTGTCAAGGTCCCACGATCCGATCCGCCGTCAAGAAATTGGCAACCGGACGGTAAGCTCCCACCCCCGCCCAAAGGGGCCCTCGGGTGCCCGGGTTTCACGCTAGAACCGGGGGGATGCTCGAACAGACGATCGCCTTCCTCGGCGCCGGCAACATGGCCGAAGCGCTCATCAAGGGCCTGCTGCGCTCCGGCACCGCCCGCCCCGAATCCATCATCGCCACCGGCCGCCGCGGAGACCGCATCGAGGAGCTGCAGCGCACCTACGGGGTGCGCACCACCCTGGACAACGTGGCCGCCGTGCGCGAGGCGGACGTGGTGGTGCTGTCCGTGAAGCCCCAGGTGCTGGACAAGGTGCTCGTCCAGGTGGCGCCCGCGGTGGACCCGCACAAGCTGGTCATCTCCGTGGCCGCGGGCGTGCCCATCGCCGTCATGGAGCGGCGGCTGGGCGCCGGGGCCCGCATCATCCGCACCATGCCCAACACCCCCTCCCTGGTGGGGGCCGGCGCCTGCGCCCTGGCCCGCGGCGAGCACGCCAGCGACGAGGACCTGGCCGTGGCCACCCGCATCTTCCAGGCCGTGGGCATCACCACCGTGGTGGACGAGAACCTCCTGGACGCCGTCACCGGCCTGTCCGGCAGCGGCCCCGCCTACATCTTCCTCATCATCGAGGCCCTCTCGGACGCGGGGGTGAAGGTGGGTCTGCCCCGCTACACCGCCCAGAAGCTGGCCGCCCAGACGGTGCTCGGCAGCGCCCAGCTGCTCATCGAGACGGGCATCCACCCCGGCCAGCTCAAGGACCAGGTGACGAGCCCCGGCGGCACCGCCATCGCCGGCCTGCATACCCTGGAAGCAGGCGGGCTGCGCACCACCCTCATCAACGCCGTGGAGGCCGCCACCCGCCGGGCGAAGGAGCTCGGGGAGCAGTTCCTGGAGAAGTCCTAGGGCTGGCCTATACTGAGGCCCCATGAAGATCACCCCGCTCGACATCCGGCAGAAGCGTTTCGAGACGGCCCTGCGCGGCTTCTCGCGGCGCGAGGTGGAGGCCTTCCTGGAGCTCATCGCCGGTGAGTTCGAGGAGGTGGTGAAGGAGAACATCGCCCTCAAGGAGGAGCTCAAGCGCACCCAGCTCAAGCTGGAGCAGCACGTGGAGCGCGAGCGCACCCTCCAGGAGACGATGGTCACCGCCCAGCGCATCAGCGAGGACATGAAGGCCGCCGCCAAGAAGGAGGCGGAGATCATCCTCGCGGACGCCGAGCACCAGGCGGAGAAGATCGTCCACGGCGCCCACCAGCGGCTGGTGCAGGTGGTGGAGGACATCAACGAGCTCAAGCGCCAGCGCGCCCAGTTCGAGTCCCAGGTGAAGTCCGTGGTGGAGGCGCACCAGAAGCTGCTGGAGACCTTCAGCGGGCGCACCTTCGCGGACAAGGACTACGCGCGCGTCGAGGACAACGTGGCCTACCTCACCCAGAAGAAGGCCCAGAACGGCGAGTAGCCCGTGGCCGCCTCCTGGCTCAAGGAAGTCCCCGGCGCGGTGGAGCTGGCCGTGCTGGTGCAGCCCCGGGCCTCGCGCACCCGCGTGGTGGGCGAGCACGACGGGATGCTGAAGCTCCAGCTCGCCGCCCCTCCCGTGGATGGCGAGGCCAACGCCGCCCTGCTCGAGTTCCTGGCCAGACAGCTGGGTGTACCCCGGCGGCAGGTGACGCTGGTGGCCGGTGACGCCTCGCGTCGAAAACGGGTTCGGGTCGAGGGGCTTGGCGCGGCGGAGGTCCAGGCTGTTATGTCTGGGGGCACGTGAGGCCCCCATGCGCCACCTGCTGCTGCTCCTGACGTTGTTGCTGTCCCCCCTGGCGGGAGCACAAGAGGAGTATCTCGGCCCCACCCCCCAGGCGGGCCATGCCAACGGCGGCGTGGAGCCCGCGATGGTGCCCGCGGCCCGGCCGGAGCTGGTGGTGGGCGAGCTGACCACGCCCCGCTTCCGCATCCTCTACACCGCGAGATCCGAGGGCGCCGCGCGCCAGCTGGCCACCACCATCGAGTCCGTGCGCGACACCTTCGTGGGCGTGCTCGGGCGGGACTGGCCGGGGGTGACGGAGCTGCGCGTGGGGGTGAACCGCGAGGAGTTCGAGGCGCTGGCACTGCCCGGGGGCGCGCCTCCGGGCTGGGCGGTGGCGCTGGCCTACCCGGAGCACCGCATCGTCCTGCTCAACGCGCTGACGATGGCGGGGCCCGAGGGCCAGGTGACGCTGCGCCATGAGATGGCCCACGTGGCGCTGGGACAGCTCGGCAAGCGCTGGCCGCGCTGGTTCCAGGAGGGCTTCGCGCAGAACGTCACCGGAGAGAACTTCTCCATGACGCACTACTCGGCCCTCTTCCACGCGGTGACGCAGGAGAAGGTGTTCCACTTCGAGCACCTCTCCGAGGACTGGCCGGACCTGCCCTCGGACGTGGAGCTCGCCTATGCGCAGAGCGCCGCCTTCGTGGCGTGGCTGGCGGCGCGGCACGGGCCCGAGGGCATGGGCCGGCTGGTGGACGAGGTGTCCACGGGACAGCCCTTCGAGCAGGCCTTCGGCAAGGCCTTCCACGCCTCGCTCCTGGTGGAGGAGCTGGACTGGCGGGAAGGACTGGCGGCGCGCTACGGCTGGCTGCCGCTGACGACGAGCACCTCGCTGGTGTGGCTGGGGGCCACGGGGCTGGTGCTGGCGGCCTACGTGCGCCGGCGCAAGCAGAAGGCGGAGAATCTGGCCGAGATGGAGGAGCAGGAGGCCGCCGAGGACGCGGCGATGCGCGCGGCCTTCGAGGCGGAGCTCGCCCAGCAGCGGCAGCAGCAGGAGCTGGTCCCTCTCTCGCCGCCCCCCGCGGACGAGGGCACCCCGGAGACGGCGGACACGGCCGCGACCACCGAGTGGTACGAGTCGTCCGCGTCGCACGGCCCGGAATTCGAGGACGATGAGGAAGGTCCGCCTCGTCCGTCCAAGCCGACGGTGCATTGAGCTCCTCTCATCCGTCGAGGGACGAGGGTCACTCCCTACCCTTGCGGTGGGAAAAGACCTGCCCACTCACGCGACCGCGCGACCCATCCAGCGCCGCTTCGTCGCCTCCTTCGAAAAAACTACAGCCCGCTCGTGGCTCGCCCTTCGAGGGGGGCGAGCCAAACGGCTGATTTCATTGTCCCTCCGGAACGCGCGAGCGCTGGCAACTGCCTTGCTTAAGACGGCGCCACGAGAGCGGAGGACAGTGGAATGGCGGAGAACGCACGGCGAGCAGCAGGGGTAGCGAGGGTGTTCGCGGGACAGCCCGAGCGGCTCGCGGCGGCATGGCGCAGGGTGCGCTTCGCCGAGGCCCGGAAGAACGGGACACCCCCGCATAACCAATTGGACAGCGTGGTGGAGCCCTTCATCCGCGAGGTGGGCCGGAGCCTGGAAGGCAAGGAGGGCAGCCCGTGGAGTCGGACGCGCGCCGTGCTGCGGCTGACGCCGAGGCGAGGGACGCGCGCGCTGCACGAGGAGTTCGCCGCGTTGCGCCGCTGCCTGGTGGATGCGGTGGAGACGCTGGGTGGAGGAGACGCGGAGCGGGCGTTGGTGAACCGCGCGCTGGATGAGGCGGTGGACTCGGCGGTGACGATGATGGAGCGCATGGCCAATCCGCTCGCGCCGAAGCCGCGGGTGCCCTTCGCGGGGCTGGTGGTCCAATTCTTCGAGCGCTCGGAGGGGGCAAAGGAGAAGAAGCCCGCCCCGAGCGATGGACGTGTGGCGGTGCATTGAGTTGAGGGGGGTGCCGACCCGTCCGGCTTGATGCCTCCAGTCTTGGGAGGCGTCCGAGGGCCGGCGGTTGAAGGGGGCGCGCTGACGGGCGAAATGGGGGGCCCGAGGCGCGAAAAGGGGGCGAGTTCCCGCCCGGGGGGGCGGTGAGCCGCGAGGAATGGCCGCTGGAGGCCGCGTGATCGGGGGTTCACGCGCCTCGACGGCCGGACGGGTCGGCGTTGTTTTCCGTGGGCGGACGTGCACGTCGGTGCGCGTCCGCCCATGTCTTTTCAGGCCTCCCTGAACCGGGTGCCGGTGATGCCAGCGTCATCCATGGCCAGCTTGATGCGCTCGGTGACGATGATGGCGCCCGTCCATCCCCAGGGACGGCAGATGTTGGCGTCGCCGAGTCTGGCCGGATCTACCTTCAACCCGTAGACCTTCTGGTATTTGCCGACCAATTCCGGCTCGCCATCCTCGGGCGTCCAATACGCCACCTCCTCGCACCGGGCGTCGTCGATGCACCGGATGACTTGCAAGACATTGAGGATGAAATAGGGCTCTGACCTTCCCTCCACCTGGGCAGGAATGAACTGGACCTCCTTTTCGAGCTCCAGGCTCTGGAAGAGGGAGACGACACGCTCGGTCACCACGGGCGTAGCAAGCTCGGTCAGGCTGAAATCAAGCGGGATGCCGAGATGGGAAATCCCGAGAATGGGCCTTCCCGCCAGATGGATGGCTTTCCCTTTGTCGAACAGCCAGGGATCCACTCCTTGCCCATGCTCGTCGATGTCCTTCTGCTTCAACACCCAACGACCTGGGACACTCATTTCGTCCCACAATTCGAAGTAACGAGGAGGAGAACTCATGGCCTTCTCGTGGCAAGTTTGTTGAGTTTCGAACCGGACGTACAGACTTCACCAGCAATCATATCGAGAGCCTTCGTCAGCCTACTTCGACAGTCGACCAAGAGCCTGCAGTCCCCCAGCGATGCGCGGAGACGACTGAACACCGCTTCATGATAGTCCTTGGGATGTGGCCCCACGTGGCCAACGAGATAGACGATGTTCGCTGGATCATCGAAGCTCATTCCAGCTCGGTCAAACAGGTCCTTGAACCGTGGAGTCCAAGGACCGCCAGAGGCGTCGGAGATGTCGTTCTTGTCGGTGGCGAGGTGATGCGCCTTGGCGTCACCCTTGTTCGAGGCGTCCCGGCAATCTCCGGTCGTCCGGGCCGAAGCAGCCACCGAGGCCAGTGCGGATGCCGTCGTATTGGCTGACACGCCCATGAGCACCACCGTGCCGTCCGCCACGCTCACCTGAGCGCGTGCCCCGGCCCCGAAGGTGAAACCGCCTCCCCCTCCCCCTCTCCCGAAGGCGAAGCGTGGAGGCGAAAGGCGCGCCCATAGCCCGCCCCTGGGCACCTCCGGCAATCCCTTGGCCAACTTCGCCCCCGCCACCGTCACCAGCACCCGCAGCCCCACTCCCCCTATTGCCTTTCCAAAGCGCTCGGCCACTGCCTCCAGTTGCTCCTGCGTCTTCGCCGCCTCCGCCTCCCGGTACAGATTCAGGCAAGCCACCCCTACGGTGTGCAGCTCCACCGCGCTGTATGTCATCAGCAGCCCGAGCGTCACCGCCGCGGCCAAGGCCTTGGAGAACACAGGCTCGGGCGCAGCCCACGCCGCCATGTACAGCATCATGGACACGGCCATGGAGTACGCGACGGTGGGCGAGGTGAGCAGTTCCATGGCCGCCTCGCGCACTCCTTCGTCCATGTAGCGAGGCGAGAGCTTGAGCGCCTGGAACCACCGGCTGTTCTCCAGCGATGCCGCCAGCGGCAGGGAGGACGGACCCTGGAGCTCCACGAAGGCCGCGCGCACACGCCGCTCCAGGTCCGAGGGCGGAGCATCTGACAGGGGCCCGAGGAACATGCCCGCCCTCACCACGCCTACCGGTGCTCCCGCCAGTGAGGGTGGCATCGACCGTGGCCCCACCACCTGGAACCCAATCTCCAGGGCTTCCACGAACGCTCGTGCCTCCTCCACGGAGAACCGTGTCAGGGCCGGCTCCGGCCCGAGTTGCCTGAAGGTGAGCACCAACCTGCGGCCCTCCTCGGGACCGGGGTATTGGCGCACCGTCACGGTTTCAGGTGGAGCACCTCGGGCCGAGAGCGGCACCAGCAACAGCAGGCTCAAAACAAGGACGACGCGCGAAAACATCAGTGCGCGTCAGCCCATGTCTTTCCCGCCCCCACTTCCACCTTGAGGGGCACCTTGAGCTTCATCACGGCGGACATGCATCGCCGCGACAGCTCCTTCACCGCCTCCACCTCCGCATCCGGGGCCTCGAAGAGGAGCTCGTCGTGCACCTGCAGCAGCATCCGCGTGCGCAGGCGCTGCTTCTCCAACTCCTTGTCCACCGCCAGCATGGCCTCCTTGATGAGGTCCGCCGCCGTGCCCTGGATGGGCATGTTGATGGCGGCGCGCTCGGCGGCCTGCACCACCTGGCGGTTCTTCGCGTTCAGGTCGCCCATCGGCCGGCGCCGGCCGAAGAGCGTCTCCACGTAGCCCTTCTCCTTGGCCACCTTCACAGTCTCGTCCAGGTAGCGCTTGATGCCCGCGTAACGCGTGAAGTAGCGCTCGATGATGTCGCGCGCCTCCTCCACCGGGATGTTGAGGCGCGTGGACAGTCCGTGCGGGCTCAGTCCGTACGCGATGCCGAAGTTGACCGTCTTCGCCACCCGCCGCTGATCCCTCGTCACCTGGTCCTGCGCCACCCCGAAGATCTCCGCCGCCGTGCGGCTGTGGATGTCTTCATCCCGGGCGAAGGCGTCGATGAGCACCGGGTCCTCCGCGATGTGCGCCAGCAGCCGCAGCTCGATCTGGCTGTAGTCCGCGGAGACCAGCTGGTGGCCCTCCTCCGCGATGAAGGCACGGCGGATCTCCATGCCCAGCTCGGTGCGGATGGGGATGTTCTGCAGGTTCGGATCCGACGAGGACAGCCGCCCGGTGGCCGTCGCCGCCTGGTGGTAGGTCGTGTGGATGCGCCCATCTGGCGCCACCAGGTCCGGCAGCGTGTCCAGGTACGTGCTCTTGAGCTTGGACAGCGAGCGGTACTCGATGATGGCTCGCGGCAGCGGGTGCACCTCCGCCAGCTTCTCCAGCACCTCCTGGTCCGTGGAGGGCCCCGTCTTGCCCCGCTTCAGGACGGGCAGCTCCAGCTTCTTGTAGAGCACCTCCGCCAGCTGCGGATTGGAGCCCACGTTGAACTCGGTGCCCGCCAGCTGGTGGATCTCCTTCACCTTCTGCTCACACTCGGCGCCCACCTTCTCGGAGATCTCCCGGAGCACCTTCACGTCCAGCTTCACCCCGCGCTCCTCCATGCGCGCCAGCAGCGGCACCAGCGGCATCTCCAGCTCGCACGCGAGCTTCGCCAGCTTCAGCCCTTCCAGCTCATCCCACAGTCCAGGGGCCATTCGCCGCGCCACGTCCGCCCGGGCCGCGTAGGCCACCGAGACCTCCTGGGGCGAGAACTCCTTCAACGCCCGCGCCTTGCGACCACTCGTGACCGGCAGCTCGGGCAGATCCACCTGGAGCCGCTCGCGGGACAGGATCTCCAACCCGTGGTCACGCCGCGAGGCATCCAGCAGGTAGCTGAGCAGCTCGACGTCGTCCTCCCCTCCCCGAAGCTCAATGCCCTCGCGGTGGAGCAGCAGCGAGAGGGCCTTGAGGTCGTGCCCTCCCTTCGCCACCTTCGCGTCCTCCAGCACCCCCTGGAGGGCCGCCTTGAACTCCGCGGGCCGCACCTGCTCCACTCCCAGTCCCTCGTGGCCCAGCGGCACGTAGCGCGTGGTGCCGTCCTCCAGCGCCACCCCCAGCCCCACCAACGTCGCGGCGAAGGGCAGGCCCTCGTAGGCGGGGATGAGCGTCACCGCGCTCCCCTCGCGAATCTTGGCGGCCAGCGCCTCGAGTCCCGCCTTCGTGATGACGATCTCCGTCTCCAGCGTCAGCTTCGCGGGCTCCTGGGTCGGCGCCTTCGCCGGCAGCTCCCGCAGCAGCGCGGAGAACTCCAGCTCCGTGAAGAGCTGGCGCAGCTGCTCCTCGTGCACCGGCCGGCGCTTCAGCTCCTCGATGGACACACCCAGCTCGAGGTCCGTGCGGAACGTCACCAGGTCGCGCGCGCGCAGCAGGCTCTCGCGGTGCGCGGCGATGGCGTCGCGCATCTTCGGCTTCTTCACCTCGGGGAGCCGCTCCAGCAGCGCGTCCACGCCGCCGAACTGGGTCAGCAGCTCCACCGCCGTCTTCGGGCCGATGCCCGGCACCTTCGGCACGTTGTCCACCGCGTCGCCGATGAGCGCCAGGTAGTCGCGCATCTGCCGGGGCTCGATGCCCAGCCGCTCCTTCACCTCGGCGGGGTCCGTGTAGCGCTCGTTCTGCGGATCATAGAGGTGCACGTCGTCATCGACGATCTGTACGAAGTCCTTGTCCCCCGTGACCACCAGGACGCAGAAGCCCTCGGCCTTGGCGCGCTTGCTCAAGGTGCCGATGACGTCGTCCGCCTCCCAGCCAGCCACCTCCAGCACGGGCAGGTTGAGTCCCTCCACCACCCGGCGGATGTAGGGGAACTGCTGGCTCAGGTCCGGCGGCGTCTCCGCGCGGTTCGCCTTGTAGTTGGGGTCGATCTTCTGACGCTCGGCGCGGCTCTCCTTGTCGAAGGCGAGCGCGACGTGGGTGGGGTTCAGCTCCTTGAGCGCCTTGAGGACCTGACGGGTGAATCCCAGGGTGGCGTTGGTGGGCACACCCTGGCGGTTCGTCAGGGGGGGAATCGCGTGATAGGCGCGGAAGATGAAGCTGGAGGCGTCGATCAGGACGAGGCGGGGCGTGCCGCTCGGAGGGCTCGGAACCATAGACCCCCGGCCTTAACCGACCCCCCAGCCCCCTGTCCATGCCGGGCCGCGCTCCGGGAGCAACCGTCAACGCTCCCGGAGGGCCCGGGTGTTCAGCAACCGTTCTCCGTCTTCAGGGCCTTCACCTTCTCATCGAGCCCATCGCCCGGGACGGCGAAGTCCAGCACGGCGTCCAGATCCTCACAGGCCTCGGCCGACTTGAGGGCCTTGAGGCCTCGCGTGGAGCAGCGGCCCACCTGCGAGTTCAGGTCCGTGTTGCCCGCATAGAAGCGGAAGCCCAGCTTCCAGATGCGGCAGGCGCGCCGTCCGTCGCCACGGTCATCCCAGTACTTGCCCCGGATGATGGCCTTGGACGCCATGTCCTGCTGGATGTTCCTCCGGTACGAGGACGGCTTGCTCTCCACCATGTCGCCCATCAGCCGCTTGTCCACGTCCAGCGCCTCCAGCAGCGGATCCGCGGCCTTCTCCACGTCCTCGAGCTGCAGCAGTCCCTGGCCGATCTTGAAGAGCTGATCCACGTTGGACACGTCCGCCAGCAACTTGTCCGTCTCCCCGTGGTGCTGGGCCAGCTCGTAGTTGGAGCGCAGCTTCTGCAGCGTGGCGAGCGCCTCGGTCCCGCGTCCGCCCCAGTAGTCCATCATCGCGGCGACCATGAACTTGTGCGGCAGGCGCTGCTTGAAGGTGTCCTCCACCTGCTTGCGCACGTCCGTCGGCTTGTCGTCCTCCATGAAGATGTCCGACACGGGGCAGCGCCAGGGCGCGGCGTTGGGATCCAACCGGCGCCGGGCGACGAGGAAGTCCAGGTACATCTTGTCCTTCGGCCGCCACTCGGTGCGACCCAGCCGCTTGCCCTTGTCGAGCACCAGGGTGAAGCCGATGGGCGGCTCCAGCTCCTCGCGGGACATCTTCTGGCAGGCGAAGCCCATGTAGCGCTCGCACCGGGGCACCGCGGCGCTCCACTGGCCGTCGCGCAGGTACGTCTTGCAGTCGTCCCCGGCGCGCTTCATCACCTGGGCCGCCGCCTCCAGCACCTTCGGCTTCGCCCGGCGGAAGTAGGAGCTCTCCTTGGTGATCTTCTTGAAGGAGTCCAGCGCCTCCTCTTCCTTCTGACGCATGAGCGCCTTCTCGCCCTGCGCGAAGTACTCGGACGCCTCCTTCTCCATCTTGATGCGGCGCATGAGGCTGTTGGCCTCGGCGTTGATGGGATCGATGTCCAGCGCCTTCGAGCACGAGTCCTCGGCCTTCACCCAGTCCGGCTCGCTGCCCATCTCCGTGGAGCAGTAGGAGCGGCACTTGCTGAGCAGCTCCTGCACCTGCTCCACCGGGCTCATGGGAGGCGGACCCTTCTTCGCCACCGCGGCCTCCTTCGAGGCCGCGCCGCCACCGCCCAGGGTGGTCTTGGTGATCGCCACCACCAGGAAGAGGCCCACCACGCCAGCGGCCACCACCAGCAGCTTCTTTCGCGAGGCCGCCAGGGGTGCCGCCACCGGGGCCTCCGCGCCGCCCGCCCCACGCCGGGTGGGCACCTCCCGTCCACCCCGCCGCGCCGGCAGGTTGGAGGCGCCACCGCCACCCTCGAGCACCATCTCCACCATGCCGAAGGTGATGACGTCTCCCGGCTGCAACACCACCTGCTGGGTGCCCGCCGGCTCGCCATTGACCAGCGTGCCGTTGGCGCTGCCCAGATCGCGCAGCACCACGCCCTCGGGCGTGGCCTCGACCTCGGCGTGCCTGCGGCTCAACGAGTCGTCCTCGATCAGCACCGCGGCGGGCGCCTGGCGGCCCACCAGCAGCTTGCCCTTCACGGGGAACTTCTGGTTGGCCCAGGGGCCGGTGAGGCCCTTGAGCACCGGGGGCCCACCGTCCTCCGCTCCCTCCGCGGGGGCGGGCCGGGGACGCTTCGCCAGCGCCGAGGGGCCTCCCGCGCCCGGGGCGGACCGCTTGACGGCGGGCATGGCCCGGGTGGCGCGCGGGCTCTCCTCGCCCAGCGCCTCGGACTCCTCACCCGCCGGCTTCGCCGCCCGGCGAGGCCCGGAGCTCGCGGCCGAACGCGCGGACGCCTTGAGCCGCAGCTCGTAGTCGCCCAGCAGCACCACGGCCTTGGGCGTCAGCGGCGTCATGCCGGTGATGCGCTGGCCATCCACGAAGGTGCCGTTGGCGCTGCCCACGTCCTCCACCATCACCTTGCCGCCCTCCACCACGAAGCGGGCGTGGCGGCGCGATACTCCGCCCTCGGCAAGGACCAGGTCATTGGTGCCTTCCTGGCGGCCGATCTTCAGCTCACCGGAAAGCTCGTGCTCGCTCTCGTTGCCGTCGGGGTGACGGACGACCAGGGTAGGCATGGTGACGTCAGTCCTCGCGGAAGATGCTCATGTTGACGGGGATGCCCTTGCGCTGCAGGTCATCGTAGAACTTCGGCACGAAGCCGCTGGCCACGAAGCGCCCGCGCACCTTCCCGTCGTCCGAGAAGCCTTCCTGCTTGTAATAGAAGATGTCCTGGAGGGTGACGATGTCCACCTCCATGCCGGCGATCTCGGTGATGTAGCAGATCTTCCGCGTCCCATCCGAGAAGCGCGTCTGCTGCACGATGAGGTGCACCGCGCTGGCGATCTGCTCGCGGATGGCCTTCACCGGCAGCTCCATGCCGCTCATCAGCACCATCGTCTCCAGCCGGGCGATGGCGTCGCGCGGCGTGTTGGCGTGCAGCGTGGTGAGCGAGCCGTCGTGGCCCGTGTTCATCGCCTGGAGCATGTCCAGCGTCTCGCCCGCGCGGCACTCGCCCACCACGATGCGGTCCGGCCGCATGCGCAGGCAGTTCTTCACCAGATCGCGAATGGCGATGGCGCCCTTGCCTTCCAGGTTGGGCGGGCGGCTCTCCAGCTGCACCCAGTGCTCCTGCGGCAGCTGAAGCTCCGCCGCGTCCTCCACCGTGACGATGCGCTCGTCCTCGGGGATGAAGGAGCTGATGATGTTGAGCGTCGTCGTCTTCCCCGAGCCCGTACCGCCGGAGATGACGATGTTCTTGCGCGCCCGCACGCACATCTCCAGGAACTCGGCCATCTGCGCGGTGACGGTCTTGTACTTGATGAGATCCTGGATCTTCAGCGAGTCCTTCTTGAACTTGCGGATGGTGATGCAGGGTCCCTTGAGCGCCAGCGGCGGGATGATGGCGTTGACGCGGCTGCCGTCCTTGAGGCGCGCGTCCACCAGCGGGCTGGACTCGTCGATGCGCCGGCCGATGGGCGCGACGATCCGCTCGATGACGCCGAGCACCGCCTGGTTCGAGCTGAACGTCTTCTCGGACAGGACCAGCTTGCCCTTGCGCTCGATGTAGATCTGGTTGGCGTGGTTCACCATGATCTCGCTGATCTCATCCGACGCGAGGAACGCCTCGAGGGGCCCCAGGCCCAGCGCCTCGTTGATGACGTCGGTGAGCAGCTCCTCCCGGTCCACCTCTCCCGGGAGCTCTCCGTCCGCCTCCATCTGGTCGATGATGTCGCGGATGGCCTTCTCGGTGCGCCGCCACAGCTCCTCGTCGCCGAGCCGGTCCATGTCCATGCGGCGCAGGTCGAGGTACTCGATGAGGCGGTCGTGGATCTCCTTCTGGAGCCGGGTATAGGCCTCCAGCCGGGGGTCCACGCGCTTCCTGTTCTTCGCCAGCGCCGAGGCCAGCGAGGCCGGCATGCGCGCGTTGGCCGCCGGCTGGGGCTCGGGCTCCGGCTCGTCGTAGGCCGGCTCCTCCTCGGCGTACTGGCCCTCTCCACCGTCGTCGTAGCCCTGCTCCTCCTCGTAGTACTCCTCCTCGGGAGGGGCCGTGCGCGTCATGCTCTGCTCGGCCAGCGGCTCGACGTTGATGATGTAGTCGCCGATGAAGATCTGATCCGAGGGCTTCACCACCTGCGGACCGGCGATCTTCTTGCCGTTCACGAAGGTGCCGTTCGTGGACTTCATGTCCACGACGATGAGCTTGCCGTCCTTGGAGACGATCTTCGAGTGGTACTTGGAGACGTTGCCCTTGGCGAGGACGATGTCATTTCCGGCGAGGCGGCCGATGGTGATCTCGTTCTTCTCGAACTCGATCTGCTCGGTACCTCCGCCCTTCTCCTCGAGCGTGACGAGAAACATGGCGTGGATGCTACCAAGCGCTCCCGTCCTCTCAAAGAGGACGCGACGCGATGAGCCACGCCGCCCTTCGAAAAGGGCGAGGCCGGCGCCCATCCCCAGAGGGGACGAGGCCGGCCTCGAGCAACCGAGCAGCCGTGCGGCTCAGTCGAAGATGTTGAAGTTCACCTCGGAGCGGGCCTGCTTGTAGCGGCTCTTCACGTCCTCGATGATCGTCCGGATCTTGTCCGAGTCCGGGTTGACGATGCGGGGCGTCACGAAGATGACCAGCTCGCGCTTGGTGGAGTCGAAGGCCCGGCTCTTGAAGAGCTCGCCGATGATGGGGATGTGGCCCAGGCCCGGCAGCTTGGAGACGGCCTTCTGCTCGTCGTGGCTGAACACGCCCGACAGGACGATCGTCTCGCCGTGGCGCACGGTGACGTTCGTCTTCACCTTGCGGGTGCGGAAGCCGGGGACGGCCGACGAGCCGCCGAAGGACACGGACACCGAGGTGTCCAGCTCGCTCGCCTCGGCCTCGATCTCCGTCTGGATGTTGCCGTTGCGGTCCGCCGTGGGGCGCAGGTTGAGGATGACGCCGTACTGCTTGTACTCCACGGTGAACTGGTTCTGGGTGATGAGCGGGATGGGCACCTCGCCACCGGCCAGGAACTCGGCCTTCTCACCGCTGGCGCACACCAGCTTGGGCTGGGCGAGCAGCCGGCCGTAGCCGTCGTTGCCCTGGAAGCCGACGGAGAACTCCGAGCCACCGTTGATGGCCAGCAGGCCGCGGCCCGAGCCGAACGAGGCCGGGAACAGCTCCTGGGTGATGTTGGCCGTGGCCGTCACGGTGCCGGTGATGTCCGTGGGGTACTTGATGCCGTAGCGGTCACGCGAGTTGCGGCGGATCTCGACGAACTGCACCTCGGAGAGGATCATCCGCTTGATGCCGACGACGAGCAGGTTCTCCACCTTCTCGCCCACCGCCTTGGTGATGAGCTCGGCCTTCTGCAGGTCCTGCTGGCTCTCCACCGAGCCCTCCAGGAAGATGGTGGCGCCCACCACGTTCACCTGCACGTTGCGCAGGCCCGCCTTCTGGAAGGCCGCCGTGAGGTTCTGCGCCACCAGCTTCTTGGCGTTGGGCGCCACCTTCACGAAGCTCTTCACGTTCGGGTAGAGCGACACCACCTGATCGATGCGCTCCGCGTCGCCCGTGGTGTAGGCCTGACCGTCCAGGTAGATGCGGTCTCCCACCATGCGCACGGACACGCCCTCGATCTCCCCGAGCAGCTTCTTGATCTCGGAGATGACCTCGTTGGGGTCCTGCTTGCGCACGGTGACCAGGTAGCTGACGCGCTGACCGGAGCTCTTCCAGATGAGCAGCGTCGTCTTGCCCTCGGACTGGCCGATGAGCAGCACCTGGCTGTTGCCGATGATCTTCACCTCGATGATGTTGGGATCACCCACGGCGATGCGGGTGGTACCCGGCACGGGGAGCACCTTCTGGGTGCCCACCCCGAGGCTGATGGTGCTGCCCTCCTGGGCCCGCGCGGAGCCCGCCGCGAACAGGGCCAGCAGGGCGCCGAGCGCGGCCACCTGCGTGAAGCGTCCAAGCATCGTGAGAGTTCCCTCTTCGCGTCGCATCCGAGCTACCCCAGTCTGTCGTGCTGCCACCACATGGCCCAGAAAGTTCCCAACGCGATCGCCACCCCATAGGGGATGTGGCGTCGCGGTCCGCCCACCGCGCCCTCATGCATCAGTCGGACGCGCACGGCCCAGCGCCGCAGCACGTCTCCCAGCGTCTCCCACACGGCGCCTTCCCACAGCAGCGTCACCACCGCCTGCACCGCGCCCACCAACGAGATGAACGCCGCCGCGGCCATCACCGCGGGGAAGCCCAGCACCGCTCCCACCCCCGCCATCAACTTCACGTCTCCCCACCCCATCCTGCCGCGCAGCGCCCCCGGTACCAGCAGCAGCGCCAGCCCCGCCCCGGACACCACCCCACTCACCAGCCCCGTCTCCAGATCCCCCACCCCCTCGGCCCACAGACGCACGCCCAACGCCACCGCCACCAGGGGATAGGTGACGACGTCGAGGATCTGGCGGCGCATCACGTCCGTGGCCACCGAGACCACCAGCGCCACTCCCAGCACGGTCCAGAGCGCGATGTGGAAGGGAGTCATCAGGAACCCGCCCTCGCCGAGAGGAGGACGGGTCTGAGGAATAAATCAGGGAGGGCCGCTCTCCGTCAATTGGCGAACAGCCCAAACCCCTGACGCGACGGCACCGCCCTCACTGATAGGAGAGCCGCACCCGCTCGCTGCAGATGAAGTACTCGTCGCCGTCCTCGACCTTGCGGCGCTTGATGCGCTGCTTGTTGAACCAGGTGCCGTTGGACGAGCCCAGGTCCTCGATGAAGAAGTCGTCGCCCTCGCGGACGATGACGGCGTGCTCGCGCGACACCTTGCCGGAGTTG
The DNA here is from genome assembly GCF_016887565.1 of Archangium violaceum. Lineage (NCBI taxonomy): Bacteria > Pseudomonadati > Myxococcota > Myxococcia > Myxococcales > Archangiaceae > Archangium > Archangium violaceum. The sequence goes on from NZ_CP069396.1 coordinate 8,029,735, forward strand.
ATGACGAGGTCGCAGTGCTTGCCACGGCCGATCACGAACCGCTCCTTGGTGATCACCTGGGGCTCGGCGCTGTCCATGGCGAGGATGAGGGCGCCACCGGCGGACTCCTCGTCCATCGGCTCCTCGTCCAGGGGCTCGTCCTCGGGCAGGGGCTCGTCCTCGTCGGCGCCCATCTGCTCGTCTTGATCCTCCTGGGCCAGGTCCATGTCGCCCGCGTCGTCGGCGTCGTCCAGCGAGTCCTCGTCGAGCTCCTCGCGAGGCTCGTTGCTCTTGCCCTTGATGAGGCGCTCGAGCTCGGCGGCCGTCTCCAGGACGCGCTCGGCCACCTCGCGGCGGGCGGGATCATTGTCCAGGGAGTTGGCGGGCGGGCGCTCCTCGGCGCGAGCGGAAACACGCTGGGGCGCCGGAGCGGGCTGGGGCGTCTCGTCACGCGGGGCGGGAGGCCCCTTGTTGGAGGAAGCGCCCCCGTTGACGGGCTGCAGCACGGGCGGAGCGGACTTGCTGGCGCCCGAGGCCGACGCGGCTCGCGGGGCTGGCGCGGCGGCACCGGCACCGGAGGGCACGGCGGCCACCTCCGGCCGGCCCGAGCGCGCCACCTCGATGAAGCCGTTGAGGCGCGCGAACATGAACAACGCCTGGTTGATGAGCGCGTCGCGATCCGAGCCCATCTGCTGGGCCATGTCTTCGTAGGTCTCCCACAGGTGGTCGGCGATACCGACCTTGCGGGCGGGGCGGGAGTTCTGGTCGATCATCAGTCTTGACTCGCTATTCCACGAAACCCGGACGATATCAGAGCCGTTCAGGGACGCGAAATCACCGATAGGGGTACACCCCGGTGCTGTTGGTGACGTCCACGAAGATGGCCTCGAGGTTCACCTGGAGGATGCCATCCGCCGAGGGATAGGCGATGTAGGCGTAGGAGGTATCCCCCACGGTCGCCTGGACCACGGGCCCCGGCAGCCGGAACGTCTGCAAGGCCGGGATGCTGAGGTCCACCTGGATGCCGAACGGGAAGTAGTTGGACAGGGTGTTCACCACGTAACGTTCGTCGCGCACGATGCCCTCGGTGAGCCTGGCGACGGTGATGCGCACATCCACGCCCTCGGTCTGGCCCGCGTAGCCGTCCGGGTGGAAGTAGTAGGGGCCGGTGCGCGTGTAGGTCTCGGAGACGCCCAGGCGCTGGAGGAAGGCCGTGCTGTCGGAGAGGACGAGCGGCTGGTTGCCCGCCGCCCGGACCTGGAAGCGCGTGAAGTTGGCGCATTCAGGAGGGATGGCACCGGCGGGCACCAGGACGGCATTGGCCCCGGCGGACGCTGGCGGCTGCACCGAGCCCACCACCACGTCCGTGGCGCAAGGCTGCTGGCCCGTGGTCTCCGGGGTCAGGACGATGATGTCCCCCGGCCGCACCTGCTGTCCGCCCTGCGTCCAAGCAGCGGGGGGCAGCTCGAAGACCGCCGAGCCCGGGGTGTACGGCACGGAGTTCATTCCGGGCAGGACGCCCTGGTAGACGAGCGTGTACGTGTTGTTGCGGGTGACACCATTCGTCAGGCCCCCGCTCTCGGCATCGACGACGACGGCGGACGACCCGGTCTGGCTGGTGCCCACGCTGTTGACGAAGGAGACCGTGGCGCTCGGGGCCGTAGCGATCACGTCGAACGGGCGCAGCAACGCCGCGTCGAAGAAGAGGATCTCCCCGTCCGAGAGCGGAACGATGCCCAGCAGGGCCTGGGTCACGACGGAGCGGGTGCCGCTCTGCAGCAGGATCTGCGTGTTCGGGGAGAGCGACAGGCCCATGGGCAACCCGGCGTTGCCGGTGATGGGCAGCATGGGGAAGCCGGTGATGTCCTTGGACACGGTGCCCGTGGCGGAATCCACCGCCAGCACTCCCGAGCACTGGGACTGACCGCCACAGCTGGACGCGTCGAGGACGCCGAAGATGCGCTCGCCCGCCTGGAGGGTCCTCTCGGGCGTGGCGCTGCCCTCCGGCAACACGTACGTCACCTGCGGGTGGGTGGCGAGTTGGAGCACCTGGGCACCACCGAAGTTCAGCTCCAGGTCCGCCCCGGCCCCGGCGTCCAGGTTCAGCTTGTAGCTCTTGCCGAGCACGCCGGCCGCGCCGCGCGTGGCCACGGCGAGCTCCCTGGGATTGGGCATGACGAGGATGGAGCTCACGGCCAGATTGGGCAGCGCCCTGAGCAGCGTGGGCGCGGCTATCACGGCGCCCGCGAGCAGTGCCTCGGGCCCCGGCAACCGCAGCTGCCACAGCTGGGCCCCGGTGGTCTCCTGGGTGGCGTAATAGAGCGTGCTCAGACCTTCCGCGTCGGGCCCCCGAGCCGCGAAGGCCGTCACCGGACCCGTCGACGACTTGCTCAGCTCGGGGGTCGACAGCCGCCGCACCTCGCGCAGGATGCTGGGGTCCGCGCCCACCACGGAGATCTCCGTGGAACCGTTGCTGCGCGCATACACGTAGGGACCCGCCACCTCGGCGCCCGCGTCGTCATAGCGCACGTCCCGCGTGAGGGCCTCGGGCCGCTTGAGCACCGGGATGGAGAGCGGCTCGATCGGGTTGGGGGCCCGGGCATACTGCCGGTCCTCGAGGTCCCGCGCGAGCTCGAGCACGCGCAGCTCGTTGTTGCCCGACGAGGTGACGAACACCCGCTCGCCCACCAGGGCCAGATCGTAGGTGCCCACCAGCCCCGCGTACGGAAGGGCCGTGTCCTCCTCGGTGCAGGCCGAAAGCAGCGCCCCCAGTCCCACCATCAACGACACGATGACGCGCTTCACTGCTGTACCTCCTGACACGTGGTGGACCCTACCAGGTCCTGCCGGGTCCCGAGCCGGGCCACCAGCCGGGCCAGCTGCGGGTTGGCGAGATCCGGGATGTCGATCACCGACACACGCCCATCCCCGAAGTTGCTGGTGAAGATGCGCGCCGCATTGCCCTGCTGCTGCACGGCGAGCCCGAACGGCTGGGGCGTCTCCGTGGCATCCTCGTTGCCCACCTGCACCTGGGCCACCACCTGGCCCACGTCCGGGTCGAAGATGGCCACCACGCCAGCCGCGCTACAGGACACCACCACCAGCTCGCTGCGGGTCGCTCCGCGGGGCACCAGCCGCACCTCGGTGGGACCGCTCGGCAGCGGCACCGAGCCCACCACGGTGAGCCGGGGCGTGTCCGACGTCGACTCGATTCCCTGCACGTCCACCAGCAGCAGCGAGTCCGGCGCGCGCACGGCCACGTACAGCCGCTGGGGCCTCGAGGCCACCCGCTCGGTCAGCGCGAGACCGCGCGCATCCAGCGCGGCGAAGCCCACGTCCAGCCCGGGGTCGATGAGCCGGCTCGTGTCCGTCCTGTCCAGCACGCGCACGAGGAACCGCTGGGACAGGGACGTGACACCGCCGGTGAACCGGCCGGTGACGAACACGTATCGCTCATCCAGCACCACCGAGTTACCGCCCATGGGGAGATCGGGGGTGGAGAGGGTGACGAAGTTGTCCGACGAGACGCTCGGTGCGTCACCGGACAGGCGCACCACGTAGGACCGGAAGGCCTCGAACGACTCTTCCGGCGCGTCCGCCGGGTCCAGGTGCGTGACCCACAAGTCTCCCCCGGTATCGACGGCGACCCCGAAGGGCGCGGGCGCGCGGGGAACGTCGTTCGCGCTCCCCGGCACATCATCCAGGGACACCCTTCCCTCGGCGCAGCCGTCGCCAGAGCACAACCGCGTGGGCTCCGGGACATCCACGTAGTAGACGTTGTTGCCGTCCGAGCGGGTGGGGACGAAGAGCCGGGGCGCGTTGCCGTCGGTGCGCTCCCAGAGGGCCATCTCGCCCGCGTAGCTCGGGATGGTGCGGATGGACTCCGGCGCGACGTTCAGCTGGGTGATGTCCACCGCGGCGCCACTCGCCGAGCCGAGGGCCGGCAGGCGGTTGGTGTCATCGGCGCCCACACGGTCCAGGTCGACCGCCATGAGCGTGCCGTCATCGAAGCACCGGTCGAAGTTGGCGCTCGCGACGTAGAGGACGCCGTTGGTGGAACCGGGGACGCTCCGGTACACGAGACCGGCCGGGTAGACGAAGCGGTCCGTCGGCGGGGGCCGCGGCGCGGTGGACGAGCACGCGGCGGCGACGAGCAGCGCGAGACTGAGGAGAAGGGGGCGCATGTAAGGGGGGCGGAGTGTAGAAACCGCTCCAACGCCGGGCAACTACAAAGGACCCCGGCTATTCCATACCCACCAACATACGTCCCCCACTCTGGTGACCAGCCCACCAGGCGGAGCTCAGGCCTCCGACTGGATCTTCGAGAAGTCCGCCACCTGATTGAACAGCGTGCCGATCTCCGTGAGGAGCCGGATGCGGTTCTCGCGCAGCTCGCGCTCCTCGGCCATCACCATCACCTTGTCGAAGAAGGTGTCCACGGTGGGCTTGAGGCTGGTGATCTCCTTGAGGGCCCCGGAGAAGTCATCGGCCTTGACCCGGTCGGCCACGCGGTTGCGTGCCTGGAGGTAGGCCGAATGGAGCTGGCGCTCGGCGTCGTCGGTGAGGCGGTTGGAGTCCACCTCGCCGCGGGCCACGTCCTTGCCCTGCTTCTCGACGATGTTGACCACGCGCTTGAAGGCCACCGCCAGGGGCGCGAAGTCCGCCTGCCCCACGAGCGGAGCGAGCGCCTGGAGCCGCTTGTGCGCGGCCACGAGGTCCTCGTACCCGGCGGACAGCACCGCCTCCACCACGTCCGTGCGGTACTGCTCCGTCCACAGCGCCTTGAGGCGGCCGCGGAAGAACTCGAGCACCTGCTCGCGAGGCGCGGGCTCGCCGGCCTTGCGCTTGACGTTGGCGATCTTCGGCCCGAGTTGCTCCAGCGCCGCGTCCACCGCCTGGGGCAGGGAGAAGCGGTAGCCGCGCTCCAGGACGATGCGGATGACGGACAGGCACGCGCGCCGCAGGGCGAACGGGTCCGCCGCGCCGCTGGGGCCCTTGCCGATGGCGAAGATGCCGCTGAGCGTGTCCAGGCGGTCCGCCAGGCCGATGAGGGCCCCGGGATCCTGCGTGGGCAGCGAGTCCTCGGCGGTGCGAGGCAGGTAGTGCTCGAAGATGGCCAGGGCCACGGCCTCGGGCTCACCGCCGGCACGGGCGTACTCGCGGCCCATGACGCCCTGGAGCTCGGGGAACTCGCCCACCATGCCGGTGACGAGGTCCGCCTTGGCCAGGGTGGCGGCGCGCTCGATGGTGGACTGGAGACTCCCCTTCCCCGTCCACCCGGCGAGCTTCACCGCCAGCGAGCGGAAACGCGCCACCTTCTCGGCGTAGCTGCCGAGCTGCCCCTGCCACACCACGCGCGCCAGCTTCTCCGTGCGGGCCTCGAGCGGCGTCTTGCGATCCTCGTCGAAGAAGAAGCGCCCGTCGGCCAGACGCGAGCGCAGCACGCGCTGGTAGCCGCGCAGGGACACGTTCACGTCGCGCACCGGCGTGTTGGACACGGCGATGAAGCGCGGCATCAGCTTCCCGTTGGCGTCCACCACGGAGAAGTAGCGCTGGTGGCTCTTCATCTCCTGCACCAGCACCTCGGGGGGCAGGTCCAGGTGGCGCTCCTCGAAGCTGCCCACCACCGGGTTGGGCAGCTCCACCAGGTTGGTCACCTGGTCCACGAGGGAGTCGTCCTCCATGAGCTTGCCACCGGCCTGCTGGGCCGCCGCGCGCACCCGCTCCAGCACCTGGGCGCGCCGCTTGGAGAAGTCCGGCACCACGTTCGCCTTCTCCAGGGCCGCCTCGTAGTCCGAGGGCTTGGAGATCTCGATGGCCGCGGGCGACAGGAAGCGGTGGCCGTACGTCGTCCGGCCGCTCTTCACGTCGCCGAGCACCACCGGCAGCACCTCGCCACCCAGCAGCGCCACCACCCACTGCACGGGCCGCGCGAAGGCCTGGTCCACGTCACCCCAGCGCATCGTCTTGCGGAAGTTGATGCCGTGCACCGCCGTGTGGAGGATGTCCTTGAAGATGTCCGCCGCCGGACGGCCCTTCTCCTCCACCTTGGCACCCAGGTACTCGCCCTTGGGCGTCTGCACGCGCAGCAGCTGATCCACCGACAGCTTCTGGCTCTCGGCGAACTTCTCCGCCGCCTTGGTGGGCTTGCCGTCCTTGTCGAAGGCCGCCTTCGCGCTCGGGCCGAGCACCTCGCGGGTGATGTCCTCGCCCCGCTCCGCGATGTCCTTCACCCACACCGCCAGCCGCCGCGGGGTGCCGTAGGTGCGCACCTCGCCGTGCTTGAGCCGCGCCTCGGCCGCGCGCTCGGTGATGACGCGCTTGAGGTCCTCCAGCGCCGGGAGGATGAACGAGGCGGGGATCTCCTCGGCGCCGACCTCCAGGAGCAGATCACTTGCCACGGGCCACCTCCGCCTCGGCGGGCTTGTTGAGGATCACGGTCTTCCAGTAGTCGCTGGCGGGCTTGCCCTCGAGCACCGGGGGCTGCTCGCCCACCGTCCAGGCCGTCTTGAGCAGCGGGTAGCCCAACTTCTCGCGCATCTTCAGGTAGCCCTCGGCGCACAGGCGGGCGTTGTCACGCACGCGCTTGATGAAGTTGGCGCGCTCCGTCACCGAGATGGCTCCGCGCGCGTCCAGCAGGTTGAACGCGTGCGAGCACTTGAGCGCGTAGTCGTACGCGGGCAGCGGCAGCTCGCGCTCGATGAGGCGCTTGCACTCCTTCTCGTAGGAGTCGAACAGACCGAACAGCATCTGCGCGTCCGACTCCTGCAGCGCGTACCGGCTCATCTCCACTTCGTTGGCGTGGAAGACCTCGCGGTACTTCACGCCCTTGACCCACTCGATGTCGAAGATGTTCTCGACGTTCTGCAGGTACATGGCGATGCGCTCGAGGCCGTACGTCAGCTCCGCCGACACGGGCCGGCACTCGAAACCACCGCACTGCTGGAAGTAGGTGAACTGGGTGACCTCCATCCCGTCACACCACACCTCCCAGCCCAGGCCCCAGGCGCCCAGGGTGGGCGACTCCCAGTCGTCCTCGACGAAGCGGATGTCGTGCTCGAGCGGATCGATCCCGAAGGCGCGGATGGAGTCCAGGTAGAGCTGCTGGACGTTCTTGGGCGCCGGCTTGAGGATGACCTGGAACTGATGGTGCTGGAACAGCCGGTTGGGGTTCTCACCGAAACGACCGTCGGCGGGACGCCGCGAGGGCTGCACGTAGGCCACGTTCCAGGGCTCGGGGCCCAGGGCGCGGAGGAAGGTGGACGGGTGCATGGTGCCCGCGCCCACCTCGAGATCATAGGGCTGGGCGATGATGCAACCCTGCTTGGCCCAGTGGTTCTGGAGCGTGAGGATCAGATCCTGGAAGTACATGGCGCCGCGGACCGTAGTGACGGGGTCCGGGAGCGTCAAGGACGGCCGTCAGGGTTCTTCCCACAAGGGCAGATCGCCGACACGGACGGTCATCTCCGTGTGCTCACCCGGCTTGATGGGGGCCGACAGCAGGCGGCTGGCGCCGTCCGGATCCACCACGCGCAGACGGTAGGTGGCCACCGGCAGCGGCACCTTGCGCAGAGGGGTGGTGCCCAGCCGATTGTCCCCCTCGAACACCGCGGAGCGAGGCACGGTGTAGAGCGTGAGGAAACCGAGCTCCGCCTTCGCCGCGCCCCGAGCCGTGCTCGTGTCGAGGAGCACGGGCTCGCCGTCGGTCGGTGGCTCTGGGGCGGGCTTCGCCTCGGCCACGGGCTTCGACTTCGAACCGGCCGCCGGCTTCGGCTCCGTCCCGGGCTTGGGAGCGGTGGTGGCCGGGTTGCGCGTCTTCCGGGTGTCGGCCCTGGACTTCGACGGGGGCTCGGCCGCGGCAACGGCTTCCGGCTCCGGCTCGGGTCGCGGCTCGGGCTCCTGGACGGGAGCGGGCTCCTGCTGGGCCAGCGCGGGCTGCTCGGCGGCCTCGGGCGGAGCGGTCACCGGCAAGGGCTCCGCCGGGGGCGGCCCGTTCGGCAACTCCTCCCCCTTCAGCTCCTTCAGCGCGGCGGCGTAGAGGGGCGTCAGCAGGGCCCGCGTCGGCGGGTAGTAGATGGCACCGCCGATGGCCGCCAGCAGGAGCAGCAGGAAGATCCGTCCTCCCCAACCCGACCCCTCGCGAGGCGCTTCCGGCCGCGGCACGGGGGCCCGGGCAGGCAGGGTGCGCGGCTCCGAATCCTCGGAGGCGTCCGCGCCACCCGGAGCGCGCACCACGGGCTGCCTGCGGACGGGCCGGGTCTTCGCGAGCTCGTCATCCTCCTCCTCATCCGGCTCGGGAGCCGCGGCCTGGGGACGGGAGAACGAACCCGACCGGGGGGGCGGCGTGCGCTGGGGAGCAGGCGCGGCGGTGGGCGTGGACGTGGACGTGGGCCGGCGCTGCGCGGGCTTGGGGCCGGACGACAGCGCGGGCTTCGGCGCCGGAGTCACCTGCCCCGAGGTCGGCTTCGCGGCGCGCGGCGGGCTGGTCGGATTGGCGGAACGGCTGGGGAGGACGGGCGCCGCGAACTGCCCGGTCGGAGGATCTCCCTCGTTGGCGCTCTCCAGGAGCTCGCGCGTCTTCTGGATCTTGTCCGCGAAGAGCTGCCGCATCACCGCGGCCAGCTGCTCCTCGTGGAAGAGCTCCGCGCCGCAAGCGGCCTCGATGGCGCGGGCCATCTCCCGGCCCGAGGCGAAGCGCTCCGCCGGCTCACGCGCCAGCGCGCGCATCACCACCTGGGCCAGCGCCTCGGGGACGCGCGGGTTGATGCTCGACGGGGAGGTCACCTCCGCGTCGGCGATCTTCATCATCACCTCGGCCTCGTGGGCTCCGGAGAAGAGCCGGCGCCCGCACAGCATCTCGTGCAGGATGACGCCCATGCAGAAGAGATCGCTGCGGCCGTCGAGCTGCTCGGAGCCCCGCACCTGCTCGGGAGACATGTAGCCGGTGGTGCCCTTCACCATGCCCACCTGCGTCCGGCCGAGCCGCCCCTTCGCCTTGGCGATGCCGAAGTCGATCACCTTCACGTTGCCGTCGAAGGTGACCATGATGTTCTTCGGGGACACGTCGCGGTGCACCACCGGCCGGGGCTTGCCCGAGGGGTCGGTGTAGCTGTGCGCGTAGTGCAGCCCGAGGCACGCATCGCGCACCGCGCGGGCCGAGAAGCCCAGGGGCAGCGGGCGCTGCTGCTTGCTGGAGGCGACGAGGACCTGCTCCAGGTTCTGCCCGGCCAGGAACTCCATGGCCAGGTACAGCTCGCCGTCCTGATCTCCCAGGTCGAACACCTGACCGATGTTGGCGTGGGCGAGCGAGGCGGTGATGCGCGCCTCGTCCAGGAACATCTTGACGAACTGGTCGTCCTTCTGGACGTCCGGGAGGATCTGCTTCAGCGCGACGAATTTGCGGAACCCGCCCGGTCCCGCCGTGAAGGCGAGAAAGAGCTCCGCCATCCCTCCCATGGAGAGACGGGTGACGATCTCGTACTTACCGATGCGGCGACCGCGATCGTAGTCGAGACCCGCGCTGCCTTGGGGCCCCTGGTTGGCCATCGGGCGCGCATTCTAGCCGGGGGAGCGCGCCGGGTCGACAAGAGCGACTCAGCGAAAAGGGGCTTCCGTTCGTAGCCACGGAGGCAACAGGGGGGCCACCTCGTCCCGGAAGGGCAGGCCCGCCACCGCGCCGACGTGCTCCACCACCCGGGAGCCCACGACGCACCCGAACGTGGCCAGGGCCTCCAGGTCCTCGCGGGTGGCCCGCGCCAGCGCCGGGGCATCCGCGTACCGCCGGCTCAGTCCGAGCAGGAAGGCCGACGTGAAGCCATCCCCCGCCCCGGTGGTGTCCACCACGCGCGCCCGGGGCGCCGGCACCCGCACCACCTCGTCCCGCCAGAGGAAGACGGCGCCCGCCTCGCCCCGCGTCACCACGGGCAGCTTCACCCCCTGCCCCGCCAGGTACCGCAGCGCCTCCTCCGGGTCCGTCCGTCCGGTGGCGAAGGCCACCTCCTCCTCGGAGAGCTTCACCACCGTGCACCCAGGCAGCAGGTGCCGGAGCAGCTCGCGCAGCACCTCCGGGTCCTCCCACGCGTGGAGGCGGAGGTTGGGATCGCAGCTCACGATGCGCCCCGCCCCGCGCGCCACCTCCAGGGTGCGCAGCATGGCCGCCCGGGCCTCGGGCAGCTTCAGCGAGTTCGTGCCGCAGTGCACCACCCTCGCCTGCTCGAGAAAGGCCGGATCCACGTCCCGCTCGCTCAGCAGGAACTCGGCCGAGCGCGTGCGGAAGTAGGTGAAGCTGCGCTCGCCCCGCGCGTCGATCGAAACGAAGACGAGCCCCGTCCGCCCCTCGGCCGTCTGGCGCATATGGCTGACGTCCACGCCCTCGGCGGCGAGGCGCTCGCGCAGGAAGTGGCCGAACTCGTCCTCGCCCACCACGCCGACATACCCGGAGCGTCCGCCCAGCCGCGCCACGCCCACCGAGACGTTGGCCAGGGAGCCCCCGATGCAGGGCTTCCACGCCGTCACGTCGCGCACGCGCTGGCCGGGCTCCGCCGGGACGAAGTCCACCAGGGACTCGCCCACGCACACCACGTCGAGTGGCGACGCCCCCTCCTGCCTGGCCATGTGCTGCCTCCTGGAAAACCGCCCGTCAGTCCAGACCGACCTGGGCCATGAAGTCCACGCTCTTGAGGCGGCGGCCGAGGTGGTGGGAGATGAAGACGTTGAGCACGCCGCGCGCACGGGCCCGCAGCTCCGGCGGCAGCGGCGTGCGCTGGCCCTCCTGCAGCGCCCGGAGCCCGGACAGCAGCTGGGGCGGAACGGCCACCGCGTCACGCGCCCGGCCCGAGCAGGCCTCGCACACCGCGCCGCCGTGGGCCTGGTCGAAGCGCGGCCGCTCGCCCGGCGAGCCGCCACACAGCGCGCACGAGTCGAAGCGCGGCATGAGCCCGGCGTGGGCCAGCGCGGACAGCTCGAAGGCCAGCAGCGAGGTGGGGCCGGCCTCGTTCGCGTCCAGCTTGCGCAGGTAGTCTTCCAGCAGTTCGAAGAGCTCGGCGTTCGGCTCGTGGTCGCGCGTCAGCTCGCGGCACAGCTCCACCGCGTAGAGGGCACGGGCGATGAGGTGCAGATCCGCGCGGGCCCCGTAGTAGCCGGCCACGATGTCGGCCGAGTCCAGGCGCACCGTGGAGCCGCGCGTCTCCACCAGCTGCACGCGCAGCCGCATGTAGGGCTCCAGCGCGCCGGCGAAGCGCCGCTTGCTCTTGCGGGCCCCGGCCGCGAAGGCCGTCAGCTTGCCGTGTTCGCGCGTGAGGAGCGTGACCAGCCGGTCGGCTTCCCCGTAGTCCACCGTGGAGAGGACCAGCGCCTCGTCGACGAAACGCTCCATGGTTCCAATCAACGCGGGAGGGGGCCGGGGAGCTTCCCGGTCATGACGAGGGCCACGTATGCCCCCACGCCCAGCACGCCCAGCACCACGCAGAGGATGATCCACGCCCGGCGCCGCCGCTCGCGCTCGAGCACCACCGGACTCGGCTCGGGGGCCGCCTTGTCCACCTCCTCGTAGCGCAGCACGGCCTCCTCCGGCGCCAGCCCGATGACGGTGGCGTAGGCCCGGATGTAGTTGAGGACGAAGACGCGCGCGGGCAGACGCTCCATCTGCCCCTCCTCCAGCGCCGCGATGAGGCTGGGGGAGATCTTCGTCACCTGCGACACCTCGTCGCGGGACAGGCCGCGCAGCTCACGCTGCTGGGACAGATATTTGCCGAATTCGACGTGGTCCACGGCGGTGGGACTCTCTCCGGTTACAGGGCCTCGAGGAGTCGACGGCAGTCGTCCTTGAGCACCTGGCTCTTCGCCTTGGCCTCGCAGAAGGTGAAGCTCTGCCGCGCCTCCTCCACCTTCCCCTGCTTCACCTGACAGGCGCCCTCGCGCAGGTAGGCGTCCGCCACGTCCGGGCAGGCCTCACGATAACGCCCGAACGAGCGACACGCCTCGGAAACATTGCCCGTCTCCTCGTGGATGATTCCCAGGTTCTTGTAGCCCAGGCAGAAGCCGGGGTTGGTCGTCACCGCGGCCCGGATGCTCTGCAGCGCACGCTCCGTCTCGCCCTTCTTGTAGAGCGCCCACCCCATGTTGCCCTGGGCGATGTAGGGGGTGGGATAGAGCATGTCGTTGAGGGACTCCTCGTACAGCTTGATGGCCTCGTCGTAGCGCGACTGGGAGAGGTAGACGTTGGCCAGGTTCGTCTTGGCCTCGGAGAAGGCCGGGCGCAGCTCCAGCGCCTTCTTGTAGTGCTGGATGGCCTCCTCGGGCCGGTTGAAGGCCAGGTGCAGGAGGATGGCCGTGGCGTTGTGCGCCTCCGGGTAGTCCGGATCCAACGAGAGCGCCTTCTGCATCTCCTTGTAGGCCTCCTGCACGTTCCCGAGCTGCTGGGCCTGCAGGCCGAGCTCGTAGTGGATCTCGGCGCCCTGCCGCTCCTTCTCGGAGGGGACGTGCTTGCAGCCCATCAGGACGAGCGCGAGGAGCCAGGCGGGAGAGAGGCGGCGGAACATGGTGGCGAGTCTCGTGGGGTGGAGGGTCAGAAGGAGGACAGCAGCCGGCCCAGGTTCGTCGAGGCGTTTCGCTTCTCCTCGGCGCGGCTCCTGGAGGCACCCGGGACCAGCTTGGGGTCCTTGTAGAAGACGGGCAATGTTTTCAGCAGCTCGTCCTGGTGCGCCGCGGGCAGGCCACGGAAGTTGGCGTTGTCCATCATGAAGCCCATGGACTCCACGAAGCCGAGCGCCGCGGCCTCGTCCTGCTGGTAGTCCTCCTGGCTCGCGGCGCGCCGGCCGGGCACGTACACCGCGCAGTCCTGGGCCTCGGACAGGTACAGGTAGATGAAGACGGCGAAGCCACCCGAGCCGCGCAGCCCCAGCACGAAGGCCTGCGCCGGGCCCGCCGGCTTGCCGGGGATGGCCAGGTGCGGCGAGTTGATGGACTGGTACAGCGACAGGACCTGCTCGCGGTTGGCCGGCAGGCCTCGGAACCTCTCGTCGATGGAGAACACGTTGGGCGCGACCCCCGCGCTACCGCGTGGTGAGGGTGAACTCCTCGGATACGTCCTCCGCGTCCGCCGCGGTGCGCTGGAAGCGGATGAGCGGGTTGTCGATCATCACGTTGCCCCCGCCCTCGTTGCCCTCGCCGATGATGACCTTGAAGACGTGCTGGGCAGATTGGCTCCTGCGCGAGCTGCCCGCCACTTTATGGGCCATGAGCAGCACCGTGTTCTTCCCCGGCAGCAGGCTCCGGGTGATCTCCGTGATGACCTGGTCCTCGTTGTTGCGCAGCTTCCGCACCCACCGGGAGTTGATGTACAGGTCGATGTCGTACTCCGTCATACCCGGGACGGACTGCTCCGTGGCGAGCCAGTAGCGGCGGGTGATGCGAGCCGGGGCGGCAGGGGAAGCCGGAGCCGGGGTGGCCGCGGGCGCGATGGCCGGAGCGGGCGCGGGGGCCGGAGCGGGCGCGGTAGCCGGGGCCGCTGGAGACGGAGCCGGAGTGGCCGCCGGAGCGGGCGTGGACGGAGGGGCGTTCACCAGCTTGACGGCGTAGCCGGGCGCCTCGATGTGGACGTCCCCCTTCTCGTCGATGCGGACGGAGGTGGGCTTCTCGAACTTCTGGTTCGTCACGCCGTCGATGCGGACGCCGTTGAGGAACACCGAGCCGGCGAGGGCCGAGGCGGGAAGCAGGGCCGTGAGGGCGAGAGCGAGGGTGGATCGGCGCATGGGGGGACTCCTCCGGTTCAGAGCGATAGCGCACCCGCCAGGGGTGGACAAGCGCGCGCACGGGAGACCGGAGGGGCGGCCGTGAAATTCAGCCGCCCGCTTCCTCAGGGAGCCGCCTTCTGCTCGGGGCTCTTCTCCAGACCCTCTCGCTGGGCCAGAGCCCAATCTCCGCCCAACCCCTCCCCTTCCCGGAAGCGCCTGAAATCACGGCGGACGGCGCGGGGATAGCGGCGGAAGGTGTCCAGCTCACCGGCCTTCTTGGCCTGCCAGATGCGGGTGGGGCCGGCGTTGTAGGCCATGAGCGCCAGGTCCAGGTCGCCGAAGCGGTCGTTGAGCTCCCGCAGGTAGCGGATGCCCAGACGCACTCCGAGCGCCGGATCCGCGGCCACCTCCTCGCGAGACAGGCGCAGCCCCTGCTTCTCGGCGAGGAAGTGCAGCGTGCTGGGCTTGATCTGCATCAGCCCGCGCGCGCCCTTGTCGGAGATGGCCTCCTCGGTGAAGTCCGACTCCACGTCGATGATGGCGAGGATCAGCAGCGGGTCATACCCCGCCTGGCCGGACTCCTCGGCGATGGCGTGGACGATCTGCTGACGGAGGGTGAGACCCAGCTCCGGGGCCCGCTTGGTCAGCACCGCGTCGATCAGCGCCGCGTCGGGGGAAGCCGCCTCGAAGCGCGAGGGCTCGACCGCGAGCGGCACGTCGGGCGGGGCGAACAGGGGCACCGCCCGGGCGGACAGCACCAGGGCCAGACCCGCTACCAGGGGGAGCTTTCCACACCCGGAACCGAGCGCGTGCAGCCAGCGGAACAACCCCTCCCCGCGCCGCCCTGACGGGCCGGAGGAGGACCCCATCACTTGCGCTGCCCCAGCGCTTCGATGCGTTCGGCCAGTCGGATCAGCCGCGCCTCGATGTCCTGCATCTCGTCCCGCCGCGGAATCTTGAAGTGCACCAGGGCGCGCCGGACACCCTCTTCCACGTTGTGCTCGAGGTCCTTGCGCTGGCCCGCCAACCGCTCCGTGAGGAGCCGCGCCTGGCGGATCATCTCCTCGGGGCTCCAACCGGCCAGCCCGGCCACGCGCTGCACGGTGCGAGCGGCCTCCTCCTCGGCGGTGGACACGGCCAGCAAGGCCTGGCTCCACACCCGCTCGAACGTCTCCGCCAGCGGATGCTTCTGCGGGGTCTCCTGCTTGTCCATGAAACACTCTCCAGCACGGCCACCCGGACCTGGGGCCCGAACGGCGGGGGTTGGGACTACCGAGGTAATCACGCCCCCTAGTCGAAGGAAACGCCCTCCACGCTCGCCCGCCTGCTCCTGCGTCCACTGCTAGATGCTCGCCCGGAAGACTTCGGGTCGAGCTCCAAGGTCCTCCCCGGATAGTTTACCGCCACACCACCCGTCAAGCTGTGAAGCCGTAAAGAACTGAAAAAAGAAAAACCGCCACCCCGGAAGCCGGAGTGGCGGTGTGGGACATCAGGACCCGGGGTGCGGACTAGGCAGCGCCGCTGGTCTCGGTCCGGCTGCCGGTGGGAGCCGGGGGCGGAGCGACGTCCTCGCCGTGGGTGGCGGCCAGGGCGGCCTCCATCTCGGAGATTTCGTCGGCCGGGCTCTCCACCTCGATGTCGAGGTACTTGTAGTTGGGCAGACCCGTACCGGCGGGGATGAGGCGGCCCATGATGACGTTCTCCTTGAGGCCGCGCAGGTAGTCCACCTTGCCGTTGATGGCGGCCTCGGTGAGCACCTTGGTGGTCTCCTGGAAGGAGGACGCCGAGATGAACGACTCGGTGGACAGAGACGCCTTGGTGATGCCGAGGAGCAGCGGCTCGCCGACGGCGGGACGCTGGGCCTTGGCCATGACCTTCTCGTTCTCCTCCTCGAACACCCACTTCTCGACCTGCTCGTCGACGAGGAAGCTGGTGTCGCCCACGTCGGTGACGCGCACGCGGCGGAGCATCTGCCGGACGATCACCTCGATGTGCTTGTCGTTGATCTTCACGCCCTGCAGCCGGTAGACCTCCTGCACCTCATCCACCAGGTAGCCCGCGAGCGCCTTCTCGCCGAGCACCTTGAGGATGTCGTGCGGGTTGGCCGAGCCATCCATCAGCGCCTCGCCGGCCTTGACGCGGTCGCCGGCGTGCACGCTGATGTTCTTGCCCTTGGAGATCAGGTACTCCTTGGCCAGGTCGGTGCGCAGCTCGCCGCCCACCTCGGGGGTGAGGATGAGCTTGCGCTTGCCCTTGGTGTCCTTGCCGAAGGAGACCACGCCGTCGATCTCGGCGATGGCCGCGGCGTCCTTGGGCTTGCGCGCCTCGAAGAGCTCGGCCACGCGGGGCAGACCGCCCGTGATGTCCTTGGTCTTCGTGGTCTCGCGAGGCACCTTGGCGATGACCTCACCCGCGTGGATCTCATCGCCGTCGTTGACGGTGATGATGGAGCCCTGCGGGAGGAAGTAGCTCGCCTGGGCCTTGGAGGACACCAGGTCCTTGATGTTGCCCTCCTCGTCGCGGATGGTGATGCGCGGACGGGCCTCGGGGTCCTTGGACTCGACGACCGTCTTGCGGCTGAGGCCGGTCACCTCGTCCAGCGACTCGTTCATCGTGACGCCTTCGATGATGTCCTCGAAGCGCACGACACCGCCCACCTCGGTGAGCAGCGGGATGGCGAACGGATCCCACTCGGCCAGCAGGGTGCCGGCCTCGAGCTTCTGGCCCTCCTTCACGAGGATGCGGGCGCCGTAGATGACCTGGTAGCGCTCGCGCTCACGGCCGCTCTCGTCGACGATGACGATCTCGCCGTTGCGGTTCATGGCCACGAGGCTGCCGTCCTTCTTCTGAACCGTGTTCAGGCCGGCGAACTTCACCACGCCCGCGTTGCGGTTCTCGAGGCTGGACTGCTCGGCGCGCCGCGTCGCCGCACCACCGATGTGGAAGGTGCGCATCGTGAGCTGGGTACCCGGCTCGCCGATGGACTGCGCCGCGATGACGCCGACGGCCTCGCCCACGGACACCTTGCGGCCACGGGCCAGATCACGGCCGTAGCACTCCACGCAGATGCCGCGCTTGGCCTGGCAGGTGAGCACCGAGCGGATCTTCACCTTGTCCAGACCGCTGTTCTCGATGCGCTTGACGCGATCCTCGTCGATCTCCTCGTTGGCGCGCACCAGCACGTCGTTGGTGACCGGATCGAGGATGTCATCCAGGGCCACGCGGCCGAGGATGCGCTCGCCGAGCGCCTCGATGATCTCACCGCCCTCGACCAGGGCGCCGATGAACAGACCGTCCATGGTGCCGCAGTCGTACTCGTTGATGATGGCGTCCTGGGCCACGTCGACGAGACGGCGGGTGAGGTAACCGGAGTTGGCCGTCTTGAGGGCCGTGTCCGCCAGACCCTTACGAGCGCCGTGGGTGGAGATGAAGTACTGGAGCACGGAGAGGCCTTCACGGAAGTTGGCCGTGATGGGCGTCTCGATGATTTCGCCGGAGGGCTTGGCCATCAGGCCGCGCATACCCGCCAGCTGGCGGATCTGCTGGGCGCTGCCGCGGGCTCCGGAGTCGGCCATGATGTAGATGGGGTTGAACGACGGCTGCTTGCGCACCTCGCGCTTGCCGTCCTTCTCGCCCACGGCCTCGTCCTGGGAGATCTGCTGCATCATCTCGGCGGCCACCTTCTCGGTGATCTCCGCCCAGATATCGATGACCTTGTTGTAGCGCTCGCCGTCGGTGATGAGACCCTCGAGGTACTGGTTCTCGATCTCCGCGACCTCCTTGCGCGCGAAGTCCAGGAACTCCTGCTTCTTGGCAGGAATGATCATGTCCTTCAGGGCGATGGAGATACCGGCCTTGGTGGCGTTGGTGTAGCCGAGCGACCGGATGCGATCGGCCAGCAGCACCGTCTCCTTCTCGCCGGTGAGGCGGTAGCAGAGGTCGATGAGGCCACCGAGCGACTTCTTGTCGAGCACCTTGTTGATGGCGTCGAAGCCCACCTTGCGCGGCACGATGTCCCAGAGGAGGACGCGGCCGACAGTGGTCTCCTTGCGCTTGCCGTCGATGCGGCAGACGACCTTGGCCTGCAGGTGCACCTCGCCATGGTCGTAGGCGGCGCGCACCTCGTCCGGGGACGAGAACACGCGACCCTCGCCGTGGGCGAACTCACGGGCGCGCGTCATGTAGTAGATGCCGAGCACCATGTCCTGGGTGGGGACGATGATGGGCTTGCCGTGCGCGGGGCTGAGGATGTTGTTGGTGGACATCATCAGCACGCGGGCCTCCATCTGAGCCTCGATGGAGAGCGGCACGTGGACGGCCATCTGGTCGCCGTCGAAGTCGGCGTTGAAGGCGGCGCACACCAGCGGGTGGAGCTGGATGGCCTTGCCCTCGATGAGCACGGGCTCGAAGGCCTGCATGCCGAGGCGGTGCAGGGTGGGCGCGCGGTTCAGGAGGACCGGGTGCTCACGGATGACGTCCTCGAGGATGTCCCAGACCTCGGGACGCTCCTTCTCCACCATCTTCTTGGCGCTCTTGATGGTGGTGACGTACCCCTTCTCCTCGAGCTTGTTGTAGATGAACGGCTTGAAGAGCTCGAGCGCCATGATCTTCGGCAGGCCGCACTGGTGCAGGCGCAGCTCGGGACCGACCACGATCACGGAACGGCCGGAGTAGTCCACGCGCTTGCCGAGCAGGTTCTGACGGAACCGGCCCTGCTTGCCCTTGAGCATGTCGGACAGGGACTTCAGCGGCCGCTTGTTGGGGCCGGTGATCGTCTTGCCGCGGCGGCCGTTGTCGAACAGCGCGTCGACGGCCTCCTGGAGCATCCGCTTCTCGTTGCGGATGATGATGTCCGGAGCGTTGAGCTCCTGCAGCCGCTTGAGACGGTTGTTGCGGTTGATGACGCGGCGGTACAGGTCGTTGAGGTCGGACGTCGCGAAGCGGCCACCGTCCAGGGGGACGAGCGGACGCAGGTCGGGCGGGATGACCGGGATGACGTCGAGCATCATCCAGTCCGGCTTGTTGCCGGACATGCGGAAGGCCTCGGCGACCTTGAGACGCTTGGCGTACTTCTTCTTCTTGGCCTCCGAGTTGGTCTCGCGCATGTCGCGGCGGAGATCCTCGGACAGCCTCACGACGTCGATGGAGCGCAGCAGCTCGCGGACGGCCTCGCCGCCCATGCCGGCGGAGAAGGAGTCCTCACCGTGCTCCTCGTAGAGCCGGTGGAGCTTCTCCTCGCTGACGAGCTCGCCCTTCTGCAGGGGCGTCGCCTTGGGGTCGATGATGATGTAGCTCTCGCAGTACAGGACCTTCTCGAGCTCCTTGAGCGTGATGTCGAGCAGGTTGCCGATGCGCGAGGGCAGCGACTTGAGGAACCAGATGTGCGCCACGGGCGTGGCGAGCGTGATGTGGCCCAGGCGCTCACGACGCACCTTGGACTGGATGACCTCCACGCCGCACTTCTCGCACACGACGCCACGGTGCTTCATGCGCTTGTACTTGCCGCAGTTGCACTCGTAGTCCTTCACCGGGCCGAAGATGCGGGCGCAGAACAACCCGTCCCGCTCCGGCTTGAAGGTGCGGTAGTTGATCGTCTCGGGCTTCTTCACCTCGCCATGGGACCACTGGCGGATCTTGTCCGGCGACGCCAACGCGATGCGGATGGCGTTGAACGAGAGCGGATCCTTCGGCTTCTCGAAGAAGTTGAAAATGTCCTTCACGTTGCCTCCGAATTTCTTCTGAGCGCCTGAGCGCGAATTCGTTTCGCCTGACCGCCAGCGCCCGCCCGCTCAGGGAGCGGGCGCCGGGGGACAGGCACGCTGGACTAGGCCTCGGTACCGGTCTTCACGCGGTCCTCGCCGTCGCCGCCACCACCGAAGTCACCACCGAACGAGCGCTGGCGCTCGGGCGGGGCGCTCTCCAGCAGCTCGACGTCGAGCGCGAGCGACTGGAGCTCCTTGAGGAGCACGTTGAAGGACTCGGGCAGGCCGGACTCGAGGACGTTGTCGCCCTTGACGATGGCCTCGTACATGCGCGTACGGCCCACCACGTCGTCGGACTTGACGGTGAGGAACTCCTGGAGCGTGTACGCCGCGCCGTAGGCCTCCATCGCCCACACTTCCATCTCTCCCAGACGCTGGCCGCCGAACTGGGCCTTGCCGCCCAGGGGCTGCTGCGTGACGAGCGAGTAGGGTCCGATGGAACGAGCGTGGATCTTCTCGTCCACCAGGTGGTGGAGCTTGAGCATGTACATGACGCCCACGGTGACGTTCTGGTCGAACGGCTCACCGGTGCGGCCGTCGAAGAGCACCATCTGGCCGGTGCGCGGCAGCCGCGCCTCGTCGAAGAGGGTGTGGATCTCCGTCTCGCGCGCGCCGTCGAACACCGGCGTGGCGACATGGATGCCCTTCTTCAGGCGGTAGCAGAGGCTCTTGACCTCGTCGTCGGACAGGCCGTCCACGAAGTCGCCGAAGGCCTTGTCGTCGTAGACGGTCTTCAGCTGCTTCTTGAGGTTCTCGCCGCTGTAGTTCTCGTCGATGTAGCGCTGCAGCTGCTCGCCCACGCCCTTGGCGGCCCAGCCCAGGTGCGTCTCGAGGATCTGCCCGATGTTCATGCGCGAGGGCACGCCCAGCGGGTTGAGCACGATGTCCACGGGACGACCGTCCTCGAGGAACGGCAGGTCCTCCTCGGGGAGGACGCGGGACACGACACCCTTGTTACCGTGGCGGCCGGCCATCTTGTCGCCCACGGCCAGCTTGCGCTTGATGGCGACGTACACCTTCACCATCTTGATGACGCCCGGCGGGAGCTCGTCGCCCTTCTTGATGCGGGCGATCTTCTCGCCGAAGGCCAGCTTCACGGCCTCGGTGGTCTCCTCCAGGTTGCGGAGGATGTCGCGCAGCTTGCCGTCGAGCGGATCGCCAACGGAGATCTCCGTCCAGTACTTGTACGGGACGGTGGCCAGCAGCTCGTCGGAGACGATGTCCCCCTTCTTCAGGAGGATGCGGCCCTTGTCGTCCACGAGCTTGCCCTGGATCTCCTTGCCACGGAGCATGATGCGCAGGCGGCTGTAGGCGCTGTCGCGCAGGACCTTGATCTCGTCGTTCTGGTCCTTGAGGAGCTTGGCCTCCTCCATGGACTCGATCTGCTTGGCGCGCTCGTCCTTCTCGACGCCCTTGCGGCTGAACACCTTGGCGTTGATGACGGTGCCCACCACGCCGGGGGGCACGCGCAGCGAGCTGTCGCGCACGTCGCCGGCCTTCTCACCGAAGATGGCGCGCAGCAGCTTCTCCTCGGGGGAGAGCTGGGTCTCGCCCTTCGGAGTAATCTTGCCCACCAGCACGTCGCCGGGCTTCACCTCGGCGCCGATGCGGATGATGCCGCTCTCGTCGAGGTCCTTGAGGGCCTCCTCACCCACGTTCGGGATGTCGCGGGTGATCTCCTCCTTGCCGAGCTTGGTGTCGCGCGCGATGCACTCGAACTCCTCGATGTGGATGGACGTGAAGACGTCCTCCTTGAGGATGCGCTCGGAGATGAGGATGGAGTCCTCGAAGTTGTAGCCCTGCCACGGCATGAACGCGACGACGACGTTCTGACCCAGCGCGAGCTCGCCGGTCTCGGTCGCGGGACCGTCGGCGATCACGTCACCCTTCCGCACCCGGTCGCCCTTGCGGACGATGGGCTTCTGGTTGAGGCACGTGTTCTGGTTGGAGCGCTGGTACTTCAGGAGGTTGTAGATGTCGACCTCGCTGGAGATGTCGAACGCGCCCGTGGCGGAGTCGGCCTTCACCACGATGCGGCTGGCGTCCACGCTCTCGACGATGCCGTCGCGCCGGGCCACGCAGGTGACGCCGGAGTCGCGGGCGACGATCGCCTCGATACCGGTGCCCACGAGCGGGGCGGCGGTGCGCAGCAGCGGCACGGCCTGGCGCTGCATGTTGGAGCCCATGAGCGCGCGGTTCGCGTCGTCGTTCTCGAGGAACGGGATGAGCGAGGCGGCCACGGACACCAGCTGGTTCGGGGACACGTCCATCAGGTCGATGTCCTCGGCCTTGGCCTGGACGAACTCGCCGCCGCGGCGGGCGGACACGAGCGCGTTGACGAACTTGCCCTTCTTGTCCGTCTCGGCGTTGGCCTGGGCGATCGTGTGCTTCTCCTCCTCGAGGGCGGAGTAGAAGGCCACGTCACCGGTCACCGCGCCGGCCTCCACCTTCTTGTACGGCGTCTCGACGAAGCCGAACTCGTTGACGCGGGCGTAGGTGGACAGCGACGCGATGAGGCCGATGTTCGGACCTTCCGGCGTCTCGATGGGGCAGATGCGGCCGTAGTGCGTCGGGTGCACGTCGCGCACCTCGAAGCCCGCGCGCTCGCGGGTGAGGCCGCCGGGCCCGAGGGCGGACAGACGACGCTTGTGCGTCACCTCGGACAGGGGGTTCGTCTGGTCCATGAACTGCGACAGCTGGCTGGACCCGAAGAACTCCTTGATGACGGCCGTCACGGGCTTGGCGTTGATCAGATCGTGCGGCATGAGCGTCTCGATCTCCTGGAGGCTCATGCGCTCCTTGATCGCCCGCTCCATGCGCACCAGACCGATGCGGTACTGGTTCTCCAGCAGCTCGCCCACCGCGCGCACACGACGGTTGCCGAGGTGATCGATGTCGTCGATCACACCCTTGCCGTTCTTGAGGTCCACCAGGTAGCGGATGACCTCGAGGATGTCGCGCTTGGTGAGGATCTGCCCGTCGAGCGGCTCCTCGAGGCCGAACTTGAAGTTCAGCTTGAGGCGGCCGACCTTGGACAGGTCGTAGCGCTCGGGGTTGAAGAACAGGTTGCTGAAGAGGTTGGTGGCCGTCTCCGGCGTGGGCGGATCACCCGGGCGCAGGCGGCGGTAGATCTCCATGATCGCCTGCTCGGGGGACTCGATCTTGTCCATCATCAACGTCTCACGCAGGTAGGGACCCACGTTGAGGTTGTCGATGAAGAGGACCTTGAACTCCTTGATGTCGCGCTTGAGGAGCTCGTCGACCTTGTCCTGGGAGACCTCCTCGTTGCACTCGAGGATGACCTCGCCGGTGTTCTCGTCCACCACGTCGTAGGCGGACACCTTGGTGAAGAGCTCGTCCGCGTCGATGGGGAGCGTCTTCATCTTGGCCGCCTCGAGCTTCTTGATGGCGGCGCGGGTGAACTTGCGGTTCTTCTTGACGATGACGTCGCCCGTCTTGGTCTTGATGTCGCGCGTGGCGCGCTGACCGGGCAACAGCTCCAGCTCCACCGACTTCTCGAAGTCGGTGTTGCTCTGGAGGTAGATGGTCTCCGTCGCGTAGTAGTAGTTGAGGATCTCCTCGGTGGAGCCGCGGAACTCCAGCGGGTTCTTCTTGGCGGTGTCGGCCACCGCACCCAGGGCGCGGATGAGCACCGTGGCCGGCAGCTTGCGGCGCCGGTCGATGCGCACGTACAGCAGGTCCTTGTGGTCGAACTCGAAGTCGATCCACGAGCCGCGGTACGGGATGATGCGGGCGTTGTAGAGCAGCTTGCCAGACGAGTGGCTCTTGCCCTTGTCGTGGTCGAAGAAGGCACCCGGGCTGCGGTGCAGCTGGCTGACCACCACGCGCTCGGTACCGTTGATGATGAAGGTGCCGTTCTGGGTCATCAACGGGATTTCCCCGAAGTAGACCTCCTGCTCCTTCACGTCGCGGATGGACTGGGCGCCCGTCTCCTCGTCCTTGTCCCACACGACCAGGCGCACGACGACCTTGATGGGAGCCGAGTAGGTCATCCCACGCTGGTGGCACTCGTCGACGTCGTACTTGGGCTTCTCGAGGTGATAGCTGACGAACTCCAGCGAGGACGTCTCGTTGAAGTCACGGATCGGGAATACCGACTTGAAGACCCCCTGAAGCCCAATGTCCTCACGCTTCTCCGGCGGGATGTCGGCCTGGAGGAACTTCTCGTAGGACTGCTTCTGGATGTTGATGAGGTTGGGAATGTCGATGGTCTTCGCGATCTTCGCGAAGGTCTTCCGCACTCGGAAGTTGTTCTGGATCTGCGTCGGCATTCGAACTCCGGGGCGAGCAATCTCGTGGCGGGGCGAGATTGGGTAACGCGCAGCGGCAGCGGGAAATTTAGAGATACGGAAAGGGCAAAGCCGGCGCACCCCTTCCGGGCACGCCGGCCTGCTCATCCGGTCAGGAAGCGTCGGGAATTTCCCGAAACCCGGCGCCTACCTGAAAACAACAAATTACTTGACGTCGACCTTGGCGCCAGCCGCGGTGAGCTGGTCCTTGATCTTCTTGGCGTCGTCCTTGTTGACGCCCTCCTTGACGGTCTTGGGAGCGCCCTCGACCAGGTCCTTGGCCTCCTTCAGGCCCAGGCCGGTGATCGCGCGGATCTCCTTGATGACGTTGATCTTGTTGGCGCCGGCGTCGGCCAGAACCACGGTGAACTCCGTCTTCTCCTCGACCGGGGCGGCGGCGGCGCCACCAGCGGCGGGGCCAGCGGCCACGGCAACGGCGGCGGCGGACACGCCCCACTTGTTCTCGAGCTGCTTCACGAGCTCGGCGGCCTCCATCACCGTCAGGGTGGAGAGCTGGTCAACAATCGCGTTCAGATCAGCAGGCATTTCGATGTCCTTCGTTTTCTAACGGCCCACTTCCATGAAGGAAGCAAGGGGCCAGAGGTTTGCGGTGGGAATGCTTCTCGGTTCGGTTACTTGGGCTGCTTGTCCACGTTCGCCTGGAGCACGCGGGCCAGCTGGGAGCCGGGGGCCGCGATGGTGCGAACGAGCTTGCCGGCAGGCTGGTTGAGCATGCCCAGCAGCTGGGCGCGGAGCTCGGGCAGACCGGGCATCTTCGCCAGGGCCTTGACACCCTCGACGTCGACGCGACGGCCCTGCACGGACGCGCTGCGGACCTTGATGGACTCGAGATCCTTGATGAAGTCCGTGAGGATCTTCGCCGGGGCCACGACATCGTCGTAGCTGATGGCGATGGCCACGGGACCCACGAAGTCCTCGGCGATGACCTCCACCGGGGTACCCTTCGCGGCGCGCTTGGCCAGCGTGTTCTTCAGGACCTTGTAGTCCACCTTGCCGTCGCGGAACTTCTTGCGCAGCTTGGTGACCGTCTCCACGTTCAGCTTGGAGAACTCAGCGACGATCGCGGTCTGAGCCCGCGAAAACTTCTCGTTGAGTTCCTTGATCAGTTCTTCCTTCTCGCTCTTGATCACTTGGTTTCACCTCCCTTACGACACCCACCCGAAGGCGGGCTGGATTACCTGGGCCACGCAAGTGGCAGAGCGAGTAAGGAGCCCCGAGAGGCACCACACCGCACCTCCAGTCTCGGCAGGGCGACCTTTCGAGTCGTTTGAACCCTGGGGAGTGCCCGTGTCTCCGACCGGTTGTCCGGTTGCCAACGGAGGGCACGAGTCCTACCCGGGGTCCCTGCTGTCTGGGACCAGGGATGTTGAAGCGCCCGGTCTCATCGACATGGCGCCTCAATTGCAAAAGCCGGGGCGCTATACCCGCGGCTTCGCGAAAGGTCCAGCGAATTTCGACAACCGGCGTCAAAAAAACGACGGGGCGGGCCTCGTACCGTGAGGCTGCCCGCCCCGTCATGAACCGACGACTCCCCTGCCCTACTCCTGACTACCGGTGGCGGGCGAGGATTTCGGTGGTGTCGATCTTGATGCCCGGGCTCATGGTGGCGGAGATGGCCACGCCCTTGAGGTAGACGCCCTTGGCGGTGGCCGGCTTGAGCTTCATCACCAGGTCCACCAGGGTGTTGAAGTTCTCCTGGAGCTTCTCCGGGGTGAAGGAGGCCTTGCCGAGCTTGGCGTGGATGATGCCGGCCTTCTCGGCGCGGAACTCGACCTTACCGCCCTTGGCATCGCGGACGGCCTTGGCGACGTCCATGGTCACCGTGCCGACCTTCGGGTTGGGCATGAGGCCGCGGGGACCGAGCACCTTACCGAGCCGGCCGACCACGCCCATCATGTCCGGGGTGGCGATGACGGTGTCGAACTCGAGGAAGCCGCCCTCGATGCGCTTGGCCAGCTCGTCGCCGCCGACCACGTCGGCACCGGCGGTCTCGGCCTCGGTGGCGCGCTCGCCCTTGGCGAACACGGCCACGCGCACCGTGGCACCCGTACCGTGGGGAAGAACCACGGCGCCACGGACCATCTGGTCCGCGTGCTTCGGGTCCACGCCCAGGTTGAGCGCGACCTCGACGGTCTGATCGAACTTCGTGGCGCGCAGGCCCGTGGTCTCCTTCAGGAGCTGGAAGCCATCGGCGACGCTGTAACGCTTGTTGCGGTCCACCTTGGCAACGGCGGCGCGGAACTTCTTACCGGTCTGAGGCATGTTGAAAATCCTCTTTTAGAAGGGGTGGGGAGGTGGAGGAATCAGACGACGTCGATGCCCATGGAGCGCGCGGTGCCAGCGATGGTGCGCTTGCAGGCGTCCAGCGATCCGGCCGTCGTGTCCTCGAGCTTCTTCTTGGCGATCTCCTCGAGCTGCTTCTGAGTGATCTGCCCCACCTTCTCCTTGCCCGGCTTCTTGGCGCCCGAGCCCTTCTTCTTCTCGGTGTGCAGGCCCGCCGCCTTCTTGATGAGGACGGCCGCGGGGGGCGTCTTCAGGATGAAGGTGAAGGAGCGATCCTGATACACGGTGATGATCACCGGGATGATCAGACCCTCCTTGGCCTCCGCCTGGGTCTTGGCGTTGAACTGCTTGCAGAACTCCATGATGTTCACGCCCTGCTGACCGAGCGCGGGGCCGATCGGAGGAGCGGGGTTCGCCTTACCGGCGGGAATCTGCAGCTTGACCTGTCCAGTGACCTTCTTCATCGGCTGACGACTGCCTTTCGAGACGGTGGTTCCTACGGGCCACTTGACGGGCGGCCCTCCCACCCTGGGACTCCCCGATCCTCACGGACCGGGGAAGACTGCTAGCCGGTGGTCTTCTCCACCTGCATGAAATCGAGCTCCACCGGAGTGGCGCGGCCGAAGATGCTCACGAGCACCTTCACGCGACCCTTCTCCGCGTTGACCTCCTCGACCGTGCCATTGAAGTTGGCGAACGGCCCGTCGATCACACGGACGGTATCTCCGTCGGAGAACTGCACCTTGGGCTTGGGCTTGAGCGTGCCCTCGGAGATCTGCGAGGTGAGCCGGGCCACCTCCTTGTCCGAGATAGGCGTGGGCTGCTCGTTCTGGGCCGCACCGGGGAAACCGGTGATCTTCGGCGTGTTCTTCACCAGGTGCCAGGAGCGGTCATTGAGCTCCATCTGCACGAAGATGTAGCCCGGAAAGAACTTGCGCCGGGACGTCTTCTTCTCGCCCTTCACCATCTCGACGACCTGTTCCATGGGAATCAGGATTTCGCCGAACAGGTCCTGCAACCCCTCGAGACGGATCCGCTCCTCCAGGCTCTTCTTCGCCTGGTTCTCGAAGTTCGAGTAGGTGTGGACCACGTACCATTTCATCGCCATTACAGCTTCCCCCAGATGGCGGGTATCCACTCAACCATAAGGTTGTAGGCGAGGGTGTCGATGAAGAAGAGGAGAACGGCCGCCACGACCGACGCGACGATGACCGCCATGGTCGACGCCTTGGTCTCCGCCCAGGAGGGCCAGGTGACCTTCATCAGCTCCGAGGCAACCTCGAGCGAGAGGCCATGGGTCTTGGGGTGCAGGTAGGCGCCCACGGCGAGGCCCGCGGCGAGCAGGAAGCCCACCAGCGTGGAGACCTGCCAGTCGACGCCCTCGATGACGGTGGGGTCGCTCCAGCCGGCACGCCCCCAGATGAGGCCACAGACGTGCTCGAGGAAGAGCGCGAAGATGAGACCCGCGATGAGGTAGAAGATGACCACCAGCCGCTTCGGGTCCATGCCCGAACGGTTGGCCTGCTGGCTGGCTTCGGATGCCGCTGCCATGATACCTCGCTGACTGAGTACTAGCTGATCCCGGAAAACACAGGGACCCCCGGTACGTGGGTACCGAGGGTCCCTGCAACTCAACGACTGGCAGGCCAGGAGGGATTCGAACCCCCAACACGCGGATTTGGAGACCGCTGCTCTACCGTTGGAGCTACTGGCCTAGAGAACACCCGACCACAACAACCGAACTAGACCTTACCTTCCTTATGGACGGTATGCTTCCGGTCGCGGGGGCAGAACTTGCTCAGCTCGAGCTTGTCCTGGCTCTTCCGCTTGTTCTTGGTCGTGTAGTAGTTCCGCTCCTTGCACACCGTGCACTCGAGCGAAATGATGCTGCGGTTACCCTTGGGCATGACTTGAACTCGATAGGCACGAGGGGAAAGCTGCTTATCACAGCTCCCCCCTCGGGGTTAACCACCTGATGGGGCAGGCCCGAGGGCCCGCCAGCCAACTAGGCGATGATCTCGGCCACGACGCCGGCGCCCACGGTGCGGCCGCCCTCGCGGACGGCGAAGCGGAGCTCCTTCTCCATGGCCACGGGGGTGATCAGCTCCACCTCGATGGCGATGTTGTCGCCCGGCATCACCATTTCGACGTTCTCGGGCAGCTTCACCGTGCCCGTCACGTCCGTGGTGCGGAAGTAGAACTGCGGCCGGTAGCCCTTGAAGAACGGGGTGTGACGACCACCCTCTTCCTTCGTGAGCACGTAGATCTGCGCCTTGAACTTGGTGTGCGGGGTGATGGAGCCCGGCTTGGCGAGCACCTGACCACGCTCCAGGTCCTCACGCTTCAGACCACGGAGCAGCGCGCCGATGTTGTCGCCCGCCATGCCCTCGTCCAGCAGCTTGCGGAACATCTCCACGCCCGTGACGACCGTCTTCTGCGTGGGGCGGATACCGACGATCTCGATCTCCTCGCCCACCTTCACCCGGCCGCGCTCCACGCGGCCGGTGGCCACCGTTCCACGGCCGGCGATGGAGAACACGTCCTCCACCGGCATCAGGAAGGGCTTGTCCGTGGCGCGCTGCGGGGTCGGGATGTAGGAGTCCACCGCCTCCATCAGCTTCAGGATGGCCTGCTCGCCGATCTCCGAGGTGTCACCCTCGAGCGCCTTGAGAGCGCTGCCGGGGACGATGGGGATGGTGTCGCCGGGGAAGTCGTACTTCTTGAGCAGGTCGCGGACTTCCATCTCCACGAGCTCACGCAGCTCGGGGTCGTCCAGCATGTCGACCTTGTTCAGGAAGACCACGATGTAGGGCACGCCCACCTGGCGGGCGAGCAGGATGTGCTCGCGCGTCTGGGGCATCGGGCCGTCGGCGGCCGAGACCACGAGGATGGCGCCGTCCATCTGCGCCGCGCCCGTGATCATGTTCTTCACGTAGTCGGCGTGGCCCGGACAGTCGACGTGCGCGTAGTGACGGTTCTTCGTCTGGTACTCCACGTGCGCCGTGGAGATGGTGATGCCGCGCTCGCGCTCCTCGGGGGCCTTGTCGATCTGGTCGTACGCGAGGAACGTCGCGCCGCCCGTCTTCGCCAGCACCTTGGTGATGGCCGCCGTCAGAGAGGTCTTGCCGTGGTCAACGTGGCCGATGGTGCCGATGTTGACGTGCGGCTTAGTTCTTTCGAACTTTTCCTTGGACATAACGCTCCTCGAAAAAATGGAGCCCCGAACCAGGATTGAACTGGTGACCTCATCCTTACCAAGGATGCGCTCTGCCAACTGAGCTATCGGGGCTTGTATCTGCGACTACAACAACTGGAGCGGGAAATGGGACTCGAACCCACGACATTCAGCTTGGAAGGCTGACGCTCTACCAACTGAGCTATTCCCGCGATGCCGATGGAGGGGGTTGGATTCGAACCAACGAAGGCGTAGAGCCGGCAGATTTACAGTCTGCTCCCTTTGGCCACTTGGGTACCCCTCCGTGACGCTCACATCAACTACATCAAGACCGCTCTTTCTTCCTACTGCTTTTTTGCCCCGGGCCCTCATCCGCGGCCCCGTGCTTGGCCGGCGGCGGGACTTGAACCCGCGACCTACTGATTACAAATCAGTTGCTCTACCGACTGAGCTACACCGGCGTCCATCACTCCGGCTGCGTCCCCCGACCCGCCCTTCCCACCGCCGGGACCGCCTACCGCCCGTCCCGTCGAGGCGCGCCCTTTTAGAAGTCCCCGCCGTCCAAGTCAAGGAGTTTGATCCGGACGGTTCATCTTCCAGCACCGGGACGCGACGTCCCCCGCTGCCGGGCGGCCTCGTATAGCAGAATCGCCGCCGAAACGGACGCATTCAGGGAACCCACCTGACCGAGCATCGGAATCCTGAGCCGGAAGTCGCAGTGCTCGAGCACCCCCTGGCGCACGCCTGCTCCCTCGGCCCCCACCACCACCGCCAACGGGCCGTCCAGCCGGGCGTTCCACATGGGCTCGTTCGAGTGGGGGTCCGCCGCGGCGATCCACACCCCGGCCTCCTTCAGCTCCTCCAGCGTCCGGGACAGGTTGACCACCCGCGCGATGGGGCAGTGCTCCACCGCTCCCGCCGAGGCCTTGGCCACCACGCCCGTCACCGGCACCGCCCGGTCCTTCGCGATGACCACTCCGTGCGCCCCCAGCGCGTGCGCCGAGCGCACGATGGCCCCGAAGTTGTGCGGATCCTGGATGCCGTCCAGGACCACCAACAGGGCAGGCCGCCCGCTCGCCTCGGCCGCGTCCAGCAGGTCCTGCACATCCGCGTACTCGAAGCCACGCAGCTCGGCCACCACGCCCTGGTGCACTCCACCGTCCGCCAGCACCGCCAGGCGCTCCCGGGGCACCCGATCCACCCGGATGCCCGCGTCCCTCGCGCGGCTGAAGATCTCCGCCGCCGCCTTCGCCGAGAGCTGCCCCTCGGTGATGAGCAGGCGCTCCA
This sequence comes from Archangium violaceum, assembly GCF_016887565.1. Classification (NCBI taxonomy): domain Bacteria; kingdom Pseudomonadati; phylum Myxococcota; class Myxococcia; order Myxococcales; family Archangiaceae; genus Archangium; species Archangium violaceum. Next base: position 8,060,285 of record NZ_CP069396.1, read on the forward strand.
CCCGCTCCGCGTGCGCCCGCAGTGACTCGAGCACCGGGTTCACCCCGTACACGTAGCGCTGCTCGCCGCGCTCACGGTCTCCCCCGCGCTCACGGTCTCCTCCCCGCTCCCCACGCTCACTGCCCCTGGACGAACGCTGGCGTGCCACGGACTAGAGGACCTCGACAGGAATGGAGAACGTCTTCTGCTGCCGGGCGCAGAGCGACTCCGTGCAGATGAAGAAGGTGAGCTTCGCGTCCACCGTGCCCTTGCCCGCCGCCGATGCCTTGAACGGCACCTCGAACCGCGGATCCACGAACTGCTGCCCCGCGGCCTTCTTCGCCACCGAGTCCGTCAGCGCCAGCTTCTCCTTGGCGGGCGTGAGCTGCGTGCCCTTGAGCTCCAGCTTCAGCGGCGCCTCGTCGGACACATGGGCCCCCTGCTTGCTCTTGATGGACAGCACGAACACGCCCTGCTCTCCGGCCTTCACCTGGGTGGACGTGCCTTCCGTGCTCACCTCATAGAGGGTCGTCGGATCCACCTGCCCCTCGGCATGAGCCTGGGCGCAAGCAAGGGCCACCACCGCGGCGGCCAGCGAGGTGATGCGTCGGACGTGCAGCATGGTTCTTCCTCCTTCGTCGGTCGGGTCCACCCTATAACCGACACCCCGATGCCCGGGGGCTCTTTCTGCTCACGCACCGCCCGACGAGGCCTTGGAGGCACGCTTCCGCCGGGGCGGCACCGTCGGCTCCGGTTCCGCCTCCGGCAGCCCCACCCTCGGGCCCCCGGCGCCCAGTTCCTCGGCGCGCTGGATGATGATGCTGGCCAGGTCCAACCCCGTGGCCTTCTCCATCTCCGGAAGGGCCGGCGAGCTGTTGACCTCGAATACCTTGGGGTGCCCCTCCTCCACGTCGAGCAGGTCCACCGCCGCCACCTCCAGCCCCACCAGCCTAGCCGTCTTCTCCGCCGCCAGCCGGTGGGCCTCCGTGAGCTGGAGGCCCTCCAGCCGCGCTCCCCGGTTCAGCGTGTAGGACAGTCGGCCAATCCTCGGCCGGCGCCGCACCGCCGCCACCGCCCTCCCTCCCACCACCAGCACCCGCACGTCCTTCCCTGTGTTCTCCACGTACTGCTGGACGACCAGGTTGTGCCCCAGTCCGAGAATGGCCTCGAGCGCCGCCTCCAACGACTGGAGGCTCTCGCACACCATCACCCCGTGCTTCTCCTGGCCCTGCAGCAGCTTCACCAGCACCGGCACGCCCCCCACCAGCCCCACCATGGCCTTCAGGTCCCCCGCATCGCGCGCCATCACCGTCGCCGGGATGTGGATGCCATGCGCCGACAACAGCTGCAGCGAGCGCATCTTGTTGCGCGACTCGGCGATCGCCCGCGCCGTGTTCACCAGCGGAATCCCGCACATGGCGAACTGGTTCACCACCGCCAGGCCATAGTTGCTGATCGACTGCGCGATGCGCGGGATGACCACGTCGCACGGCGACAGCTTGCGGCGCCGGTAGTAGAGGTTGGCGCTCTTCCCATCCAGGTGCATCTCCACCCGGACCGGGTTGAGCACTCGCACCTGGTGCCCTCTCGCGCGTCCAGCCTCGACAAGACGTCTGGTGGACGAAATGGAAGCGGAGCGCGAGAGGATGGTGATCTTCATGGGCGGCGGGAGCCGGAGACATAGCCCCGACCCCTCACCGCGTAAAGCCGCCCCTGGGGGCTACCGCTTCCGGACGGCTCGCACTTCGATGTTCGCCGGGTTGGCCGGCGTGGACTCCCCGAGGCGCGCGCACACGGAGCCCGTGAAGCGGATGGTATCGCCCGACATGGTCCAGGTGTCCGGACCCTGATCCACACGCTCGCCGTTCAGGTACACCACCACCAGATCATCGGTGCTCGGAAGCTCCTCGGGATCGAAGGTCAGCAGGCATGGATCCGATCCGATCTTCTTGGTGATCTCCTTCAGCGCATTCACCAGCTCGGTCCTGTTGGCCGCCTGATAGAAGCCGCGGGTGCACACCCCCGCGGCCTTGTCGCACGTGTCGCCCGTGCCACAGTCCAGGTCCACCTTGCACGTGCGCGCGAAGCCACCTGCCCTGGCCATGGCGTTGAGGGTCGCCGCGCCCTGGCGCCCCGACTCATTGCCGGAGTTGAAGTCCGCGCCGAAGCCGATGACGATGGTCTGGATGTTCTTGGCGCGCAGCTTCTCCACCGCCACCACCGAGGCGTCCTTGTCGAGGCAGCCGTCCTCCGGAGCGTACTCGCAGCCACCTTCCAGCGTGCAGAAGCACGCGGAGTTCGGGTACGGCTTCGGGAACTGAGCGTTGCAGTTGGGCAGTCCGTCCGTCAGCACCACCACGAAGTCGGACCGTTCCTCCGTCTGCAGCTCCGGAAGCTTGCCCACGTACTCGAGGCTCAGGCCCGTGGGCGTACCACCCACCGGCACCCGGTCGTTCGACGCCGTCCTATAGGTCTTGATGCTCTGGATCTCCGCCAACACACTCTTGGCATTGGCATCGAGCGTGACATCGTCTTCCTTGTCCGCGGTGGGCAGCGGAATCGCCACCGAGCCCGTGGAGCCGCAGTAGTCATCCGACGGGTAGGTGGTGAGGCCGATGCGGGCAATCGTCCCGCTAGTGCCCAGGAAGTCTCCCATCGCCTTCTGCAGCGCGCTCCAGCGCGTGTCGCAGCCGCTCGAGATGGGGCACTGGAACGTGTCGTCGCCGCAGACCACGTTGTTCCTCTTGCAGGCCGCGAGGCTCGGGTCCGCCGGCGCCGTCATCGAGCCGGACGTGTCCACCAGCAGCATCAGGTTCGGCTTGCGCTCACGCGCCTCTATCCGCCGCGTCTCCGTCGTCTGGGTGATGGCCAGCGGCTCCACCGGTTCGAAGTCATAGGTCTGGCATCCCGTGGCAAGCACTCCACCCAGGGTGCCCAACACCAGGGCGCTCAGAAGATTCAGCTTGGCGCGCATAGATTGAAGTCGCTCCTCGATCATCAGGCGCGGGACATGCCCGCGCTCACAGGGAACCGGCCCCGAAAACGCGCCGAGGATACCCTCTCGTACGCACTCTCGGCCAGCCTCCACCCCAGGCCTACCTAAAGGGCAAGGGTGCGTGCACCCTCCGTCATTCTCCACAACGACGCCAGCCCCATCACATCCACCCCTGGCGGCGCGGGCCTTGGCGGCGCTCCCAATCCCTTCAACCCAACACCACCACGATTCAACAATCCACTCTCAATGAAAGCGACTCGCGGTTCTCAACGAAAGCACCCCGGGTGCATCCCATCCGCCCTGGTCTCCGGCCTATAACCTGGGCCCGTCGAACGTCCGTCCGAGGGAGCTTCTCCATGTCCTCCTCCCCTCCGCCCGCCTCCGATCGCGCCCCCCTGCCCTCCCGCGGGTGGTCCGCCCACCTCGTCCGGGCGAGCGCTCTCGCCTCCCTCCTCCTGATCAGCCCCGCCCCCTTCGGACAGGCCTCCGCCGCCAGGATGCCCCCCTCCTCCCCCAGCACGCCCAAGGCCCCCGCGTCGTTGCACCAGGAGATCCTCCGCCTGCTGGAGAGCCCCGAGTCCCTCCCGCGCGAGGCCGATTGGGCTCCCCTTGGCCCCGAGGCCCTCACCGAGCTCTCCGGGCTCGCCGGCAACCCCGACGCCCCCGAGCCCCAACGCACCCGCGCCGTCGCCGCCATGGCCGTCGTCTCCCACCCCGAGGCCTCCCAGCGGCTTCAGCAGCTCTTGCGCAGTTCCGAGGCTCCCCCCTCCCTTCGCGCCGCCGCTACCGTCGCCCTGGGCCGCCGCGCGGGTCTCGAGGCCGTTCCCCTCCTGATGCCCCTCCTGGAGGATCGGAGTGAGCAGGTGCGCGCCACCGCCGCCCAGGCCCTCGGACGCATGGGCGGCGCCGAGGCTCGCAAGGTTTTGGAGGAACGGTTGCCTGTCGAGGAGAGCCTGGAGGTTCGCGAGGCCATCCAGCGCGGGTTGAGCTACATTGAGCCGTAGGTGGGCTCGCAGCGCGCAACTCGCGGCGCTCGCTACCCTCACCCCCGACCCCTCTCCCGGAGGGAGAGGGAGGAGAGTGAGGCTCGCATCGGGACCGGCCTTCCATTACATGGGGGCCATGCGCCCCACCGTCCTCCTCTTCGATATCGATGGCACCCTCGTCACCACCGGCGGCGCCGGCCGTCGCTCCATGAATCTCGCCTTCCAGAAGCTTCATGGCCGCATCGATGCCTGTGACTCCTTCAGCATGTCCGGCATGACCGACCGCGCCATCGTCCGCAAGGCGCTCGATAACATCGGCGTCCACCCCTCCCCCGACGCCATCTCCGCCGTCATCGACTCCTACCTCCAGTTCCTCGCCCAGGAGGTCCCCCTCGTCGATGACCGCGACTACCGCCTCCACCCCGGCATGCGCGAGGCCGTCGAGACCGCCCTCTCCCGCAAGGGCTTCGCCGTCGGCCTCGGCACCGGCAACGTGCGCGAGGGCGCTCGCATCAAGCTCGAGCGCGTCCGCATCCACGACCGCTTCTCCTTCGGTGGTTTCGGCTGCGACCACGAGGACCGCGTCGAGCTCATCCGCCATGGCGCCCGCAGCGGTGCCTCCCTGCTCGGTGCCCCCCTCGAGGAGTGTCGCGTCGTCGTCATCGGTGACACCCCCAAGGATGTCGCCGCCGCCAAGGGGATTGGCGCCACCTGCATCGGTGTCGGCACCGGCAGCTTCACCCCCGAGGCGTTGATCGCCTCCGGCGCTGAGTACGCCTTCCCTGACTTCACCGCCCGCGAAGCGCTCGCCGCCCTGCTCGACGGGCGTTGAGCCGGGTTCGCTCTTCGGGCTCCCCTCCGCCCCGGGTGTGGTATCTCCCGCCGTCCCGCCCGGGACCCGAGGAGGCCCTCCCCATGTCGCTGTCCACCCTGGAAGCCTACGATCTCGTCCGTTTCGCCGAGGCCTTCGACTCGCGCCTCGCCGCCGCCGACGAGCTGCTCGCGGGCCGCTCGGGCCTGGAGCGCGAGAAGGAGTGGTTGGCCACCGCCATCCAGATCCTCCGCACCGAGCGCGCCCCCGCTGCCTCCATCCTCGAGAAGGTCCGCGATCTGCCCGAGCTCGAGGAGGTCCGCGAGGAGTTCGCCTACACCCTCCAGAACCTCTGGGTCGACTCCCTCGAGAAGCTCCACGCCGGCATCACCTTCTGCGCCAGCAGCCGCGCCCCCGTCATCGAGGCCCTCTTCCCCCACCTCAAGTTCCCCCAGCTCCGCCGAGCCTCCCGCGACGCCATCCAGGAGTTCGTCTCCGGCTACGAGCGCCGCCTCAAGTCCTCCTACGTCTCCCGCATCCTCGCCCGCGACGACTTCTCCTTCGTCCGCCCCGTCCTCGACCAGGTCGCCGCCGCCTTCTCCCAGTGGCAGTCCAGCTTCGTCCCCGTCCAGCTCCCCCACGAGCAGGCCGCTCCCCTCCGCGCCGAGCTCATCGCCCTCGGCAAGCGGTTGGATCTCGCCCTCCGTCAGGCCCGCTGTCTCGCCGAGGCCGCCCTCGCCCCCGTCCCGGATGCCTTCGAGAACTCGGGCCTCGCCGCCAAGCCTCGCAAGCGCGCCGGCCGCGGGCTGCCCTTCCTCGACTCGCCCGAGGTCAGTGACGCCGAGCTCGCCGCCGCCGAGGCCCTCGCCCCCGAGCCAGGGCCCCTTGAGACCGACTCCGTCGAGCCCAGTGCCGCCGAGCTGGCCGAGCTCGCCGCGCTCTCCGGGGCCGCTCCCGCCGACGCGCTGGCTTCCACCGAGCCCATGAGCGAGGCCTCGCTCGCGGCCCCCGAGGCCCAGCCCGCTCCCGAGCAGCCTCCCGCCCCCCCGGCCGCCGAGCCTCCTCCCGCCGAGGCCGCCGCTCCGGAGCCCTCTCCCACCCCCGAGACGAAGTCCGCCCCCAAGGCGGCCGCCAAGCGAGGACGCAAGAAGGGCGATTCCAAGTCCACGTCCTCGGAGTCGGCCTGAAAGCGAGGCCCTCCGGCCTCCGTTAAGAGGATTCGGCCATGGCCGACGTCGCCCTCCCCATCGACCCGCTCCTGCCCGAGATCGTCTCCACCCTGCGTGGCGCGAAGTCGCTCGTGCTGGAAGCCCCTCCCGGCGCCGGCAAAACGACCCGAGTGCCCCGTGCCCTGCTCGAAGCCGGCCTCGGCCAGGGCAAGGAGATCGTCGTCCTCCAGCCCCGCCGCCTCCCCACCCGGCTCGCCGCCCAGCGCGTCTCCGAGGAGATCGGCGAGCGCGTGGGCGAGACCGTCGGCTACCAGGTCCGCTTCGAGGACGTCCGCGGCCCCAAGACCCGCCTCTCCTTCGTTACCGAGGGCGTTCTCGGCCGCCGCCTCCTCTCCGACCCCACCCTGCGCGACGTGGGCGTGGTCGTGCTCGACGAGTTCCACGAGCGCCACCTCTCCGCCGACATCTCGCTCGCCCTCCTGCGCCGCCTCCAGCAGGGACCCCGGCCCGACCTGAAGCTCGTGGTCATGTCCGCCACGCTCGAGGCCGCCCCCATCAGCGCCTACCTCGACGGCTGCCCCACCCTGCGCTCCGAGGGCCGCCGCTTCGACGTCAGCCTCGAGTACCTCCCCACCGCCGATGACCGCTACCTGGATGCCCAGGTGCTCTCCGCCATCAAGCGGCTCCATTCCAACGGCCTCGACGGTGACGTGCTCGTCTTCCTCCCCGGCGCCGGAGAGATCCGCCGCGCCAGGGACACCTGCGCCGAGTTCGCCGAGCGCCATGGCATCGACCTGCTCCCCCTCCACGGCGACCTGCCCCCCGCCGAGCAGGATCGCGCCGTGCGCCGCGGCTCGCGCCGGAAGATCATCCTCTCCACCAACGTCGCGGAGACCTCCGTCACCATCGACGGTGTCGCCGCCGTCATCGACAGCGGCCTCGCCCGCGTGGCCTCGCACTCGCCCTGGTCCGGGCTGCCCATCCTCAAGCTCGCCAAGGTGAGCCGGGCCTCCGCCACCCAGCGCGCCGGCCGCGCTGGCCGCACCCGCTCCGGTCACTGTCTCCGCCTCTACACCCAGCACGACTTCGACGGCCGCCCCGAGCAGGACGCCCCCGAAATCCGCCGCATGGACCTGGCCGAGACCGTGCTCTCCCTGCGCGCCTCCGGCATCAAGGACCTGGTCTCCTTCCCCTTCTTCGAGCCGCCTCCGCCCGCCTCGCTCGAGGCCGCGGAGACCCTGCTGCGCCGCCTGGGCGCCGTGGACTCCCAGGGCTCCGTCACGGACATCGGCCAGCGGCTTCTGCGCTTCCCCCTCCACCCGCGCCAGGCCCGCATCATCGTCGAGGGTGAGCGGCGCGGCGTCGGCGCGGACTCGGCCCTCCTCGCCGCCCTCGTCGGTGAGCGCGACATCCGCCGCGAGGCGCGCACCAACCTCTCCGGCCCCGGCCGGGCCGCCAACGTCGTCGCCGGTCCCTCGGACCTGCTGGAGCTGCTCGAGCGCTTCCGCGAGGCCGAGCGCTCCAACTTCTCCTCCGGCCGCGTGCAGTCGCTCTCCCTGGAACAGGGAGCGGTGCAGGCCGTGGACCGGGTCCAGAAACAGCTCCGGCGCGCCGTGCGCGAACAGGGCAAGCGGCCCTCTCGCCCCGAAGAGGTGGAACAGGCGCTCATGCTCAGCGTGCTCGCCGGCTACCCGGACCGCGTGGCCCGGCGCCGCAAGGCCCGCTCCCCCGAGCTGCTCCTCTTCGGCGGCGGCACCGCCCAGCTCTCCGAGGTCAGCGTCGTCCAGGAGCCCGAGCTCATGGTCGCCGTCGACGTCGAGGAGCGCCCCGGCCGCGGCGTCATCGTCCGCCTCGCCAGCTCCGTCGAGCCCGAGTGGCTCCTCGACCTGTACCCCGATGCCCTCGAGGAGGTGGACACCCTCCAGTGGAACCCCGACGCCAGGCGCGTCGAGCGCATCACCCGCCTGGCCTACGGCAACCTCGTCCTCGAGGAGACCCGCACCCCCGCCCCTCCCTCCGAGGCGGCCGCGCGCGTCCTCGTCGAGCAGGCCCTCGCCGCCGGCCCCGGCCGCTTCGCCGACCCCGAGGCCCTCCTGCAGTGGCGCACCCGCGTCGCGCTGCTCGCCCAGGCCTTCCCCGAGGCCGGGTTTCCCACCGTGGACGATTCGTTCATGCGCGATGCGCTCGCGTCCCTGTGCGCCGGTGCCCGGAGCTTCGCGGACCTCGACGGCGTGTCCCTCCTGGACGCCCTCCAGTCACGGCTCTCCTCCGATCAGGCCCGGCTCCTCGCCAACCACACCCCCGAGAAGGTCTCCCTCCCCGGTGGGCGTACCGCGAAGGTTCATTACGAGCCCGGGAAACCCCCTTGGGTCGAGTCCCGTTTGCAGGACTTCTTTGGTATGGCCCAGGGCCCCAGTGTGTGCGCCGGCAGGGTGCCCCTCGTGCTCCACCTGCTCGCCCCCAACATGCGCGCCGTCCAGGTCACCACCGACCTCGCCGGCTTCTGGGAGCGCCACTACCCGTCCATCCGCAAGGAGCTGTGCCGCAAGTATCCCAAGCACAGCTGGCCCGAGGATCCTCGTCATGCGCAGACCCCCGCCGAGCGTGGACGGCGGATTTAGACGGATGAACGGGAAGGAATGGGTAACCCTCACCCCAGCCCTCTCCCAGAGGGAGAGGGGGCGGACACGGGATCGACCTGGGAGGCGAGGTACCCTCACCCCGTCCCTCTCCCGAAGGGAGAGGGGTTGTTGGGGGACCTCGGGGGCTACAGCTTCTTGCGCATCTCCAGGTGGTCGATGCCCGCTTCCTTGAAGACCTCGCCCAACGGCTCGTAGCCCTGCTTCTTGTAGAACTCAAGCGCGTATAGCTGCGAGTGCAGCATGATGCCGTGCACCCCACGCCTCCGCGCCTCGTCCTCCAGCGCCGTCAGCAGCAGTGAACCCACTCGCGCCTTGCGGTGCGCCTGGAGCACCGCCATGCGCCCAATCTGCGCCCACGTCCCGCGCTCTCCTGGTGGCGGCTCGGGCAGCATCACCAGACGTCCCGTCCCGATGGCGTGCCCTCCCTGGAACGCCATTACATGGTACGCCTTCGCATCCTCGGCATCTCGCTCGATGCCTTCGGGGACGTGCTGCTCCTCGATGAACACCACCTCGCGGATGGCGAGCGCCTGAAACAACTCCGCCTCGCTCTTGATCTGAGCGATGGTCACAGGCTGGGGATTCTCCGGGGTCGACATGGCTCGGGCAAGGTACACAAAAGCTGGCGGGTCAAACAGACCAAAAGGCACCCCCTCGTTTTAAGCGCTCCCCCGACACGATGCCCCCTATCCAAGCCGCCGGACGGCTCCCGATCATCGGCTTCTACGTCCTCTACTTCAGCGTCACCGGCATCGTCCTGCCCTTCCTCCCCGCCTACCTCAAGTCCCTCGCACTCTCCGTCACCCAGGTAGGACTCCTCCTGTGCCTCAGCCCCTTGCTGGCCCTGGGAGCTCCTCACTTCTGGGCCCATCTCGCCGATCGCACCGGCCGCCCCAACCGCGTCCTCACCGTGCTCGCCATCGGCATGTGCGCGGGCTTCAGCCCCCTGCTCTTCGTCGACCGCTTCCCCACCCTCGTCCTCACCTTCGCGGCCTACGCCTTCTTCGCCTCCTCCATCACTCCCCTGGTGGACAGCCTCGCCCTCCAGCACGTCGCCCGCACCGGGGGCTCCTATGCCCACCTGCGCCTCTTCGGCTCCCTCGGGTTCGTGCTCTCCTCCACCCTCTTCGGCCTCCTCGTGGACTCCGTGGGCCGCGCCACCGTCCTCGTTCCCCTCGCACTCCTGGCCACGCTCGCCCTCTGGAGCCTCACCCTCCAAGAGCCGGGAGTCCCCACCCAGAGCACCCTCCACCCCCTCTCCGGTCTCAGGCTCCTGGCCGACCGCGACCTGCGCTGGCTCCTCGCCGCCTCCGCCCTCCATTGGATCGCCTGCGCGCCCTACCACGGCACCTTCTCCATCTTCGTCGGCTCGCTCGGGCTGCGTCCCTCGGTGGTGGGCCTGTCCGCCGGCCTCGGAGTCGCCGCCGAGCTGGGCGTGATGCTCCTCTACCCCCGCGTCGCCGAGCGCATCTCACCCCGCCACCTGCTGGCCCTCGCCTTCGTCGTGAGCGCCCTGCGCTGGGCGGGCCTCTCCCAGGCCACCTCGGCTCCCGTCATCGCCGCCCTCTCCTCCCTCCATGGCATGACCTTCGGCGCCTTCTACGTGTCCGCCATCGCCTTCGTGGCCCGCCGCGTCCCTCCCCACCTGCGCTCCTCCGGCCAGGGCCTCTTCGCCGCCGTCACCTTCGGGGTCGGAGGCCTGGTGGGCTATGCCTCCGCCGGGGCCGGCTACGACTGGCTCGGGGGCCACCGCCTCTTCGCCGTCGCCAGCGTCCTCGAGCTGGCCTCCACCGCGCTCGTTCTCCGCATCACTCCCCAGGAGTCCGTCCGCCCGGCGTGATAGCCTACGGCGCGATGCGATCCGCCCTCCTCGCACTCGTCCTCTGTCTCTTCTCCCTCCCCGCCGCCGCCCAGCCCGAGGTCTTCTTCGGCGCTGGCAACGACGTGCCCAACATCAAGGAGGAGGACTTCGACCGCCGCTTCCTCAAGACGGGCCTGTACAAGGCCCTCGCGCAGGGAACCAACGACCCGGGCTGTGTCCAGCTCCTCGGGGGGTTGCTGACCCTGCTCGGGGAGACGGCCCCCGTGCTCCACAAGCGTGACGAGAACTTCTACCTGGACCCCATGCTCGTCCAGGCGCTCAACACGCAGCTGAGCACTCAGCGCTTCCAGGGCAGCGCCTACATGGTGGCCATGGTCCGGCGCGTGCTGATCGACCACAAGCTGCCACCCGCGTGGATGCAGACCGCGTCCACCCTCGGGCCCGTGGTGGGCACCATCGACGTGGGCAAGCTGCGCTTCCTCTCCGAGGGGCTGCAGCCCATCGACAGCTTCTTCCTCACCCTCCCGGCCCTGCGCGAGCGCTATGAGATCGAGGTCCGCCGCGCCAACGCCACCGCCGCCAGCTCGGCCGAGAAGCAGTTCCGGGAGAACTACCTCGATCGGCAGGTGGCCTTCGGCAACATCGAGCTGCTCGACGTGCGCATCGAGAAGCCGAAGAAGAAGCCCAAGAAGCGCAAGGGCGAGCCCGCCGAGGAGGAGGAGCCGCCCACCGCCGTGGCCCGCATGGTGTGGTACCCGCCGGATCCCAACGCCGGGCAGCTCAACATCTACGGCACGCCCACCAAGCCGCCCATGGTCAACATCACCGCGCGGCTCGCCCAGCAGCAGTACCTGGACCTGAGCCGCATTCCCAAGGGCGCCCGGCTGATGGTGCGCGGGCGCTTCTGGGCCTTCAAGAAGGCGGTGGACGACGTGGAGATCCGCGACGCCCTCATCTTCCAGGACCGCGACTGGTCCCAGGGCGCCGTCCTGGCGGACCCCAACGTCGTGGCCCGGTGTCCCTTCGCCACCAACGATCTCATGGGCTCCTCCCCCGTTCAGCCGGGCGCCTTCGGCCAGCCGAGCCGCTAGATCGCTCCGCTCCGTCTCACCTCGGAGCCGCCCGTCCACCGCCGGAGAGTCCTCGTCCCTGGCTCTCCGGCGTGAGCCTCCTGGCATGGGCCGTGCTCCTCCCCTCGGGTCCCACCCCGCTCCCCGAGGCTCCATGAAGATCGACAATCGTGACAAGGCGGCGCCGACCCGGTCCGCGCCGGACAAGGGGCGTTTCCAGGAAGCACTGAAGAAGGCCCACCCGGAGGCGGCGAAGACGCCACTCCGAGGAGGACAGGTCGCCCGTGCGCCCGTGACACCCGCGCGTGGAGCCACCGGAACCCTGGCCACTACCGGGCTGGCCCGGACACCGCCCCGAGGGGCCTACGCCAGCAGCGAGCACCTCGGACAGGTGCGGCAAGGCATGAGCGCCGAGGCCTACCGGCTCCGGGACGTGCGCGGCGAGGCCCACCAGACACACCAGGAGCGGGCACAGCAGCGCGTGACGGAGCTCCTCGTCCGGGAGCTGGCCCGAGAGCCGCGCGCGGATCCGGTGACGCCCCACTCCGCCCCTGTCTCTCGGGGCCCCGAGAGCGCCTCACCCACGCCCCAGGTGGAGGGGGTCTCCGCCACGGAGGCACGTCTGGGGGGCGCGGGAGGACCTGGCGCGGCGAGCGTGGACGCACCGACTCCCGAGGCCCGTGCCCAGGCGGCCCTGGAGCTCATCGAGAAGATCGAGGTCTTCGTGAAGTCGCGGCGGCCCGCCCTGGCGATGCACCTGGGCGGAGCGCTGAACGCCACGGTGGAGGTGGAGCGCACGGGCGCTCGCGAGGTGGCCCTGCGCATCCAGGGACGGCGTGGCCCCCTGCCCCAAGAGGAGCTGGCCCGGATCCGCGAGGCCCTGGCCGCACGGGGGCTGAAGCTCAGTGCCTTCCTCACCACGTGAGAGAGACTCCGGGCAGGACAAAGGCCCTCACGCCTCTCGGCGGAGGGCCTCGGGCACGACCCTCACCCTGCCCCTCTCCCAGAGGGAGAGGGAATCCAGCGGAGAGTCCAGCTGCTCACTTGCCGGGCTTGGGCTCCAGCATGCTGCGCTTGCCCTTCTTGTCCTTGAACGCCTCGGCGTCGGGCAGCGAGGCCTTCTTCTCCGCGATGTTCGGCCACTGGGTGGCGAACTGCGCGTTCAGCGCCTTGTACTCGGCGTACTCGGAGGGCAGGTCCGACTCGGGGAAGATCGCCTTCGTCGGGCAGACCGGCTCACACGCGCCACAGTCGATGCACTCGTCGGGGTGGATGACCAGGAAGTTGGACCCCTCGTAGAAGCAATTGACCGGGCAGACCTCGACACAGTCGGTGTACTTGCACTTGATGCAAGGCTCGGTGACCACGTACGCCATTGTGAAATTCTCCTCTTGGGCTGAGTCCGTGCGCGCGCACACTAATGGGTTGTAACGGGGGTGGCACTCCCAAATTGAGCACCTACCCCCGCCTACTCACCCCAGGAGCCCTTGGGCACGCATCAGTTCGGCTACCAGGATGGCTCCCTTGGCCGCTCCCATCTTCGTGTTGTGGGAGACGAGCATGTACTTGAAGCCGTTCTCCAGCACGGCGTCCTCGCGCACCCGGCCCACCGTGGTGGCCATGCCCCCGTGGGTGTCCCGATCCAGGCGCGGCTGCGGGCGGAAGGGCTCATCCAGCACCTCGATCCACCGCGGCGGCGCGGACGGCAGATTCCGCGACAGCTCGGCGCCCCGCCACTCGCGCATCGCCGCCACCACCTCCTGCACGGAGGCCTTGCGGGCGAGCGACACGAAGACGGACTCGGTGTGGCCCTCCATCACCGCCACGCGCGTGCAGGTGCAGGACACCCGGACGTCGTGCGGCGAGATGGCGGCGCCCCCGGCATCCAGCACGCCGAGGATCTTCTTCGTCTCCACCTGGACCTTCTCCTCCTCCTTGGGGATGTAGGGGATGACGTTGTCCAGGATGTCCAGGCCGATGACGCCCGGCGAGCGGCCCGCGCCGGACATGGCCTGCATCGAGGTCATCAGCACCGACTTGATGCCGAAGCGCTCGTGCAGCGGGGCCAGCGTGATGGCCAGGCCCGTGGTGGTGCAGTTGGGGATGGGGACGATGAAGCCCTTCCAGCCGCGGCGCTTCTGCTGCTCGCGCACCAGCGGGGAGTGGGCGGCGTTCACCGGAGGGATGAGCAGCGGCACGTCCGCCTCGTAGCGGAAGGCGCTGGCCGCGGAGAACACGGGGATGTCCCGGGCCAGCCGCGGCTCCATGTCCTTGGCCACGTCCGACTCCACCGCCGAGAAGGCGATGTCGTAGTCCTTGGCCTGCACCTCCTCACCGCTCACCACTTTCATCTTCGCGATCGACTCCGGGAGCGCCTCGGGGACGAACCAGGCGGTCATCCCGTTGGCGGTGCGGAGCGCCTCGACGTAGGCTTTGCCTGCGGAGCGCGGCGAGGCCGCCAGCCCGGTGAGCTCGATGTAGGGGTGATCCTTCAGCGCGGCGATGAACTGCTGACCGGCGAGTCCGGTGGCTCCGATGAGGACGGCACGAAGCTTGGCCATGGTGTCTGACTCCCTCTCCTAGGGGTCGCGGGGGGTGTGCTGCGGCGCGTCTTTACACCCTTTGGCGCCGGACTTCACGCACGCAGGAGCGGGAACCCGCCCGCTTCAGCACATGCCCACCGAGGCCCCCACTTCATGGCTCTCGGTTGGCAAGCCGGTGGTGATCCATGCCTGGAGGCCGCCCTCCAGGCAGATGGCGTTGCGCCCTCGTAACTGGAGCAGGCGGCAGGCCCGGCGCGCGTCGGAACCATCCTCGGCGCACCCACACACGACGATGAGCTCGTCATCGGGGAGCACCTCCGCCTCCCGGAGGAGTTCCTCGAAGGGCATCCACAGGGCGCCAGGGATGTGCAGTCCGTAACGGACCCAGTCATCGGGATCACGACAGTCGAGGACGAGCACCTCTTCGTCCCCGAGCCGCACGTAGAGCTCGGTACAGGGCATACGGGGATCCAGCACCCGGGACCTCCTGCTGCGGTGTCTTGAGGGACAACCGGGAGCCCCCAGATGCCCTTCCCGTGAGCCCGCCTGCCCGCCCTGGCGCTGGACAGGGCCCCTCTTAGAGACCGAGCTGCTTGGCGATGATCTCGTTCATGATCTCACTGGTGCCGCCGCCGATGGGGCCCAGGCGCGCGTCGCGCCAATGTCGCTGGATGTCGTACTCCATCATGTAGCCCGCGCCGCCATGGAGCTGGAGGCACGCGTCGGCGACCCGGCACGCGGTCTCGGTGGCCACCTTCTTGGCCATGGACGTCTGGGCGATGGCGAACTCGCCGCCCACGTGCAGGCGCAGCGCGTGGTAGGTGAGCTGGCGCGCCGCCTCGAACTCCGTGGCCAGTTCGGCGATGCGGTGGCGCACCACCTGGAACTCGTTGAGCGAGTGGCCGAAGGCCCGCCGCTCGCGCACGTGGGCCATCACCACCTCGAGCATCTCCTCCATGGCGCCCACGGCCCCCAGGGCGAGCGACAGGCGCTCCCACTGGAAGTTGCCCATGATCTGATAGAAGCCCTGCCCCTCCACCCCACCGAGCAGGTTGGACGCGGGCACCCGACAATCCTCGAGGAAGAGCTCGGCGGTGTCCGAGGCGCGCCAGCCGAGCTTCTTCAGCTTCCGCCCCACCGAGAAGCCGGGGGTGCCCTTCTCCACCACCAACAGGGACAGGCCCTTGTGTCCGGCGTCCGGCTGCGTCTTCACCGCCAGGACGAGGAAGTCCGCCCGGACGCCATTGGTGATGTAGGTCTTCGAGCCGTTGACGACGTAGTGGTCCCCGTCGAGGCGGGCGGTAGTGCGCAGGCCGGCCACGTCGGAGCCCGCGTTGGGCTCGGTGATGCCGAAGGCACCGATCTTCTCCCCCCGGAGGGCGGGGACGAGGAAGCGCCGCTTCTGGTCCTCGGTGCCGTATTTGTGGAGGGGCCCGGTGGCGATGGTGTGCTGGGCCCCGAGGCTCGCGGCGAGGCCGCCCGAGCCGCAGCGTCCCATCTCCTCGAGCAGCACCGCCTCGTAGAGCTCGCCGGCGTTGGAGCCCCCGTACTCCTCGGGGTACTTGAGGCCGAGAAAGCCCAGCTCGGCGAAGCGGGTGAAGAGCTCCCGAGGGAACTCCTCCTTCTCCTCCCACTCCTGGGCGAAGGGCTTCAGCTCCTTGTCGATCACCGCCCGGACCGTGCGGCGGAAGGCCTCGTGCTCCTCCTGGTACAGCCCATATCCATGCAGCATCGTGACGCCCCTCCAGTGGCAGGACCGCTCGCCCCCGATGCTACCGGGCTACCAGACACGGATGTGCTCGCCCCCCCTTCTACTGTCTTGACCGGGCTGTCTCGGGTTCATATAAGGCCGTACACGGTTGTCGCGGCGCCATAGCCAAGTGGTAAGGCAAAGGTCTGCAAAACCTTCATTCCCCGGTTCGAATCCGGGTGGCGCCTCAAACAGGGCCCGATGTGGACTCCGGTTCACATCGGGCCTTCGTGTTTCCGGGCTCCGAGCCGGGACGTGATGCGCCTTGCCGCTCCCGGAAGGCTGGGAGGATGCTCCTCCGCCCCTCCTTCCTGGAGCCGCTGCCTGAGCACCCCCTCCTCGCGTCGACTGGTCTCCTCCCTCCTGTCCCTCACCCTGCTCGGCTCGCCGGCCCTGGCGGAAGCGCCGAAGCCCGCGGCGAAGAGCTCGGACACCTCGCGCGCCGAGGCCTCGCGCCTGACCTCCGCCTTCCTCGGGGACACGCCGCTGCTGAGCGATCTGCAATCCCTCGTGGACGAGGTGGGCGGCCGGGCCACGGGCTCGCCCTCGAACCTGCGCTCCGTGGACTGGGCACTCGCGCGCTTCCGCGAGGCCGGGGTCGAGGCGCGCAAGGAGCCCTTCCAGATGCCGGGCCTGTGGCTGGAGCGCTCGGCGTCCGCCTCCGTGCGCGGGACGGGCGTGGGCTTCTCGCCGCGCATCGCGGCCATGCCCTTCTCCACCGCGACGCCCAAGGGAGGCATGACGGCCCCGCTGCTCGACGCGGGCAAGGGCACTGGGAAGGACTTCCAGTCGCTCGGGGAGAAGGCGAAGGGCGCGTTCCTGCTCGTCGACCAGACGGAGCTGAAGAACGTGGACGACCTGTTCCGCGAGTACGCCGAGTCCGCCGAGATCGAACAGCGGGCCTTCGCCGCCGGCGCGGCGGGCGTGGTGTACGTGGGCTCGCGGCCCAACAATACCCTCTACCGGCACAACGTGTCGGTGGGGATGAGCAACACGCGGCCCATGATGGTGATGGAGCGTGACGGCGCCCTGCGTGCCCAGCGCCTGCTGCGCGCGGGCAAGACGCTGACGCTCACGGCGGACATCGACATCCAGTCGGGCCCGGCCTACGAGAGCTACAACGTCATCGGGGAGCTCCGCGGGAGCACGCGTCCGGACGAGGTGGTGGTGATCGGCGCGCACCTGGACTCGTGGGACCTGGGCACGGGCGCGCTGGACAACGGGGCGAACGTGGCGATGCTCATCGACGTGGCGCGGCAGATGAAGCGGCTGGGCATCAAGCCGGCGCGCACCCTGCGCTTCGCACTGTGGAACGGCGAGGAGCAGGGCATGTACGGCTCGGCGGGCTACGTGAAGACGCACGAGGCCGAGCTGGACAAGCACGTGATGGCGGCCTCGTTCGACATCGGCTGCGGGCGCATCAACGGCTTCTTCACGGGAGGCCGCCCCGAGCTGCCGCCGCTGGTGGACCGGGCGCTCGAGCCGGTGAAGGGACTGGGCCCCTTCACGCAGGTGGACGCGCCGATCGTGGGCACGGACAACTTCGACTTCATGCTGCACGGAGTGGCCAACCTGGTGGCCAACCAGGAACCGGCGCTGTACGGGCCGAACTACCACGCGCGCTCGGATGAGATGGACAAGTGCGATCCGCAGCAGTTGCGGCTCAACGCGGCCATCACGGGGGCACTGACGTACGGCTTCGCGCAGATGGACGCGAAGCTGCCGCGCCAGTCACGCGCCCAGATCGAGGAGCTGATGCGCACCACGGACCTGGGCCAGCAGATGAAGAATTTCAACGTGTGGGAAGATTGGGCCACCGGGAAGCGCGGGCGGAAGGGAGCCGCCACCACGGGCTCCGAGACCCGCTGACGTTCTCCTCGACCGTCCGGTCAGAGGCTGCCTGACCTGACGGACTCGGGATTGCAAGACGTGGGGGGCATGCTGAAATCTGCACTCATGGCCCCTCGCCGTCCCGAAGATTCCGAGTCCGCCGAGCGAAACTCCCCGTCCGTGGAGGCGGCCTTCCAGGCGGCTCCACCGGAGATGGTGGCGGAGATTCTCAACGGCGAGCTGCACCTCAGCCCTCGCCCAGCCCGGCCGCACGCCAACGCGTCGACGGGCCTGGGCGCCCTCCTCACCATGCCCTTCAAGTTCGGCAGGGGAGGTCCGGGAGGGTGGGTCATCCTCGATGAACCGGAACTCCACCTCGGCCGCCGGCCGGACAAGCTCGTGCCGGACATCGCCGGCTGGCGGCGCGAGCGCCTGCCGCAGGCCATCGGCGGAGACGACGCCCCAGCGCACTACGACCTCGCCCCGGACTGGGTCTGCGAGGTCCTCTCCGAGCGCACGCGGCGCATCGACAAGGTCCAGAAGATGCGCATCTACGCTCGGGAGGGCGTACGGAACGTGTGGCACGTGGACCCGGTCGCCCGCACCCTCGACATCTTCCGGATCGAGGGGAGCCACTGGCTGCTCGTCGATTCCTTCGCCGGGGACGAGCGCGTCCGCGCCGAGCCGTTCGATGCAATCGAGCTCGAGCTGGCGCTCGTCTGGTCGGAGTAGGGCTACACCTCAGCCCAACGCGGCGCGGGCGTTGCGGAACATCCGCATCCAGGGACCGTCCTCGCCCCACTCCGGCGGGCACCAGGAGTACTGCACGCTGCGGCTCACGCGCTCCGGGTGCGGCATCATGATGGTGACGCGCCCGTCCCGCGACGTCATGCCCGCGATTCCGTGCGGCGAGCCGTTCGGGTTCGCCGGGTACGTCTCCGTCACCCGCCCGTGGTTGTCCACGAAGCGCACCGGCACCACGCCCAGCCCGTTCACCCGTGCGGCATCCTCGGCGCTGGCGAACTCCGCCCTCCCCTCTCCGTGCGACGACGCGATGAGGATGCGGCTGCCCGCCATGCCCTTGAAGAACAGCGACGGGCTCTCCGCCACCTCCACCTGCACCAGCCGCGCCTCGAACTGCTCCGAGGCGTTGCGC
Source organism: Archangium violaceum (assembly GCF_016887565.1). Taxonomy (NCBI): domain Bacteria; kingdom Pseudomonadati; phylum Myxococcota; class Myxococcia; order Myxococcales; family Archangiaceae; genus Archangium; species Archangium violaceum. The sequence goes on from NZ_CP069396.1 coordinate 8,079,038, forward strand.
ACGAAGTGCGGGAAGTGCTCGGCTCCCGGGATGAGGTCGCGCAGCTGCGACATCATCTGGCAGCCGTTGCAGATGCCCAGGGCGAAGGTGCCCGAGCGCGCGAAGAACGCGGCGAACTCGTCCCGAGCCCGCGCGTTGAACAGAATCGACCGGGCCCAGCCGCCGCCCGCGCCCAGCACGTCGCCGTAGGAGAAGCCTCCGCAGGCCGCGACGCCCGTGAAGTCCTTCAACGACACCCGCCCCGCGAGGATGTCGCTCATGTGCACGTCCACCGCGTTGAAGCCCGCGCGAATGAACGCCCGCGCCATCTCGAGCTGGCTGTTCACCCCCTGCTCCCGCAGGATGACCACCCGGGGCTTCACGCCCTTGGCGATGTACGGCGCCGCCACGTCCTCCGTCGGATCGAATGTGAGCCGGGGCGACAGGCCGGGGTCGCGCGGGTCGCACTTCGCGGCGTACTCCTCGTCGGCGCAGCGCGGGTTGTCGCGCAGCTTCTGCATCTCGTAGCTGACGCGCGACCACACCTTGCGCAGCGCCACCGTGTCCTCCTCCAGGAGGACCGTCCCGCCGTGGCGCACCTGCACCGTCAGCTCCGCCCGGGGCCGGCCGAGCTCCTGGTACGCGGAGCCCAAACCATGCTTCGTCAGCACATCGCGCACGCGCGACAGATTCGTGGACTGCACCTGCAGCACCGCGCCGAGCTCCTCGTTGAAGAGCGCCGCGACGGCATCCGAGCCCAGCGCGGTCACGTCCACCTCGAAGCCGCAGTGGCCCGCGAAGGCCATCTCCACCAGCGAGGTGAGGAGGCCACCGTCCGAGCGGTCATGGTAGGCCAGCAGCAGCCCCTCCTCGTTGAGCACCTGCATCGCGGAGAAGAAGCCCTTGAGCAGCTCGGGGCTCTCCACGTCCGGGCAGCGCGGGCCCACCTGGGACCAGGTCTGCGCCAGCACCGAACCACCCAGCCGCTGCTTGCCGCCCGCGAGGTCCACGAACACCAGCCGCGTGTCCGAGTCCAGCTCGCGCAGCTGCGGCGTGAGCGACCTGCGCACGTCGAGCACCGGCGCGAAGGCCGACACGATGAGCGACAGCGGAGAGACGACCGCCTTCCGGGCCCCCTTCTCCTCCCACACCGTGCGCATGGACATGGAGTCCTTGCCCACCGGGATGGTGAGGCCCAGCGCGGGGCACAGCTCCATGCCCACCGCCTTGACCGCGGCGTACAGGTTGGCGTCCTCGCCCGGGCTGCCGGCGGCGGCCATCCAGTTCGCGGACAGCTTCACGTCCCCCAGCTTCCCGATGCGCGCCGAGGCGATGTTCGTCACGGCCTCGGCCACCGCCATGCGCGCCGAGGCGGCCGAGTCGAGGAGCGCCACCGGCGTGCGCTCGCCCATGGACATGGCCTCGCCCGTGTAGCCCGCGTGCGCCGACAGCGTCACCGCGCAGTCCGCCACCGGTACCTGCCACGGGCCCACCATCTGGTCCCTCGCCGTCAGGCCCGACACCGTCCGGTCACCGATGGTGATCAGGAACCCCTTGTCCGCCACCGTCGGGTGCCCGAGCACCCGCGTCAGCAGCTCCTTCACCGGCGCGTCCAGCTTCAGCTCGGCGTGCGTCAGCGGGCGCGACTTCACGTCCCGGTGCATGCGCGGCGGCTTGCCGAACAGCACGTCCATCGGGATGTCGATGGGCGCGTTGCCGAACCGCTGGTCCGTCAGCTTCAGCACCTGCTCCTCGGTGGCCTCGCCCAGCACCGCGAAGGGCGCACGCTCGCGCTCGCACAGGGCCTGGAAGCGCGGCAGGTCCTCCGGCGCGATGGCCAGCACGTAGCGCTCCTGCGCCTCGTTGCACCAGATCTCCACCGGCGCCATGCCGGGCTCGGCGTTCGGCACCTCGCGCAGCTCGAAGCGCCCACCCAGGTCGTTGTCGTGGATCAGCTCCGGCACCGCGTTGGACAGGCCGCCCGCGCCCACGTCGTGGATGGAGCGGATGGGGTTGGCCTCGCCCTGGGCCCAGCACCGGTCGATGACCTCCTGGCAGCGCCGCTCCATCTCCGGGTTGTCGCGCTGCACCGAGGCGAAATCGAGGTCCGCCGCGCTCGCGCCCTGCGCCATCGAGGACGCCGCGCCACCGCCCAGGCCGATGAGCATCGCCGGGCCACCCAGCACGACGATCTTGTCCCCCGGCTGGAGCTGCCCCTTCTGCACGTGCTGGGCCCGGATGTTGCCCAGGCCACCGGCGATCATGATCGGCTTGTGGTAGCCGCGCACCTCGGGGCCCTCGGGGGTGGGCACCTGCAGCTCGAAGCTGCGGAAGTAGCCGCACAGGTTGGGCCGGCCGAACTCGTTGTTGAAGGCGGCGCCGCCCAGCGGGCCGTCGATCATGATGTCGAGCGCCGACACGATGCGCTCCGGTTTTCCGTAGGGCTGCTCCCAGGGCTGCTCGTAGCCGGGGATGCGCAGGTTCGACACGGAGAACCCGCTCAGGCCCGCCTTGGGCTTGGCACCCCGGCCCGTGGCGCCCTCGTCACGAATCTCTCCGCCCGCCCCCGTCGAGGCGCCCGGGTGCGGCGAGATGGCGGTGGGATGGTTGTGCGTCTCCACCTTCATCAGGATGTGCGCGGGCTCGCGGTGGAAGCGGTACTCGCCGCTGGCCGCGTCCGGGAAGAGGCGCTCCACCTCGAAGCCCTCCATCACCGCGGCGTTGTCCTTGTACGCCGACAGCACGCCCTCCTTGTTGGCCGCGTACGTGTTCTTGATGGACTGGAAGAGCGAGCGCTCCTGCTCCACCCCGTCGATGGTCCACGAAGCGTTGAAGATCTTGTGCCGGCAGTGCTCGCTGTTGGCCTGCGCGAACATCATCAGCTCGACGTCGGTGGGGTTGCGCTTCAGCCCCGTGAAGCGCGTCACCAGGTAGTCGATCTCATCCTCGGCCAGGGCCAGGCCCAGCTCGCGGTTCGCGGTGGCGAGCGCGGCCCGGCCTCCGCCCAGCACATCCACCGTGGTGAGCGGCCGGGGCGTGTGCTCGGCGAAGAGGATGGCGGCGTCCTCCTCGCGCCCCACCACCGCCTGCGTCATCCGGTCGTGCAGCACCGGTTGTACGCGGGCGAGCTGCCCGGGGCTCAGGGCCTTGCCGGCTCCGTCGGCGACCCACCAGGCGATGCCTCGCTCGATGCGCCGCACGCCGCGCAGGCCGCAGTTCTGGAAGATGTCCGTGGCCTTCGAGGACCAGGGCGAGATGGTGCCGGGGCGCGGGATGACGAGCTGCAGGCTGCCGCGCCGCTCGCCCCGGGCCAGCCGGGGGCCGTACTCCAGCAGCCGGTCCATCAAGGTCCGCTCGGACTCCGTGAGGGCCGTCGCGACGTCGACGAAGTGCACGAACTCCGCGTAGACGGAGGCCACGGTCGGCTCCAGCTCACGGCAGCGAGCGAGCAACTTGGCCAGACGGAACTCGGAGAGGGCGGGGGCGCCACGCAGGGTGAGCATGGAATCTCGGGGAGAGGGGTCCGGAAAGGTGCGTGCGTCATATAACCGGAGCCCTCGTCCTGCATCCGAAGAGATCATGTCGGGCCGCCCTCTCATGGATGGAGAGGCCGCGACTCCCGGAAAACCAGAGGGGCCCTCCCCCGCTCCCCCGTGAGCCGGGCGAACGGGAAAAGGCCCCCTGTGCGGCCGCGAAAGGCGCGCTTCTGCTGGCTCAGTGGCGGCGGAAGTTCCCGCTGCCGTTGAGACTCACGTCGCGCACCGAGGCATTGCCCCACAGGTCCACGCCGCCGGAGCCGTCGATGCGCACCGCCACGCTGCCGTCCTGGACGGTGGCGCTCACCCCTCCGGAGCCGGACACGCGCAGCTCCGCGTTCGAGCTGGTGAAGCCCCGGGCATCGACATCCCCACTGGCGCGCGCCTGGGCCACCAGCTGCGGCGCCTGGCCCGTGAGGTGGATGTCGCCGGACCCGTCGCAGATCGCCTCCAGCCGCTTCGCCGAGCCGTCATAGGTGATGGAGCCGGAGCCCCCGAGCTCCAGGCTCACGCCCTCCAGCATCTGGGCCTCGGGAGTGCAGAGCGTCATGTCCCCGGAGCCCGACAGGTTCGCGGTGAGGCTGCTCGCCGGCCCGCAGTAGCGCACCGAGCCCGAGCCATCGAGCACGAAGGTGAGCGCGTTGGCCTGGGTGACGCCCTCGACGAGGAGATCGCCGGAGCCATCGTTCCTCGCGCCCAGGAAGCGCGGCAGCGTCGCCACCACGCGGCCCTCGCCCGAGAAGGACAGGTTCGCCGAATCCTCGATGATGAGCGCCTCCCCTTGGACGCGGGCGGTCACGTAGCGCTGCAGGTTCTCGTCCAGGGTGAGGGAGACGGAGCTGGAATCGGCCTCGCGCACCACCACGTCCAGGGAGGTGTGATTCTCCACCCTGGTGAAAATCGAGGAGACCTCCCGTGATTCGGTGACCTTGCGGCCGTTCCCCTGCTCCATGAACAGCCCGCAGGCGGGCAGGAACATCAGCACGGCCACTCCCACACCCAGGCTCTTCCACATGCTGCGCCTCCACGAAAGGACGCCAGCCCACCAGGCCGCGTCGCGTTACCTGCCCCCTGGAACACCGACCCGGCGTAAAACTGTCACCCTCTGGTTGCGTTTCCGGGGAGCACCCCCCTCCGCGTCCGGATGTGGTTGAATGCCACCGCCTTCAATACCGCCGCCCGTGGTCCCTAGAGGCTCCTGATGAGCAAACCCGCCGTGCCATCCGAGCTGCACTTCCGCACCTGCAACCTCTGCGAGGCCATGTGCGGCATCCAGATCGAGACGTCCCAGGGCCGGATCACCTCCATCCGGGGCGACGAGGAGGATCCGTTCAGCAAGGGCCACATCTGTCCCAAGGCGGTCGCGCTGCAGGATCTCCACGAGGACCCCGACCGGCTGCGTCACCCGGTCCGGCGCACCGCCACCGGTTGGGAGCCCATCTCCTGGGAGGAGGCGCTGGACGAGACCGCGCGGCGCTTCCACGCCATCCAGCGGGAGCACGGCAAGGACGCCCTGGGGGTGTACGTGGGCAACCCCACCGTGCACGACCACGGCGCGATGATGTTCCTGCCGTTCCTCCTGAGGGCGCTGCGCACGAGGAACAAGTTCTCGGCCTCGTCGGTGGACCAGCTGCCCCACCAGCTCGCCGCGTTCCTGATGTTCGGGCACCAGTTCCTCATCCCCATCCCGGACATCGACCACACGCGCTACATGCTCATCCTCGGGGCCAACCCGCTGGCCTCCAACGGAAGCCTGATGAGCGCGCCGGGCGTGCGCGACCGGCTCAAGGCCATCCAGAAGCGCGGGGGCCGGGTGGTGGTGGTGGACCCCCGGAAGACGGAGACCGCCGGCATCGCGGACGAGCACCTCTTCATCCGCCCCGGCACCGACGCCCTGTGGCTCTTCTCCCTGCTGCACGTGCTGTTGGAGGAGGCGGGCCCGAAGCTCGGACGGCTCGCGGAGCTCTCCGACGGACTGGCCTCCATCCGCGAGCTGGCGCGCGACTTCACCCCCGAGCGCGCCGCGCCCCACACCGGCGTGCCGGCGGACACCACCCGGCGGATCGCCCGCGAGCTGTCCGCCTCGGAGTCCGCCGTCTGCTACGGCCGCGTCGGCGTCTCCACGCAGGCCTTCGGCGCGATGTGCCAGTGGCTCATCAACCTCATCAACATCGTGACGGGGAACTTCGACCGCCAGGGAGGCGCCCTCTTCACCCGGCCGGCCTTCGACGTCGTGGGCGGGCCGCGCGCCATGTCCATGAACCGCGGCGGCTTCGCCCGCTTCAGGAGCCGGGTGCGCGCGCTGCCCGAGTTCGCCGGTGAGCTGCCGGTGTCCGCGCTCGGCGAGGAGATCCTCACCGACGGCCCCGGGCGCATCCGCGCGATGCTCACCTCCGCGGGCAACCCGGTGGTGTCCACGCCCAACGGACGGCAGCTCGACAAGGCGCTCGCGTCGCTGGACTTCATGGTGTGCATCGACCCGTACATCAACGAGACGACGCGGCACGCGCACCTCATCCTCCCCCCCACCACGCACCTGGAGCGGAGCCACTACGACATCGCGTTCCACGCGCTGGCGGTGCGCAACACGACGAAGTACTCGCCGCCGCTCTTCACGCCCGGCCCGGACTCGCGCCACGACTGGGAGATCTTCCTGGAGCTGAAGCACCGCCTGGAGACGCTCCGGGGCGCGCCCCGCGTGCGCGGCGAGTTGACGTACCGCGCGCTCAAGGCGCTCGGCCCCGACGGCATCCTGGACCTGGGACTGCGCGCGGGCCCGTACGGCATGAAGCTCCGCCCCTTGCGCAAGGGCCTGAGCCTCGCGAGCCTGAAGGCGAAGCCGCACGGGGTGGACCTGGGGCCCCTGAAGCCGAGCCTGCCCGGGCGGCTGGCCACGAAGGATCGCCGCATCCACCTCGCCCCGGACGTGCTGGTGGCGGACGTGCACCGGCTGCGCCGCACCTTCCTGGAAGCAGAGCGGGCCCCCGAGGAGGGGGAGCTGCTGCTCATCGGGCGGCGCCACCTGCGGGACAACAACTCCTGGCTGCACAACGTGCCCCGTCTCATCAAGGGCAAGCCCCGGTGCACGCTGATGGTGCACCCGGAGGATGCCCGGCGGCTGGGACTGAGCGAGGGCGAGGAGGCTGTGATCACTTCCCGGGTTGGGGAGGTCCAAGCTCCCGTGAACGTGACGGAAGAAGTCATGCCCGGAGTGGTGAGCCTGCCCCACGGCTACGGGCATGGGCGCGAGGGTGTGCGGCTCCGGGTCGCCGGAGAGCACGCGGGCGTGAGCATCAACGATCTCACGGACGATCGCGCCCTCGATGCCATCAGCGGCAATGCCGCATTCAGTGGAGTCCAGGTGCGTGTCCGGCCAGCGGCACGGGCGGCGCGCACGGATGAACAACTCGAGCAGTCTGCGACAGGATGAGACAACAGCGATGATCACCCTCTATCAGACCCCCACCGCCTGGGGTACCCCCAACCTCAGCCCGTTCTGTATCAAGCTGGAGTCCTACCTGCGCATGACGGGCCAGAACTACCAGGTGCAGCCGGCCGACCTGCGCAAGGCGCCCAAGGGCAAGGTGCCCTACGTCGACGTCGACGGACGGCTCATGGGCGACTCCCAGTTCATCATCGAGTACCTCAAGCAGAAGTTTGGGGACACGCTCGACAGCAAGCTGACGGATGAGCAGAAGGCGATCGGCCACACGGTCCGGCGCATGTTGGAGGAGTCCACCTACTGGAACATCGTGTACACGCGCTGGGTGGACGAGGCGGGCTGGCGCGCCTACGTGCCGGTGCTCGAGACGATGCTGCCGGTGGTCCTGGGCAACGTCATGCTGCCGGTGCTGCGCCGCAAGATGTTCAAGACGCTCCATGCCCAGGGCATGGGCCGCCACAACTTCGATGAGGTGCAGAAGCTGGGCAAGGACGACATCACCGCGGTGTCGACGATCATGGGCAGCAGGCCGTTCCTGCTCGGCGAGACGCCCACCTCCTTCGACGCGTCGGTGTACGCGTTCCTGGTGGGCATCATCGCCTTCCCGGTGGACTCGGACTTCAAGCAGCACACCCTGTCCCAGGGCAACCTCGTGGAGTACTGCGCCCGGTTCAAGTCGCGCTTCTTCGCCAACTGGAAGCCGTCCGGCTCCAGGGCCGCCTAGTCCCGCCCCCCTCCCGGCGCCGTGCTCCGGACCGCTTCGGCGATTCCCGGTGCGGCGCCGGTTGCCCCCGCCCCGGCCCCCTCGTACCCTGCGGACGTACCGTGGCGCGCTCTCCTCTCAATCTCGACGAATTCCTGCCGTACCGGCTCTCGCTCGCCTCCAACGCGGTGAGCCAGGTCATCGCCCGAGCATATGAGGAGCACTTCGGCCTCAAGGTGAACGAGTGGCGCGTCATCACCGTGCTGGCGGAGAACGACGAGCTCACTCAACAGGAGATCGTCGGCCGTACGAAGATGGACAAGGTGACGGTGAGCCGCGCCGCGCAGGTGCTCGAACGGCGCAGGCTCCTGCGTCGCGTGACGAACACCGACGATGGCCGCTCCCTCCGGCTCTCGCTCACGGCCGAGGGGCAGAAGCTCTACGCCCGGGTCGTGCCCGCGGTGCTCGAGCTCGAGGCCGAGGTGCTGAAGGGACTCGGTGAGCAGGAGATCGCCGAGCTCAAGGACGTGCTCCGCCGCCTGGAAGCCGCCGCCGAGCGCGTGCTCACCCGCCGCTGACGCATCGCATCAGCCCGGCGACAACAACTCCTTATCAATCCCGTCAGTGCCGCTCGTCTGTCTGACAAGCACTGAACCAGGGGCCTGCTCGTCACCCATTTGACATGCCCTCAGCAATGTCTTGCGTGGTTAGTTTCAGATGTTACTATCTGAAGAGACTACGGAGGCAGCCAGGTCATGAGCAACGTGGCGGAGAATCCCCTCGGGTTGAATGGTTTCGAGTTCGTCGAGTTCACCTCGCCGGAGCCCGGCAAGATGATCGATCTCATCGAGCGGCTGGGCTTCACGGCCTACGCGATGCACCCGACGAAGGACGTCGTCCGCTACAAGCAGGGCGGCATCAACCTGCTGGTGAACCGCGAGCCGACCGGGCAGGCGGCCGAGTTCCGGGCGCTGCACGGCCCGTCGGCCAACGGCATGGCGTTCCGCGTGGACAACGCGAAGAAGGCGTACGAGCTGGCGATCGAGCGCGGTGCGCGCCCGGCGGATCCGCTCGCGGGCACGCTCGGCCCGGACAGCTATGTCCTCCAGGGCATCGGTGGCAGCCTCCTCTATCTCGTCGACCGCTACGGGGCGAAGGGCTCGCTCTATGACGGCTGGCGCCAGATTCCCGGGGCCGCGGAGGCGGAGGCGAAGAACAGCACGGGCCTCGACATCCTCGACCACCTCACGCACAACGTGCGCCGGGGCGAGATGCGCACCTGGTCGAGCTTCTACAACCGGGTGTTCGGGTTCACCGAGCAGAAGTACTTCGACATCAAGGGCCAGGCGACCGGCCTGTTCTCTCAGGCGATGATCGCCCCCGACCGGGCCATCCGCATCCCGCTCAACGAGAGCCAGGACGACAAGTCGCAGATCGAGGAGTTCATCCGCCAGTACAACGGCGAGGGCATCCAGCACCTGGCGCTGACCACCGACGACATCTACGGGACGGTGGAGAAGCTGCGCCAGCGCGGGGTCATCTTCCAGGACACCATCGAGACCTACTACGAGCTGGTGGACAAGCGGGTGCCGGGCCACGGCGAGGATCTGGAGCGGATGAAGAAGAACCGCATCCTCATCGACGGCAGCAAGTCGGAGGGCTTCCTGCTGCAGATCTTCACCGAGAACCTCTTCGGGCCGATCTTCTTCGAGATCATCCAGCGCAAGGGGAACGAGGGGTTCGGCAACGGCAACTTCCAGGCGCTGTTCGAGTCCATCGAGCTCGACCAGATCCGGCGCGGCGTCATCCAGGTGACGACGCGGCGGTAGTCATCCGGTAGCGCGAAACGCACGGAGGGGCACATGGCGATGGACGGATACATGTCGGGATTCGGCAACGAGCTGGCGACCGAGGCCGTCAAGGGCGCGCTTCCGGAGGGGCAGAACTCTCCCCAGCGCGTGCCGTACGGACTGTACGCGGAGCAGCTCTCGGGCACGGCGTTCACCGCGCCCCGGCGGGAGAACCGCCGCAGCTGGCTGTACCGGCTCCGTCCCAGCTCGAGCCATGCGCCCTTCCGCCCGCATCCGGAGGGCCTTCTGAAGAGCGGGCCCTTCACCGAGGCGCCCGTCACGCCCAACCGCCTGCGCTGGAGCCCGCTCCCGCGCCCGACGCAGCCGACCGACTTCATCGAGGGACTGGTCACGTTCGCGGGGAACGGCGCGCCCGCGCACGGCACGGGCGTGGCGGTCCACCAGTACCTCGCCAACCGGTCGATGACGGACACGGTGTTCTTCAACGCGGATGGAGAGCTGCTGCTCGTTCCGCAGTCGGGGCGGCTCCGGCTGGTGACCGAGATGGGCGTGCTCGGGCTCGCGCCGGGTGAGGTGGGCGTGGTGCCGCGCGGCGTGCGCTTCCGCGCCGAGCTGCCCGACGGCGAGGCGACCGGGTACATCTGCGAGAACTACGGCGCGCTGTTCCGGCTCCCCGAGCTGGGGCCGATCGGCTCGAACGGGCTCGCCAACCCGCGCGACTTCCTCACGCCGGTGGCCGCGTTCGAGGACGTGGACCGGCCGACGCGCGTCATCCAGAAGTTCCAGGGCCGCCTCTGGGTGGCCGAGCTCGACCACTCGCCGCTCGACGTGGTGGCCTGGCACGGCAACCTGGCGCCGTACAAGTACGACCTGGCGCGCTTCAACACGATCGGCACGGTGAGCTACGACCACCCGGATCCGTCGATCTTCACGGTGCTCACCTCGCCGAGCGAGAGCCCCGGGGTCGCCAACTGCGACTTCGTCATCTTCCCGCCGCGGTGGATGGTCGCCGAGAACACCTTCCGCCCGCCCTGGTTCCACCGCAACATCATGAGCGAGTTCATGGGACTGGTGCACGGCGCGTACGACGCGAAGGCCGAGGGCTTCCTGCCGGGCGGCGCGTCGCTGCACAACTGCATGAGCGGCCACGGCCCCGACCGTGAGACCTACGAGCGGGCGGTGGAAGCCCGGCTCGCGCCCCACAAGATCGCGGACACGCTCGCGTTCATGTTCGAGTCGCGCTGGGTATTCGCCCCGACGCCCTTCGCGATGGAGACGCCCGCCCTGCAGCGCGACTACGACGCCTGCTGGTCGAACTTCCAGAAGGCCCGGCTGCCCGGGACGGACGCGGAGAAGCCCCGGTGAAGCTCGCATCGCTGAAGTCGGGGCGCGACGGCCGGCTGGTCGTCGTCTCGGATGACCTGTCCTCGTATGCCGACGCCACGGCGATCGCGCCGACGCTGCAGCGCGCGCTGGACGAGTGGGAGCGCTGCGAGGGGCCGCTCCGGGCGCTCGCCGCGGCACTGAATCGGGGCGAGGCGCCGGGCAAACCGTTCTCCGAGGAGGAGTGCGCCGCGCCGCTGCCACGTGCCTACCAGTGGGCGGACGGCTCGGCGTACGTGAACCACGTGGCGCTCGTGCGCAAGGCGCGCAAGGCCGAGATGCCCGAGAGCTTCTGGACCGACCCGCTCATGTACCAGGGCGGCTCGGACGGATTCATCGGACCTCGTGAGCCCATCCCGCTCGCGGACGAGAGCTGGGGCTGCGACCTCGAGGGAGAGGTCGCGGTCATCACCGGCGACGTGAGGCAGGGAGCGACGCGCGAGGAGGCACTGCGGGCGATCCGGCTCGTCCTGCTGGTCAACGACGTGTCGCTGCGGAACCTCATTCCGGCGGAGCTGGCCAAGGGGTTTGGGTTCTTCCAGTCCAAGCCGGCCTCCTCCTTCTCGCCGGTTGCCGTCACGCCCGATGCGCTCGGCCATGCGTGGCGCGAGGGCAAGCTGCACGGGGCGCTGCGCGTCTCGTTGAACGGAGAGCCCTTCGGGCGCGCGGACGCGGGCGTGGACATGACGTTCGACTTCGGCACGCTGGTCGCGCACGCCGCCAGGACGCGCGACCTGTGCGCGGGGTCCATCATCGGCTCGGGCACGGTGTCGAACCGCGATGCGGATGGCGGTCCCGGGAAGCCCATCCGTGACGGAGGGCTCGGCTACTCCTGTATCGCCGAGGTGCGGACGGTCGAGACGCTGCTGACGGGGGCGCCGAAGACGCCCTTCCTCCGCCGGGGCGACCGCGTGCGCATCGAGATGAAGGACGAGGCGGGCCGCTCCATCTTCGGAGCGATCGACCAGGCCGTGACGGAGCCGCGTCGATGACCGGAGGACGCACGCGCGTCTTCGAGACTCCCGCTGGCGTCGCACTCTGCACGCTCGACGCACTCAAGGATCCCGGAGCGCGCAACTTCGTCCTTCAGATCGATGACGCCTTCTTCCACGGCTTCCTGGTGCGCACCGGGGAGGTCGTCCGGGGCTACGTGGACCGCTGCCCGCACCAGGGGCTGCCGCTGGCGCAGAAGCTCGACGACTACCTGACGCCCGATGCCCGGCTGATCGCCTGTTCGTGGCACGGAGCGCTCTTCCAGCTCGACGACGGGGTGTGCGTCGGCGGCCCGTGTGCCGGCCAGAGGCTGACGCCGTGGCCCGTCACGGTCGAGCGGGGCATTATCAGGACCGCCTGAGCTGTCGTGGCTCCCATGGAGCCTGAGGGTGGAACAATGCGCACTGACTCGTCGAGGGCCCGGTGGGCAGGCCTGCTGCTCGCCATGGTCCTACTGTCCACCGGCTGTACGTCGCTGACGCCACCGCCCGGCCAGAGGGTGAACCTGCGCTACATGCCGCGTGAGATCGCGGAGCCTACGTTGGCCAAAAGGCCGACTGTGATGGCGGCGGGCTCTGACAATGCAGCGGGGACCGAGTGGCAGAACGCCCTCGCGGCCCACCTGGCGTTTCGCGGTGCCGTTGGCGACGTGTCCGGCTCCACCCGCCGGCTCTCCGGCGAGCTCTCCAGACTCAAGACCAGCAACCCGGGCATCGCTGGGGGAGGCGGCGGCATCTTCCTCCGCTACGTCGAGCATGGTGAACGCCAGCTTCGGTGGATTGAAGCAGAACTCGTTGCCGCCACCCGACTGGCCAACGCGGCCTCGGAGGTGGATGACCTTGACATGCAGCTCGCCCTGCTGCGCCTCGCGGGCCCGCGACTCGAGGCAGCGATGCTCGGCTCCCTCCTGCTCGCCGGATGGCTCGACTTCCTCAACCTCGTCGATGTCGTACTCAAGCAGGGCTTCAACCGCGTGGAGACGCTGTTCGCGAACATGGACCGCTTGCAGAAGATGCTCGAGCCCTCCATGACGGCACTCTCCTCACTCGATCCAGGACAAATGGAGGCTGCGGCGAAAGACCTCCCCTCGCTGATGGGCCAGCTTTCCGGCGAGTTCAATTCGACTTGTGAGACCGTGCGCGTGGCGATGAAGCGCGGCGAGCAGGTGATGCTGTTGGCGCAGCTCGTCGAGACGGTCGCCATGGTGTCGACGCTGAAGATGCCACTGCCAAGGCTGCCACCGAGCGCTCCCGCCACGCTCGGGGTGAGTCTCATGGTGGGTTCCAACGGCGTGATGACGGGCACGCGGATGGTCGTCTCCGCCGAATGGGTGGAGATGATGCGCCGGCTGGTGCGGGCGAGCGTCATCTCCCTTCCCGTCGTTAGCGCCACTGTCCGGATTCAGGCTGGCCAGGTGATGATGGCGCAGTCTCACGACGAGCTGCCACGGGGCGTGCGCGACGCGCTCGGCGACGGGCCCGAGGTGCAGGGCATGCGGGTGACGAACAGAGCTGGTGCCGGCATGACCGAGCCACCGAGACACCACGTCCTGCCGCGAGAGTTCCGCGAGTGGTTCGAGCAGCGCGGCTTCACCGGCGAAATGAGCATCGACCAGTTCTGCGTCCGAATGGAGCAGGCAAAGCACGAGGCGATCCATGGAGGTGGCAATTGGCGCTTGGGCCGCACATGGCCCGGTGAATGGAACCGGATGCTCATGAAGACCCTGCGCGACGCCGAGGTCGATGCTGGCCGGATGTTGACGCGGAACGAAATCCTGAGGCTCGTCGCGAAGAACATGAGGGACTATAGAATCCCGGTGAACTTCACCCCTTGGATGGGAAGATGAGCGAGGACCGTTCCTGGGAGGGCAACTGGAAGGTCCGCCTGTATGAGCGGGTCCGCGAGCGGGGCTTCGATTCGCTCACCGCTTTCGCCGAGGCGCGTCCCGCCGTCCCGCTCTATCTGCTGGCCGAGGAGCTGGGCGAGGAGGACGTCGCCGCGGTGCAGGTGTTCAGCGCATTGCTCGCCGAGGCGGAGCGGCGCAAGCAAGTCACTCGCCTGGTGCGCGATGTTCTCGTACGTGAGTTCGCCGAAGGACTCCCCGGCGGCTGGCCGGCCATGATGGACGACGCCAACCGCTTCGAGGTCGCCATGGCGCTTGGCCGCTGGTCCGCTTATACCCCAGAGACCCATCAGAAGCGCGTCGAGCAGGCCAGGGCAACGCTCCGCACCACACCGCCTCCGCCCGGTTGGCGCCCTCTTGACCCCGATGACGAACTGCTGCGGACGCTCCTACCCGACGAAGAAGCCTGAACTTCACCCGCCAAGTCCATCGCCACGCCGTCATTTCCCAAGAAATGTCACAAAGAATGACCCGGGTCGTCTTCCGGGGTGCGAACGGCGGAACCCGCTCCACCCACAAGGAAGAGGTTGCAATGGCTGACCTGGTCATGAACGCGTCCGATACCCTCAACACCGTCAACAACGTCGCCTACAAGGTCGAGCTGGCGCTCTACAAGCTCTACAAGGCGGTCACCGGCGCTGGCTACAAGAAGCTGATGGACGGCTTCAAGGACCCCCTCAAGTCCATGCTGACCAAGGTCCAGGACGTCCTGAAGACGGTCCTGACCAAGGTCCAGGAGGTCATCGAGCCGTTCCTGGACAAGGACGTCCTGACGATGTTCAAGGAGGTCCTCGGCGCGGGCAGGGATCTGGTCAACTCGACGCTCGACCTGCTGCCCGCCGCCGTGCAGAACGTCGTCGAGACCAGCCGGCGCTTCCTCAACGTGATCGTCGACTTCGTGAGCATCGGCATCGATCACATCGCGGCCATCGTGGACCTGCTCATGAATGTCGGCCTCGCGCTCGCCGGTCAGCCCCCGACCCTCAAGCCGATCACCCTCGAGATGGTGAAGAAGACGGAGGTCCTGCTGCTGCCGGAGCCGATCACCGTCGACGCCAAGGCCCTCCCCTCGGGCTCCAACACGACCCCGGGCTCCAACACGACCCCGGGTTCCAACACGACCCCGGCCAAGAGCTGATCCCAGCCGGCCGGTCGCGTTCCACATCCATCTGAAACACAGGACCGCGTGCGCCTTCAGGGCGTGCGTGAACCGCCAAGGCGCGCGGTCCGGGGAACCTGCACCCTGAGCAGGGTCATCCACCCCCTCGTCCCCGAGGGTCCGGAGAGCACATGGCCAGTGGCCTCATCATTCCTGGAGTCCAGGTAACCGTCGTCAAGGAAGTCCTTCCCCAGCAACTCGCGCCGTCCGGAGTGCTGGGCCTCATCGGGTTCACGGAGGAGAACCCCGGCAAGGTGGTGCGCGCGAGCAACTGGTCGCGCTTCGTGGGAGTGCTGGGCCGCGCGAGCGCCTACAGCCTGCCCGAGGCGAAGCAGGCGCTCGACAACGGCGTCTCCGAGCTGGTCGTCTCGCCGCTTCCCGCCAGCGCCGGGGCCACCGCGAAGGTGGTCATCCCGGCGGACGCCACCAAGGGCGCGAGCCCGGCGGAACCGGCCAAGGACGCGCCCAAGGACACGCCCAAGGGCAAGGACGCCAAGGCTGGCGCCGGCATCACCCTCCTGGCGCGCGCCCCGGGGCCCTGGGCCAACGGCATCGGCATCAAGATCGAGTACCGCAACAACCTCGACCAGAGCATCTCGTTCGACCTGCAGGTCCTGGGCGAGAGCAACGGCAAGGAAGTCGTCCTCGAGGTGCACCGCAACCTCACCCTGGAGTCGCTGACCGCGACGCTGAAGGCGGGCTCCGCCTACGTGAAGGTGGACGAGTCGAAGGCGATCGGCTGGCCCGCCGCGGAGGTGTACACGCTCGCGGGAGGCAAGGACGCGACCGCCGATGACTATGCCGCCGCGCTCCGCCGCCTCCAGGACGAGCCCGACGTGGACATGGTCCTCGCCGCCATCCAGGACTTCTCGGATCGGGCGAAGGTGACGCGCATCTACGGCGACGTCATCAGCCACTGCAACAACCTGAGCGACGACTGCAAGGGCCGCCTCGGCTTCGGCCAGGTGCCGGACGCGGGCACCATGGAGGAGTACGTGCAGCTCGCCAGCAACCTGGTGAGCGACCGGTTCGTGCTGGTGGCGCCCAACGGCGTGGCGGGCGCGGTGGCCGGCCTCGTGGGCAACCTCCCCTACTTCTACTCGCCCACCTTCAAGCGCATCTCCGGCGCGGGCGAGCTGCCGCCCATCCCGGTGGATGACCAGAAGACCCTGCTCAAGGGCAACGTGGTCCCCGTGGTGCTCGAGCGCGGCCGCGGCACCATCGTGCTGCGCGGGCTCACCACGGATGGCGACCAGATCAACGTGCGCCGCGTGGCCGACCGGGCCGTGCGCACCCTGAAGATGATCGGCAACCTCTTCATCGGCCAGCTCAACACCGCGGACGGGCGCAGCGCGCTCAAGCAGAAGCTGACCGAGGCCATGCTCCAGATGGAGAAGGACGGAGCCATCGTCCCCTCCACGGATGGGAAGGATCCCGCCTTCAAGGTGGAGGTCTATTCCTCTCAGGAGGACTTCGCGCTGGGCATCGTCAGGGTGAACCTGGCCGTGCGGCCCGTGCGAGCCATTGACTACGTCTACGCGACCATCACGGTCCAGGTCTGATGAGGAAACACCCAGATGCCAACGGTATTCTCCGCCAATCGCAGCAGCATCCTCGTCGACGGTGAGGCCGTCGAGGGACTCCAGTCGCTCGTCTTCCGCGTCGTCACCGAGCGCGAGGACATCCGGGCCATCGGCTCCAACGAGCGGGTCGAGGTCATCTTCGGCCTGCGCACCGTGCAGGGCGAGCTGGTGATCCGCTCCGCCAGCGTCAAGCTCGACACGCTGTTGCAGAACCGCGCGAAGTTCCAGCTCGTCGCGAGCCTCAAGCGCACCGAGGGCAACGACGAGACGCGCACGGTGTCGTTCGACGACTGCTTCGTGGAGGGCAAGTCCTTCCGCCTGGACGCGCACGGCAGCGCGGCCACCAGCTACGCGTTCACCGCCACGCGGGTGCGCGAGGAATAGTCCATGGGAGCGGAGCCCGCGCACATGGAGGCCACGGAGGAGGCCGGCACCCCGGCCGCCTCCCGCATCGAGGTGGACGGCAGGTGTTTCTCCGTCCACTTCGAGGGCCCGGACGAACACGTGGTGCGGGTGGATACGGGCTCGGGGGAGCGCGTCCAACTGCGCCGCTGGGGGTTCGACGAGCACCTGCGGGCGCTCGACCGGCATGCCTGGGCCGATGAGCGCGGGCTCCGCTTCGATCACGAAGGTTTCTCGCGCGACGTGCTGCGCGACTCCGGTGTGCCGGAACCGCTCCACGAGGAGCTGGCACCCCTGGCCCTGTGGTGGGCCACCGGTGGAGACCGGGAACCAACCTCTGGCGTGGGACCTGACGGATGGCTGCGCATCGGAGCCATCCGCGCCCGGCTCCGGCCGTGGACATTCTCGGAGCGTTCGAGGGCCATGGGCCAGAGCCTCACCGCGCGTCCCGATGGCTCCCGGGAGCTCGGGCTCGAGCGCTATCTGCGAGCGATGCTCGCCGCGTCCGTCGTGGCGTTCGAGCCGGCGGGGGTGGAGCTGTCGATGCTGGACGGAGCCACCACGGCCGCGCTGCTCGACGCGGTCGTCGCGCTCAACACGGCTGGAGAGCGCGACGAGGACAAGAAGATGAGGGCCTCCGATGCCGGGGGCCAGGCGCTGGCGCGAATGACGCTGCTCCTGTGCCGGACACTCGGGTGGACGCCCTCGCAGGTGTGGGAGGCACCGGCGGCGGAGATCGACCGGCTGCTCTCGATTCTGGCTGTGACGGAGGCATCGGCTCCGTCACCGGCGGCGCCTCGGACCCCGGGGCTCGCTGATTACCCCGATGCGGTGGTGATCCAGGTGGAGGCAGGGTGATGCGCGCGAACACCACGACACTGGGAATCGTCTCATTCCTCTCCCGCCCGGCATTCCGGGTGATGGAAGACATCGCGCGGCAACTGGGAACCCGGCTTCCCGAGGAGCCCTCCGGCACCAGCACCGAAGGCACTCAGGAGTTGCCTGCTTCCGAGCAGCAGGTGAGCGCGCGAACGGAGCCTGGCTCGTCGCCCGCCGCCACCTCGCGTGCCGGGACGGCGGAGGCCACGCAGACCCTGTCCCCATCACATTCCCTTGTCGGCATGGAGACCGTCAGCAGATCCTCATCCGAGCCCGCCACCTCGCGTGCCGAGATCCGGAGCCTCGATCCACTCCCGGCTGGCTCCGAGGCCCCTTCCATCCAGGACGCAATCACGGAAGCTGGAACACGCGCGCCTGTTACCTCGCGTCCCCTGTCCGCTCCTCGTGCGGAGGTCCGGAGCAGCGACCCCATGGCGCGGACAGGCGCCGTCACTCCGGGTGCGCAGGAGCGCGACAAGCGCATCGTTCGGCTCCTGCCTCGTACCGCACCAGGTGCGGAAGCCCCAACTTCGAGCACCTCGCGCCCCTTCGTGCCCCTCGAGGACACGACCCATTCCTCCACCTCGAGCCAGCCCCCCGGCATTCAAGCGAAGGCATCGGTTCCGTCCACCGCGCCCTCCCCTGCCTGGGCCGAAACTTCGTCATCGCCTTCGCCCTCCATCGTCCGTGCCGAAATGCTCCCGGCGTCGCCGGCCATCGCTCGCGCCGAAGCTCCGCCATCGCTTTCGCATTCCGTCGCTCGCGCCGAGACACACCCGGCTTCTCCTTCCGTGGCCCGTGCAGAAGCCCCGTCATCGCTTTCGCCCTCCGTCGCCCGCGCTGAAGTGCCACCGGCATCCGCATCCGTGGCTCGAACTGAAGCGCTGTCCCCTCTCCCGAGCTCGGCTGGAGAGAGCGGGTCTCGGAAGCAGGCTGCTCCGTCGCCCGCACAGCGCGCGGATGTGCGGAGCACGCCAGGCCCGCGCGTCGTCCGTATCCTCCCTCGCGCCGAGTCATCCACCGAGCCCCCCGCCCGCGCTTCTTCGCGGCAGGACGTCGACACCGGGCAGGAACTCCGACCCACCTCCTCCATCGAGCCCACCGCCGCCCGCGCCGCCACGTCTGGCTCCGGGCCGGAGTCGGGCGGAAGCGCGAGCCCCAGGACCCGTCTCACGTTCCTCCCGACTCCCGAGTCCCCCGCATCCCCGGCCCTCGAGTCCCCTGCTTCCCGAGCGCCCGTGACCTCGCCGCTCCCCACCTCCGAAGGCATCAGCGGCCCTCGGCCCGGCGCAGTCCCCGCCGCTCTCGCCGAGCAGGTCACGCGAGGTCTGTCGCCCGTCTGGGAGCAGGCCCACCAGCTCACGCACACCGCGCTCACCGTGGAGCGGGCCTCGACTCCCGCGAGCACCGTGACGGCTCCTCCGAGCGGCGCCGTGCGCAACACGTTCAACGTCAACGTCCACCTGGATCCCTCCGCACCCCAGGAGGGCCTGGACCGGCGCACGTTGGAGGACGCGCTGGTCGACATCCTTCGCGAGACGGCACGCCGTCATGGGTTGGAGGTCTGAGCCATGGCTGGAATCGCCTACGAAGTGACGATCGGCTCCTTCCAGGCCTCGAGCCAGGCCGGCCAGGGCAACGGGTACGTCCGCTCCATCGTCAGCGAGCTGACCATGGATGGTGTCGGTGGACGCTGCTACCTGGAGCTGGTGGCCTCGGACTCGGAGCCACCCGCGCCCGGGGACGAGACAACGGTCTCCCTCGACGACGGAAACGGCGCCGTCACGGTCTTCACCGGCACGGTGCTGGAGACGAAGGCTTCGCCGGACACGACCCTCATCGTGGGCACCGATGCGCTGGCGAAGCTCGCCCGGATCGACGTGAGCGGCTCCTACGAGCAGACGTCGGCCGGCTCCATCGTCAGCGAGCTGGTCCAGCAGGCCGGAGCCACCGCGGGCACCGTCGAGGACGGTCCCACGTTCACAAGCTACGTGCTCCACCGCGGACCGAGGGCGCTCCGCCACATCCACCGTCTGGCCGAGCAGTGCGGCTTCGACGTGTACACGGATGGAGAGGGCAAGGTGCACTTCGCCGCGCCGAAGCAGGGCGGGCCGGACCACACCTTCGTCTATCGGGAGCAGGTCCTGAAGATCGAGCTCCTGCGCACTCCGCTGGCCTACGACGGCGTGGAGGTCTGGGGCGAGGGCGCCGCGAGCACCCAGGGCTCCGAGAAGTCCCACTGGCTCGTCGCCGATCTCTCGTCGGTCAGCGGCAAGGCCGCCGCCGATGCGGACTTCAGCGTGCAATCCGGCAGCGAGGGTGAGCGCTCGCGCGAGGTGCGGGACGGCGCGGTGCGGACCGGCGACGACGCGACCGCCCAGGCCCAGGCGCGGATGACGGCGCTGGCCTCACGCGCCCTGCGTGGCTTCGCCGTGGTGCTCGGCGCCCCGGCCGTGAAGCCGGGGGACCTCGTGAAGTTCGATGACATCCCCGCCACGCACGCGGTGCATGCGCTGGCCTCCGACAAGGTGCTCCGCGTGCGCGCGGTGCGGCACACGCTGAATGCCCGGTCGGGCTTCGTCACCCGGATGGAGTTCTGAGATGCCCGTACGCATTGGAAAGATCGAGCTCATCGGTCTCACCAACATCTACACCGAGGACACCCGCAACCTGGTGCAGCAGCGCGTGCCGGGGCAGTCGGGCAACATCTTCCAGGACCTCGGCCGTGAGCCCGTCACCGTCGTCATGGAGGGCATCCTCCTGGGCGAGGACACGCAGGGTGCCCTCGAGGAGCTGCGCCAGGCGCAGATGAAGGCCACGCCGATGGCGTTCGCCGCGGACGCCATCGCCGGTGCCGATCTGACGGACGTGCTCATCGCCGACTTCCAGGTGAAGCAGCTCGCCGGCCACGAGAGCCGCTACAGCTTCTTCCTGAAGGTGAAGGAGTACGTGGAGCCGCCGGCCTCCGAGGACGCGGGCGCCGCCGCCGTGGACGAGGCCGCCGCCGAGGATGCCGCCGCCTGGGCCCAGGGCTCCACCGACGCCGCCGCCGTGCTGCAGAACCCCGACTCCCTCATGGAGGCCGTCGACAGCAACCCCGAGGTGCTCGCCCACCTGAGCCCGGACGAGCTCGGCTCCGTCGTCACCCAGACCCAGGACAAGCTGAGCGGGGAGAACTTCGGCAACCTCGTCGGCGCGCTCGGCAAGACCAATCCCGGGGCGGTCGGTGGCTTCCTCGACTCGCTGAAGAACTCCGGCAGCCTGGGCGGCTTCATCCAGAAGCTCGCCGCCGAGGGTGTCAACCTCATGCAGAAGCTCAAGGGCATCGACCTGGGCGCGGCGCTCAGCCTCGTCAAGGCGATCGCCGGCGCGGGCGACTTCCTCGCGAAGCTGAAGCGCGTGGTCGACGAGGCCACGGCCCTGGGCGATGCGGTGGGCAACTTCGATCCGCTCGGGCCCTTCAAGGAGCTCGATATGGGGGCCAACCCGTGAGCACCACCACGGCGGACATCATCGACGGCATCGCCCGGCTCATCACCGCGCTCAAGGAGCTGCTCGAGACCGATACGGTCGAGGCGCTGGTGGACCTGGTGAAGAAGCTCGGCATCGGCCAGCCGGTGAAGGTCGGGCTCCAGGCGCTCGCCCGGGTGCTCGACATCCTCGTCGGGTGGATCGAGAAGCTGGAGCAGGTGGCGCGCATCCCAGCGTTCCTCGAAACCCTGGATCCAGCCTTCGAGCAGGTGAAGGAGCTGGCGAGCAGCTCGGGTCAGGAGATGCGGGACATGGGGCTCGGCTCACTGGCGCCCGTGGTCGACGCATCCCGGGCGGCGATCGATCTCGCGGACAAGATCCGGCGCGGTGCCGAGATCATCCTGAAGGGTTACCTGCCCGAGCAGTCCATCGTGCACCTGCGGGAGTCCGTCCAGGGCCTCGCCAACAGGCTTCGGCAGATGCAGCAGAAGCTCGATGCCCCGGCGGCGGCCCCCGCCGCGACCGCGAACAAGTCCCTCCTTCCCGCCGGAGCCATTCCATGAGCGACCTCGTGACCATCATCCGTGCCCTCATCCGCGACGAGCTCGCGAGCCTGCGCCTCGGCGACATCGGCGTGGTGACCAGCTCCTTCCCCCATGCGGACGGGGACGAGAACAACCTCGAGTGCAACGTGAAGCTGCGCGAGAGCGACGTGGAGCTGCGCAAGGTGCCCATCGTCACCCCGCACATCGGGATGGTGAGCGCGCCGCGTACGGGAGAGCTGGTCCTCATCTCCTACGTGGCAGGGGATCCCAACCGCCCCATCGTGGTGGGCCGGCTCTACTCGGACGAGGTCAACCCGCCCGTCCACGAGGCGGACGAGTGGCGCGTCGTGGCGCCTCCGGGGGGCACCACCTCCATCGCCATCGACAAGGACCAGTCCATCGTCTTCACCGCCGGGGAGAACGTGGTGACGATCAAGCAGGACGACGTCATCACCATCCAGGGCAAGGCGGACCTGACCATCCAGGTGGACGGCAACGTCGAGCTCAAGTGCCAGGACTGCAAGATCGACGCGTCCGGCAACATCGACCTGGGCAGCAGTGGCAGTGGCGTCATCACCGAGAAGAGCCACAAGTGCTACTTCACCGGCGAGGCGCTCAAGGGCTCGCAGAGCGTGAAGGCGAAGTGAGCCATGCCCGCACCGAGCGCATCCGAGATCGAGAACCTCGCCAAGGGCGCCATGCAGTCGGCGAGCCTGCGGGGCGAGAACGCCCCGGACCTGGCGGCCGCGCTGGGACAGGCCTGCGGACAGGCCTTCACCCTGTTCGTGTCCCTGGCCATGGTGGCTCCCGGCATCCCCGCGGCGGCGCCCCCTCCGGCCGGCTCCGGCAGCACCGCGGGGCCGGGAACGCTGCTGCCCCCGCCCGCGGGCGGACCCGGCGCGTCGATGATCGAGCCCATCGCCATGGGCATGCTCGCCTCGAACAAGATTCGAGGTGAGAAGCAGAGCGCGCTGGCCAAGGCCATCGCCCAGTCCATCGAGCAGGCGCTCACCCTCTTCACCACGCAGGTGAAGGTCGCGCCGGGGATGGCCATCGCCGGCTTCACCACCACGGCTCCGGGCAACCTCATGGGCGCGGCACCCGCCAAACCCATGCTCCAGCCCATCGTCCTGGGCTTCCTCCAATCGGGAGGCATGCGCGGGCAGAACGCCCCGGACCTGGCCGGAGCCATCGCCGAAACGCTGTCCAACGCGCTCACCCAGATGATGACGCGGCTCAAGGTGACCCCGGGCATTCCGTGCACGCCCGCGGCCACCGCCGGGCCCGGGAGGTTGGTGTGATGGCGGACGAGCTGAAGACAGACTTGAAGCTGGCCTTCAAGGACACGGGCGAGATCGACCTCGACTGGAGCACCGACACCGGGGCGGCCACGGTGAGCGGCAAGGACAACCTCGTCCAGGCCCTGACGATGCGGCTGATCGTCTACCGGGGGCACCTGGAGCAGCTCGGCCATGGCCGCTACGGCAGCCGGGTGGCGGACCTCATCGGCGAGCCGTTGGATCGCCAGAACCTCGAGCTGCTGCGCCGCTACGTGCGCCAGGCGCTCAAGGAGGACCCGCGCGTCCAGGAGGTGACGTCCCTGCGCGTCAGCGCCCGTCCCGATCTGCCGGGAGCGGTGGATGTGCGGGCCAGCGTCCGGGCCATCACTGGCGACGAAGTGGAGCTGGGCCTCGCGCTCGACCTCGGGTGAGCACGAGCGGCCGTCATTCAATCCAAGACACGACTTCGGGAGAGCACCATGGACCTCAGTGAAAAGCCAGGCATGAACGGAGTGCTGACCATCGAGCTGCTCGACACGAGCGGAGCGCTGGTGGAGCAGCGCCGGGTCAACAACCTCATCACCACGGCGGGCAAGCAGTTGCTGGCCAACCTGCTGCTGGGAAAGGTGAACGCGCTGCCCACGCGCTGGGCCATCGCGGTGGGCACGGGGGTGGAGGCCGCGAACATCGCGGACACCGCGCTCAAGACCAGGGTGGACGAGGCGGTGGATCCCTCTCCCAAGGTGGAGGTCATCACGCGCGACGGGGCGAGCGTCGTCCGGGCCACGGTGTCCGCCACCCTGCCCGTCCCCGCCCTGGCCGCCAATGACAAACCCCAGGCCCTCTCCGAGGCGGGGATTCAAATCACCCAGGGCAACGGCACCGCCCCCATCCTCTTCAACCGCGTGCAGTTCGCGCAGGTCAACCGTGGCGCCAACATGGTCATGAAGATGACCTGGGAGATCACGTTTTGAGCCTCGAATCGCTCGATACCTCGTTCAGCGCCATCGTCGACCGGCTGCTGTCGAACCTCGGGCCGGGTCTCGACACGAACACCGGGAGCATGGCGCGCACCCTGGCGGAGTCCTACGCGCGGGAGATGGCCACCTTCTACGTCATGCTCGAGCTCGCCCACCGCTCGGGCTATGTCGACACGGCCGAGGGCGATGCCCTGGACAACGTCGTGGCCGTGCTGGGCATCGACCGCGCCCGGGCGGGCCGGCTCACCGGAGAGGTGGAGTTCAGCCGCAACTCGCCCGCGCCGGATGACATCGGCATTCCCGCGGGCCGGCTGGTGACGGGTCTGCCCTCGGACTCCACGCCCCTGCCCCTGTTCGAGACCCTGGAGGACGCCACGCTCCGCCGGGGAGAGACGCGGGTCACCGTCCGGGTGCAGCAGGTCCAGGACGACGCGAAGGACGCGAAGAAGGCGCCCCCCGTCATCGATCCCGGAAAGCTCATCGTGATGCCCCGGCCCGTGCTGGGCATCGAGGCCGTCACCAACCGCGCTCCCATCCGTCGCACCGGAGAGGACGAGACGGACGAGAGCTTTCGCGCCCGGGCCCGCACCGCCCTGCGGGATGGAGAGAAGGGCACGCTCGAGGCCATCGCCTCCGCCGTGCGCCAGCAGGGCGTCCAGCGGGTGACCGTGCGCGAGCCGCCAGACGCTCCCGCCGGGGTGGTCGACGTGCTGGTGGGAGATCCCGACTTCAGCCAGGACCCCAGCGGCGTCCAGCGGGTCTGGGACGCCATCCGTGGCTCCAAGGCCGCCGGCATCCAGGTGCGGCTCCAGTACGCGCGCACCATCTACTTCCAGGTCGAGCTCCAGATTGAGCCCGCGGACCCGGATGTGGACGAGGCCGCGTTCGACCGACTGCGGCGCGAGCTCCAGCAATCCCTCTCCCGCTTCGCCCAGGGTCTGCCCGCGGGCGAGACGGTGCGCCGCCGCAAGCTCGAGGCCGTCCTCTACGCCAACCCGGCCGTCCGCCACATCGACGGCCTGCGCGTGCTCACCTACGTCTGGGGTGTCGATCGGGACGATCCCCAGAAGTCCGCGCTCGTCCTCGAGGCGAAGAGCCGGGAGTACGGGCCCGATCGTGACTGGCGGCTCGACAACCTCGAGACGGTGGCGATCGACCTGGAGAAGAAGCCACCGCTCATCTCCCGGCTGCGGCCGTCCATCTACCGCATCGACCTGGTCGTCTCCGCCCGGCGCGCCGATCCGCGCACGCCCGAGCAGATCCGCCAGGCGCTGCGCGGCGCGGTGGAGCAGTACGCGGCCCGGCTCGCCAAGGAGGCGCAGGCCACGAACAAGCCCCAGGCGATCCTCTGGGAGGACCTCCAGATGACGCTCAAGCAGCAGGCCGAGGTGGAGCAGCTGCTCTCCGCGGTGGTCACCCCGGATGACGGCCTCGCCCAGGTGCTGGCGCAGTCCAGCGGGAAGCAGGCGGCCCTCACCCTCGATCAGGGCACGCGCATGGAGCTCGGCGGCGCCGAGATGGTGGGATTGGGATGAGACCGGAACAGCGCGCACGACGGATGGTGGGCTACCTCCCGCCAGTCCTCCAGACGGGCAGGCAGCTCAACCTCTTCTTCGAGACGCTCGGTCAGGAGCTCGGCCAGATGGAGCTCTGGCTGACGCGCCTCATGCGCTCGCGGTGGTACACGCTCGCGCGGGGCTTCCGCCCGGATGACTCGCTCTCGGTCAAGGCGGCGAGCGAGCTGGGCCGGCTGGGCGCGCTCTACGGCCTCGTGCCCCGCCGGGGCGAGAGCGACACCTACTTCCGCCAGCGCATCGCCGCGCTCGTGGAGCTGCATCGCACCGGACTGAGCACCGCCCCGTCGCTGCTCGGGCTGGTGTCGCTGGTGTACATGGCCCAGCAGCCCCCGGAGCTCTCCTGGGAGGGTGAGATCGCCATCGGGACCTTCCAGGTGCCGGAGGCGGATGGCTCGACGCGCGAGATGCGCGTCACCCTCGCCGACAAACCGCTCACGCCCGCCTCGACCCGGTTCCTCGGCATCGGCGCGGGACAGCAGCTCCTCACGACCAACAACGGCCTGGAGGAGGCCATCCCGGAGATCTGCCTGAAGGCGGCCGAGGCGGACATCCCCATCCCCCTGCTGCACCACGAGGAGTCCGGGCTCGATGTGATCTTCCTGGGGCTCGTTCCCAAGGGACAGACCCTCACGCTGCGCGACAAGTACGTCCCCCTGCTCGACGGCCGCCCGGTGAAGGAGCCGGTGATCGTGGCGCATCCCACGCGCTTCTCGGGCAGGGAGGACCAGGGCCCGCGAGCCCGCTTCAATGCCCCGGACTCCCGCTTCGCCGTGTTCAAGCAGGACAACGAGCTGCCCCCGCTCGTGCCGGGAAGGAATCACTGGAGCTACGAGACGCTGACGCGCGCGAAGCTCACGTCCTATCTCCGGGGCACGCCGGGCCTGGAGCTGGACAAGGCGCTGGCGCTGATCCCTGAAGGCAAGCCCTCGCCTCGCGCCGACCTCCAGTTCAACTGGATCGAGCTCGCTCCCGCGACCTTCACGCTGAGCATCCCGGTGGACTACGTGCCACCGCACCTCCAGGTGCCCGGCGAGGATGGCACGGTGCCGGGACTGCCCGGCCTGGTCCGGGAGCTCGCGGCCGCGCTGACCTACGGCCGGGCCGCCGGGGTGCGCTGGCGCATCGAGCTCATCCTGCCGATGCCGGCGGAAGAGGTCTCCCTGGGCGAGAGCCCCGCCCTGATGGAGCTCGCCACGTCCTTCACCGAGGAGGCCCGGGCCACCGACTCCCCCATCGCCGTCGCCCCCAACCTCATCCTCACGGAGCAGGTCGGGGAGCTCGATGACTCCCGTCTCACCTGGTCCGGATTCTTCGATCACACCCGCTTCAACACCTCGAGGTTCAAGCCATGACAGAGCCCTTCTACAAGGCCGATCCCGGCGATCCGATCACCGCGGACGATTGGAACAACATGCAGAGCAAGATGCGTGAGGAGGTCCGCACGCACACCCACAAGGGTGGAGATTCCGGGGCGCTGCTCGACGGGAGCAGCATCTCGCCCACCGCCACCCTGAAGGTGAATCAGGTGGATGCCGCGGTCGGGCTGACGGTGAAGAACGTCGACGTGCTCGAGCGGCTCAACGCCCTGGACAAGCAGAAGCTGTCTTCCGGAGGCAACATCTCCGGCTCGCTCTCGGTCGCCGGGAACGTGGGCGTCGGCACGGCGGCCCCCGCGGCCAGGCTGGACATCCAGGGCGCGAACCGCACGGGCACGCACGCCCAGAACCGGGCCCTGTACGTCACGGGTGAGTTCGGCGAGGCCGATGGCGTGGAGTTCCGTCATTCCAATGGCACACAGGGCGTCGGGATTGGCTACAACACCGTCTACGCCACCGGAACCAATGACAACCAGGACCTGATGCTGAAGGCCCGGGGGTCCGGAACGGTTCGCGCCCTGAACCGGCTGGAAGTCACCGTGCCGGGGACGGGAGCCTGGAACAAGCTCGTCGTGAACACCACGGCCGAGTGGGGTGACGGAAACACGCAGTTCGTGACCATCGGCTCCGGGGGCGCGGCGGGGATCATGCTCTCCAACCCCCACGTCACCTGGCGGGAAAACCGGGCCTCCATCCGCTACGGCCGCAGTGGCGGAGTCCCCAACGGGGCCTTCTGGGATGTCGGGACGCGCGTCAACAATGCCTTCTCCGTGGCCCTCAACGGACCGGACGATCACAAGCTGTGGGTGTCCGGGAATGGCAACGTCGGCATCGGCACGACGGACCCCACCAAGAAGCTCACGGTCGACTACGCGGGCTCCACTGCCAACCACGCCACCATGGAGGTGCGTCAGACGGGAGGCAACTCCTGGGGGGTCGCGCTCGTGCTCCGCACCACGGGAGGTAACGACGGCGCCGCGATGATGCTGCGCAGCCGGAACAAGAACTGGCATCTGCGTGGCGAAACGGGAGACAAGGCCACCGGGTTCCAGATCACCGAGGACGGCGGAGATGCCGAGTACGGGCAAGGCTTCGGAACCCCGCGGCTCCACATCAGCGCCGGAGGCAATGTCGGCATCGGCACGACAGCCCCCGGGTCCAAGCTGGACATCCAGAACGCCCCCCGCTCGGGCGCCCACCCCCAGAACCGGGCCTTGTATGTCACGGGTGAATTCGGCGAGGCCGACGGCGTCGAGTTCCGGCACTCCAATGGCACACAGGGCGTCGGGATTGGCTACAACACCCTCTACGCCACCGGTAGCAATCCCAACCAGGAGCTGTTCCTGCAGGCCCGGGGCACCGGGTCGGTCAGGGCCCGGGTGAACAGCGCTCAGATGGTGTTGGAGCGGAGCATCGCCCAGGGAGGCAAGGCCCTCTTCCTCGAGCTGTTCCAGAGCGCGGGAACCAATCCCCCGGATGTCGTTCCCAGCCTCCGGTTCCACCACGCCGGCCGCCACTGGAGCCGTATCGACGCCACCAACGGCTGCTTGCACTTCCGGGACGGCAACCTCGCCGTGGATGACTACGTCGATGCCGCCGCGCGTAACTTCTACATCAAGAGCCAGGACGCCCTGGCGGTGGCCAGCCCGGAGCAGTCGCGGATCATCCGGGGATCCGTCCGGGCGGGCGGTGGCATCGTGGGAGCTGGCTTCTCGGCCGCATGGATTGGCGGCGGCCTCTGCGACATCACGTTCAGCAGGAGGTTCAACGGCCCACCCACGGTCGTCGCCACCCAGCAGTACACCGGCGACGGGAGGGGTGGAAACACCCTGGACAACGCCGTGGTCGTCCTCATCGACGAAACCAAGGCGCGGATCAAGACCGGAGATGGGGGCGGGAACGGCACCAACCGTGATTTCCAATTCATTGTGATTGGCCCGTGAGCCCTCGTGGCGTCACGCACGTGAACGAGAGGAAGAACCATGAAGCACACGATCGAAGAGCGGATGAACACCCTGAAGTCCGAGTACGAGTCCGGCCAGAAGATGCTCGCGGAGCTGGAGGCCCGGCGGGCCAACCTCACGCAGACGCTGCTGCGCATCGAGGGGGCCATGCAGGTCCTCAAGGAGCTGCAGGAGTCGGATCCGAAGCCCGCGGAGGACGCGCCGGGCATCCCGCCGGCGGCGAGCTGAGCGCCTGACCCCACCGTCACCCTCCACGAGACAATCCCAATGAGCGACGCGCAAGTCATTGCCAGGTTGGACGACAGCGGAAAGGCCGAACCGAACCTGATGCCGGTAGGACCCTCGGGCCGGTCCATCGTGCTCGACGTTCCTCCCGGCGTGGAGCTGCTGCGCGCCTCGCTCACGCTCCAGGCCCCCGGGGACGACGAGACGGTGGACCTCGTCCCCGGAGCCACCCTCGCCACGAGCACCAGCAAGAACCAGCTCTCGGCGAGCGAGCCCATCGAATGGTTCAGCCTGGACTGGGGCACGCGCCGGCCCCTGACGTCCCTCGTCATCCAGACCGCCGAGACACCGAAGGGCAAGGGCCGGCTCAGTGTCGCCGAGGGGGGCCCGTGGTACCCGCCCACGCCCTCGGACACCGTCGCGCTCGGGGGCACCGGGCAATCGCTCCCGGGCATCATGGCGAGCCGCTTGATGGTGGAGCTCGTCGATGCCACCAGCACCTCGGGTCCGACAGCGCCGAAAGTGCTGGCCGCTACGAAGCTCTCGGGCGTGGTGGTGAAGGCCGCCGCGCGCCCCTCGGACCTGACGGTGCTCGTCGAGCCGGGGGTGATGTTCTTCCATCAGGCAACGCCGCTTCAGCCGCTCCAGGAGATGACGCTGGGCGACAACCTGAGCACCGCCCTCCAGCACGTCTGGCCCGCGGACCTGAAGGGCGGCCGGGTGACCGTCACCCTGCGCTCCTCTTCCGCCGGCAAGCTCAAGCGGCTCCACCTCGCCCTGGACACCGCCACGGTCGTCCGGACGTGGAGTGGCGGAGAGGCGTCGCTCCGGCTCCCGATCGCCAGCGACGGAGAGGTCATCGCCCGCATCGACGAGGTGCCGGGTCAGGGGTTGAGGGAAGTGCGGTTCCTCGTGCGGCATCAACCTCGCGACGAGCACCTCCCGCTCGCTCCCCGGCCGCCTCCCCTTCCCTCCCTGGCACACCTGTGCGGCTCCGGATACGCCGCCGCCCAGGCGTTCTCTCCGCCCTCGGAGGGGGGCTCGCTCGTGGGGATTGACCTCCACCTGCGCCCGCTCACCCGCGCGGTCAAGGGCACGCTGAGTCTCTTCCCCGATGCGCACGACCGTCCGGCGGAGAAGCCGTTGAAGGGCGCCACCCTGGAGCTCGCGATCGAGGAGAAGGACGACGCGCCCTGGCCCTATCGCTGGATTCCTTTCGATCTGCCCGAACCCCTCGCGCTCGACGGCACGACCTGGTGGGCGGTGCTCACCGTCACCGAGGGAGATGTCCTCTGGAGTCTGGGCGAGCCAGGAAGCGCGCCCACCTCGGGGGTGCTCGTGCCGCGCACCGCGCTCTACCGAACTGGCGACACCGGCCCCTGGCTGCCGCGAACGGGGGGACCCTGGGCCTTCTCCCGTCCGCGCCTGCGAGCGCCCGCTACCGAGCCACCGCCTCCTCCCCGCGTGCAACTGCGCTGGGGCAACAAGCTCCTCGACGTGACGCCCGATGAGACGGGGCTCGTCTCCCTGGATGCGAAAGCGCTCGAGGCCCTCCCTCCCCCTGTCAGTCCGGCGGGCGGTGCTCCTCCGCCGCTCGAGGTCATCGTCCAGTCGCGGATCGCCGGGGAGCTCACCCTCTCCGGGCTGCGCGTGACGAGCCCGCGAACCACCGCCCATCCGTTGTTCCAGCCTCCACAGAAGTGAGGACGGCCCACCATGCTGGTCTCCATCGAGTCCTACTTCCATGACGCGCTCCGGCCCGCGATCCCCCACGATGTCGACGTGGTGACCGGTCCCTCCCTGGGTCCCTCGACCGATGACACTCAGCTGCTCGAGGTATCGGCCCTGGGCCTGAAGCTGGCGCTGCCCGAGGGCGACGACCTGACGGCGCTGCGCGAGGCCTCCTTTCTCGGAGGAACGCACCGCTGGCCGGCCAACGGGCGCCAGGTGGACTTCGTCCTTCCGAAGGGCGTCCAGGGAGAGGTGGTGGAGGTCGAGTCACCTCCAGGCCGCCCGCTGCGCCGGGGGGATGACTACATGCTGGAGGGGCGCACCGTGCGCTTCTTCCGGCCTCCCGCGCAGGCCGACGTCGCCGTGGTCGCCTTCCTGCGAGGGGAGCGTGCGCACGGGTTCCTCGAGCGGCGCTCCTGTGAAATCACCCTCGTCACCCGGGCCTGGGCTCGCGAGCACGGCGCCGCGGACAAGCTGCTGTCGGGTGCGCTGGCGGCGGCACTGGTCGCCTCGGTGGATCTAGGCAATCTCGATGACTCGGCCTCTGACGAGTCCGGGGTCCGTATCCGGCTGCTCCGGCCCGTCATGACGCTGCTGGGTCTGTCACGCGGAACCGAGGTGTTCCACGAGACGTCCTTCTTCCGCGCCCAGGCCGAGTTCCTGATCCGCGGGCAGCTCGAGCAGCTCATCGCCGTGGGCGAGCCCGAGCCCACCGGCATCATCCGCGAGGTGCGGAGGAACGTGTAAAGAGATTCTAATCCTCGGGCTCGTCCACGTCCTCTGGTTCGTCCACGTAATCGAGCGCGACCTGAGCCTGTTCACGGTAGAGGGGCACGACCTCGACAGCCAACACGCTTTCCAGCACAGCTCTCGCTCGGGCCACATCTCCCGTTTTTTTGTGGCGGGCGGAATCAACAAGTGCCCGGGATAGCCGCCGACTTCCCTCGAAAATCCGACGGCGCATCTCTCGCACGAGTGTTTCCGCTCCTCCAGGTGTGAGCAACGAGCGTTCCGCGTCCTCATTGCTGATGGCCACGTCTCGCGACACTCGTCGGCAGAGGTCTCGCACGTCAGTGTCTAGCTCTATCGGTTCGTTCCGCTCGACCCTGGCATACAACCCGAGAATCCTGTCCCAATCATGTGGCTCGCCCATCCCTGCATCACCTCGTTTTTTGCCAGCACATCTGGAAAGGCCATTGGCGCTGGCCCTCACACAACCGGAAACAGTCATGGCAGGGACCCACCCAACGCGGCTTCTTCTGGCTTTTGCACAGGACGTAGGTGTCTCGGCAATGCTCCCGCCATCCCTCGTCGGGATCGTCTGCCTCCTCTCCTTCACCCGCCCCTTCGTCCGTTCTACGTTGTAGAGCGGTCTCGACCTTCGCCCCGGCCTTTATCGCCTCTTCTATGTCTGAAGTGGTGGCACCGCAGGCTCCGGCAGGATCATATGGGTGCTTCTTGATGCAGCACACCATCGTTGAATCTCCAGGTCTGCAGTCCGTCGCGGCTGCTTGAGCAGGGAACGTGGATGGGTTTGCCGTGCAGTGAGCACCAGTCGAGCAGGTGGAGGACATCCCAACTGCACAACCGGACGCGAATACTCCGTTCAGAATGCCCGCCACCAAGAGGATGTAGGGGATCAAGGTCTTCACGGTGTCCACCATTCGTACTATTTCATACTGGAACATGGCTCGGTTTGAGGCTCCACTTATTTCAGGCTCTTCTGCACAATCCGTGGGTTGGAGGTGAGAGTTCAAGACATCGGCAGCGATGGTCCTCGACCCAGAGGTTCGGCCATGGACCGCATCACCGGACGATGTCCGGCAACAGCCCGTCGGGCAAGCAAGTCCCGCCGCAGCGCATGGCTACATGCCCCGGCAGCGGCGGGTTGAGCACCAGCCCTCCACAGTACAGAAACACCATCGCCTTGAGGGCCGGCTACAGAAGAGCCTGAGAAAGTTCATGTGCTCAACGCCTCTCGGCATCACGGCTAGCGGGACTGGCGATTACCGGCACGTGGCTGGCCACCGGTAACAAGTGCTCGACGCCTCTCGGCATCACGGCTAGCGGGACCGAGTCCCGCCGGCTACACCGTCAGCGCCCGCGTCCGGTGCTCAACGCCTCTCGGCATCACGGCGAGCGGGACTGCCCTTCCTGCTGAAGCGCAGGGAGGCGGTCCTCTTGTGCTCAACGCCTCTCGGCATCACGGCGAGCGGGACCGAAACCGTCAGAATTCCGGACTCCCCTTCTACGTGCTCAACGCCTCTCGGCATCACGGCGAGCGGGACCGGCTAATCGTGTCCTTCTCCGAGACGAACACCCTGTGCTCAACGCCTCTCGGCATCACGGCGAGCGGGACTTCGCGGCCTTCTCGCGTTCCTCCTCAGCTTTGATGTGCTCAACGCCTCTCGGCATCACGGCGAGCGGGACTGGCGGTCCCCGCCAACCAGTCCCTGGACGTGGCGTGCTCAACGCCTCTCGGCATCACGGCGAGCGGGACTCAGCCACCGTGGAGTAGGCCACGCTGAAGACGTTGTGCTCAACGCCTCTCGGCATCACGGCGAGCGGGACGGGGCTCCAGTCGAGGAACCCAGGAGACATCCAGTGCTCAACGCCTCTCGGCATCACGGCGAGCGGGACGAGAGCTACTCCAAGATGAGCCTGCCCGTGGACGTGTGCTCAACGCCTCTCGGCATCACGGCGAGCGGGACAGCCGCGAGGGTTGAGACGAAGAGGAAGGGCATCAGGTGCTCAACGCCTCTCGGCATCACGGCGAGCGGGACACATCCCGGAGTTCACCGTCGAGAACGCCCCCGACATGTGCTCAACGCATCTCGGCATCACGGCGAGCGGGACCCACCTATTACGGC
Organism: Archangium violaceum; assembly: GCF_016887565.1. Classification (NCBI taxonomy): domain Bacteria; kingdom Pseudomonadati; phylum Myxococcota; class Myxococcia; order Myxococcales; family Archangiaceae; genus Archangium; species Archangium violaceum. Next base: position 8,112,830 of record NZ_CP069396.1, read on the forward strand.
AACCCCGGCGGCTATGGGTAGTGCTCAACGCCTCTCGGCATCACGGCGAGCGGGACGGCTGATCGCGGCTACGGCGGCGGATGCACGCGACACGTGCTCAACGCCTCTCGGCATCACAGCGAGCGGGACTACGCCCGTGCCCCGAGTCGAACTTGTGGGTGGGGTGCTCAACGCCTCTTGGCATCACGGCGAGCGGGACTACAGCCTCCAAAACACAAATGCCCCGGAAGGATAGTGCTCAACGCCTCTCGGCATCACGGCGAGCGGGACCTTCAGGAGCGCACCCTCTCTGCTACGCGACAGGTGCTCAACGCCTCTCGGCATCACGGCGAGCGGGACTTCCAGGCGTGGTGCCAGCAGTACGTGGACCACGCGTGCTCAACGCCTCTCGGCATCACGGCGAGCGGGACGAGATCCGCCATGGGCAGGCTTGATTCAAAGTCCTACGAAAGAGGTTATCCCACCGAGACCTACGGCTGAGGTATAGTCCCGCCTACAGGCGCCCACCGGTGGCGAGCAGCCGCGGGCTGATCGCGCGGGGGGCGACTGCACACAGCCCGGTGACGGGCCGGGCAGGTCCTGGGGAGAAGAAGGATGAGCGGGAAGAAAAACCGGGGCGGGAGGGCTGGCGGGCCCTCCACACCCTAAGAGCTCGTTTCAAAAATGGACCTGAGAGGTCAGGTAACATGCCCTGCCTATTCAGGGCCATTTCGTAAATGGCGCTCAAGCACGCGATAGAGAAGGAGGCAGTGGCCAAGGCGAAGGAGTGCCAGGTGCATCTGTGGGTTCCGCTCTTCGCGAATCCGCAGGCGTTTCATCTGGTGGAACCAGTCCAGGGAGCGCTCCACCACCCAGCGATGGCGTCCCAAACGCTCCTTCGACTCCACGCCTCGGCGGGCGATGCGGGGAACGATGTGGCGCTTCCGTAATCCCCGGCGGGTATCGGCATAATCGTACCCCTTGTCGCCGTGCCCTTTCGCCGGACGCCTGCGTGGCCTGCCTCGTGGCCCCTTGATGGGGAGGATGGCGTCGAGGAGCGGCAGCGCCTCGCGCTTGTCGTGCACGTTGGCGGCCGACAGCAAGGTGGCCAGCGGCAGGCCCCGGCGGTCTACGACCAGGTGGTGCTTGCTGCCCGCCTTTCCTCTGTCCGTTGGATTCGGGCCTGTTTGGGCCCCCCTTTTATCGCCCGTAGGCTGCTGGAGTCGAACGAGGCCCGGCTCCAGTCAATGAGCCCCTTGTGCCCCAACTCGTTCAGCAACACCCGCTGGAGCTTCTCGAAGACTCCTGCTCGGCTCCACTTTCGCAGCCTCCTCCAGCACGTCGCCCCGCTGCACCCGAACACCTCGGCTGGCAGGTCTCTCCAGGCGATGCCCGTCCTGAGCACGAAGATAATGCCCCGCAGGCACGCCCTATCGTCGCGCAATGGACGACCTCTTCTCCCTTTGCGGCGATGTCGTGGCAGCAGCGGCTCCACCCTCGCCCACAGCTCGTCCGGGACCAGTTCGCGCCTCATGCTTGCGAGGATGAGCACCAGGTACGTAGAGGGAAGTCTGGATACCTCTGCGGTTCATTTATGAAACAATCCCAGGGAGGCAGGTCAGATGACCTAGGCTCCCTGGTCCATTTTTGAAACGAGCTCTAAGTGCGTATTCCGGCCATCGCGATCACTCGTTCCGGACGAAGCCGATCACCTGTTCCGGACGAAGCCGATCATCGGAGCGGAGCGACGCTGGTGCCCCTCACTTCTCCGGCTTCGGCTCGGTCGTCAACTTTCCATGCTGCTTGCGGATGGACTCGCCCATCAGCTTGATGCGGTGGGCGTTGTGGACCACCCGGTCGAGGATGGCGTCGGCGACGGTCGCATCACCGATGAGCGCGTGCCATTGCTTGGGATCGAGCTGGGAGGTGATGACGGTGGAAGCAGTTCCACACCGGTCCTCCAAGACTTCGAGCAGGTCCCTTCGCTCGTTGGCCGTCAGTGGCTCCAAGCCGAAGTCGTCGAGGATGAAGACGTGCGCCTTGGACAAGCGCTGCAGCACCGTGCGCCAGGTGCCATCGGCCCGCGCCTGGGCCAGCTCGTCGTAGAGCCGGGAGGCCCTGCGGTACACCACCGTGTAGCCTTCGCGGCACGCCTTGTTGCCCAGCGCGCACGCCAGGTAGCTCTTGCCCATTCCCGTCGGCCCGGTGAGCAGGACGTTCTGGTGGGCGGCCACCCAGCGGCACGAGGCCAGCTCCACCACCTGGGCCCTCGTCAGCCCTCGGGCGTGGGCGTAGTCGATGTCCTCCACGCATGCCGGCTGCCGCAGCTTCGCGTTCTTCAACCGCAGGGAGAGCTTGCGGTTCTCTCGCTGCGTCCACTCGGCGTCCACCAGCAGCCCGAGCAACTCGGACGCGCTGACGTCCTGCGTGGGAGGCACGTCCAGCCACCCCTCCAGGTAGCTGGCCATCCCCAGCAGCTTCATCGCCTTGAGCTTCTCCAGTGTCTGTTTCATCAGCATGGCTTTCCTCTGTGTGAGCGAGCTCGGCGATAGCGCGCGGCGGCGCGCACCGCGCGACGCCGCGCTCCCCCGGGGCAGAGAGCTCGAGGACTGCCCGAGGGGGAGGAAGACTCTCACCTCAGTGGTAGTAGTCAGGGCCGCGGATGTTCTCGTGGACGGGCAGCGCGGCGCGCTCCTCGGCCACCGGCTCCACGGCTTCCAGCTTGTTGCGCAGGATGGCGGCGACGCTGCCGTAGGTACAGGCACGATGCCGAAGCGCACGCGCGCACGCGCGCTCCAACCGCTCCGGGCCGTACTTCTCCTTCAAGCGGATGAGGCCCAGGCAGGCGCGGAACCCCTGCTCGGGATGTTTGCGCCGACGCATCAGCTCCTCGGCCAGCGCCGCAGTCGAGGGGCCCACCTTGGCCGCCCACTCGAGTATTCGCGAGGGCGTCCACTGCGCATGGGCGCGGTGCGAGCTGGGCATGTGCTCGGGCAGCGTCGTCGGCCGCGGCCCGCTGGCGCGCGGGTGGCTGGCGACGCGACGGCCTGCGAGGAAGACTTCGACGCACGCCGTGGTGGCGCGTACTTCCACCTGCTTGCCCACTAACTGGTACGGCACGCTGTAGAGGTGCTCGTCCACCTCGATGTGGTAGTCGATGTTGACGCGCGCCTTCTTCCACCACGCCAGCTCGTAGCGCTCCGCGGGCAGGGGCTTGAGCGCGGGCCGGTCCACCTCCTCGAAGAGCTGCCGCCGCGACTTGCCCAGCTTGCGCATGGGGCGCTCGTTGAGCTTCTCGAGCAACGGACGCACCGCCTCGCGCACCTGCTGCAACGTGCTGAAGCGCTGGTGGCGCAGCACGGCCAGAATCCACCTCTCGGCCAGCAGCACCGCGGCCTCCACCTTCGCCTTGTCTCGCGGCTTGCGCACGCGCGCGGGAATGACGGCGAAACCGTAGTGCCGGGCCAGCTCCGCGTAGGTGGGGTTGAGCTCCGGCTCGTACCGGTCAGGCCGCTGCACTGCCGCCTTGAGATTGTCGGGCACCACCACCTGAGGCACGCCGCCAAAGTACTCCAGCGCTCGGCTGTGGCAGCCCACCCACGTGGCCAGGTCCTCCCCCAGCACCGGCTCCACGTAGGTGTAGCTGCTGGCGCCCAGCACGAAGAGGAAGAGCTTCACCTTCTGCCTCTCCCCCGTCTCGGGCACCACCAGCTCGAGCCCATCCCCGCTGAAGTCCACGAAGCCCTTCTCTCCGGCCCGGTGCGTCTGCCGCATCGTCACCGACAGTTGCGCGCACCAGCGCGCGTAGTGCTCGCAGAACTGGCTGTACTGGTAGCCATCCGGGTGCTGCTCCCGGTACTCCTGCCACAGCAATTGCTTGGTGACGTGCTTGCGCCGAAGCTCCTCGTGGATTCGCGCGAAGTCGGGCTCCGGGCGATTGAGCTTCGGCTTGTGCTCGTCGGGGAAGAGCAGCTGCTCCAGAGCTGCGTCATCGTCCAGCTCCGCCGGCAGTGGCCAGTTCAGCCGCGCCAGCTTTATCCGGCCCAGGTAATCGCTCACCGTGCTCGGTGACAGTCCGCAGCTGCGCGCTATCGCCCTGCCGGTCAGTCCCATTTCCAGGTGTAGTCTCAGAATCTCTCGTAGCTTCCTCATGGACATCCTCGGTGCGGCCAGGTCCTCCTCCTTGCGAGGGAGGCAGCCTGCTTCCATGTGACGTCCAGCGTCTTCTCCGCTCCCATGACTCCGGGGATGACCCCTTGGACTGCATCCGTCATCCCTACGTCCGTGTCACCGATCGGCTTGCTCCGGAATCGGTGATCGGCTTGCTCCGGAATCGGTGATCGGCTTGCTCCGGAATCGGTGATCGCGATGGTCCGGTGCACGCAGTGTGGAGCGGCCAGCCGGCCGGTGGGGGGCGGCATGGTGTTGCAGGGGCATGGCACGCGCAGCCGTCAGGTGCGAGGCCCTGCCCAACCCGGGCAGCAGGCGCAGGTGCGGGTGGTGCAGGTGCGGCGCTACCGCTGCCAGGCGTGCGGTGGCACGTGCACGGTGGTGCCCTGGGAAGTGACGTGGCGGCGGCTGTACTCGGTGGCGGCCATGGCGTGGGCCCTGGCGCTGTGGGGGTTGGTGGGGATGGGGATGGAAGCCGTGCGCCGCCTGGTCAACCCCTGGAAGCACACAGGCGCCAGTGAAGCCGGGCGCTGGCGCACGCCGCTGCGCTGGCTGCGCGCCGTGCACCAGGGGCAACTGCTCGTACAGGTGCACACCATGCGCCCCTGGCCGCCGCACTGGCACCCGCGCAAGGCCGCTGCCCACGTGGCCAGCGTCGTGGCCGGCTACGCCCCGCCCGCCGCTCCCTCCCCGCCCCTGAGTGTGCAGGCATTCCTGGGCGCCGCGCGCGCTCAGTGAGGGACAGACCTCGAGCCCAGGGTCCGACAGCTTCACCCACCCGACAAGTCCCCTTCCCGGTCCGCTCTCGGCCGGGCACGCTGAAGGTATGTCCTGCACCCAGGCCCTGTCGGCCCCGGGGCCGACAGGGCCTCACCGGAGGCAGCACATGCGCTCGACCCTCACGGCATGGAGTCTGACTCGTGCTCCGCGGGCCCCATCTGCTGCCCGTCCCCGGATTGCCTGGAGCCGCTGACGGCACCGGCCGGTGCCCATGGCATGGACGGCACGCCGACGCTGGCGAGCCCAAGTCGGTGCGAGCCCAACGCCAGAAGCAGCGCACAACCTTGCCCCAGCCTCAGACACTCATCGGACGTGCCCTCCCCGCGCGCATGGAAGATGATGGCTCCATCACCGAGCCTGCGCCAGGCCGGCGCATCCTCGTTGATGCCCATCAACCAGCCTGCGCCAGGCCCGCTCATCTTCATTGATGCCCATCAACCAGCCGGTCCAAATCTCCATCAACAAGCGTGCGCGGTAACAGATGTGGAACTGGCGCCTCCCCCACGTCGGGTGCTCAACGCCTCTCGGCATCACGGCCTTCCAGTAGCCCGTCACGGCCACTCTGGGGTCATCGGGTGGCCCTTCCAAGAGGCTCAGCAACTCATGGGCGGCCTGCCGTGGCGTCTCATGTTCCATTCGCGCGAAGTTCACAGCATCTGGAGAATGGCACGCGCGACGCTGGCGTAGTCTCCGTCGAAGTGGTGCCCTCCCTTGAGCATCACCGAGCGCGCGCCGGGCACGTCGTTCAGGTCCGGGCACAGACTTTCCGTCTTCTCCTCGTCTCCGTAAAGACAGAGCACGGGCGTGCCGCTCAACGCCTGGATGTCGGGCAGGAGCGGATGCGTGGGCTGCCCCTTGCCACCAAAGATGTCCGTCACGTGCACCTCGAACTCGGCCTCCTTCCCCGGGGCGATGAGGGCCAGCAGCCGCAACCGCTCGCGCAGGTCCGAGGGCAATCCCGCGGCGATGGCCGGCACCACGTCCGCCCCGCGCGAGTAGCCCACCAGCACCACGCGTTGCCGGCTCCAAGCGGCCAGGTAGTGGCGCAGCGCGCGTGCCACGTCCGCCGACGCCTCCTCCGGTGTGCGGCGCTTCCAGAAGTAGCGCAAGGAATTCAACCCCACCACCGGGATACCCTGCTCCGTCATTGCACTGGCCACATGCTGGTCCATGCTCGCCCAGCCGCCGTCCCCCGAGACGAGGAGCACCAGCGTATCGCCTTCCGGCTTCACCGCTGGCACCTCCACCAGGGGCAGGTCATCCACCTTCTCCGGTGGAGCTGGCACCGTCCCGCCGCTCGCGGCCGGGGGGAGCTTCGACTGGGGCGCCGGCAGCCGCTCGGACGCGAGCGGGACGGCCGCCATGTCATAGGCGGCCAGCAGCGGGCCCTTCCACACCTCCACGGGCCCGCGACGTAGTCCCGGACCGGGCACCTCCTTCACACTCGCGGTCTTCAATGATTGGGTGAAGGCGCGTGCGGCTTTCGGCGTGTGCGCCGGATCCAGCTCGGCGGCCAGCACCACCCAGGGCTCGTACAAGGCCCGGGCGGGTGCCAGCCGCTCGCGGCGCCCTTCCCTGTCGCGCGTACGCACCAGGCCCGAGCCCGGGCAGAAGGCCGCGGAGGTCTCGAGCTCCGGGCTGAAGTCCACGCTCACCGCGCCGCGGAACGTACCCGGCGGCGCCTGAGCCAGTGCCGCGTACACGAGGGCCGCGCCCGGTCCGTCCCCGACCAGTACGGGGTGGAGGTACTCGGGAAGGCTCGCATGCCGCTGATAACCCTGGCTCAGCAACTCCAGGTCGCCCGCCGGGTACGCGCAGCGCTTGCTCTTCTCCACCGAGCGCAGGTACGCGTTCGCGTCCACACCCAGAACCAACGCGCCATGAGCCGCCAGCGCCGAGGCCAGCTCCGCCCCGCGTCCCTGGTCCGCCGGCCCCTCCGTCAGCAGCAACGCCACGGTGGTGGGCACACCCGACGGAGGTCTCACCACCGAGACGTGGCCGAACCGCCCGCCCAGGTTCAACGTCTCGCTGTTCCCCCTCGGCGCTGGCGCGGCCAGTCCCCTGTCCGTCACGCCCGCCACCACCGCGAACACCATTCCCACCACCAGCCACGCCGTGCGGTTCCTCATCGCGTCACCACTCCGGCGAGCCCCCGCGACACCAGCGAGGCGACCCCCGTGAGCACGCCCGGCAGCGCCAGTCCGCCCGGAGACGCCAGGTAGCGCGGTGTCCAGTCCGGGTGGAACTTCTCCTTGTACTGGCGCAGCCCCTGGAAATTGTAGAAGTGCTCACCGTGCCGGAAGATGAGCATGCCCAGTCGGCTCCAGCCGGGCGCGAGGTTGCGCTGCTGGAAGCCGCTGAAGGGCGCCATGCCCAGGTTGAAGTGGTGGAAGCCCTGCTGGCGCCCCCACTGCATGAGCGAGGCGAAGAGGAAGTCCATCAGCCCGCGTGGGCCGCCCGGCTGGTAGCGCATGAGGTCCACGCTCAGCTCCTCCTTCACCTCGGGCGCCCACACGTTCGCGAAGCCCACCAGTTTTCCTTCATGGCGAACCACCGCCACGGGCCCTTCCTCCAGATAGCGCGGCGCGAAGTACCCCAGGCTGAAACCCTTCTCGCGCGTGTGCTTCTCCTCCAACCACGCATCGGAGATGGCCTGAAGCTGGGGCAGCCACTCCGGCACCGCCTCGCGCGGCAGCACCTCGAAGGTGTAACCCTCGCGCTCCAGCCTATGCACGCTCTGACGCAGGCTCTTGCGCTCCGGCCCCTCCAGGCTGAAGTCCTCGAGTGGCACCGTGGCCTCCTCTCCGAGCTTCAGCAGCATCAACCCCATGTCGAGGTAGCGCGGCAGCGCGCCGGGGCCCACCTGATAGAAGCACGCCCAGCCGTGGTGCCGATCCGCCAGCTCGCGGAAACGCCACGCCAGCTCCGTGGCGTCATCCGCCGGGCCCACCGGATCTCCCATGCACACCCAGCTCCGCCCGGCCACGCTGTACATGAGGAAGGCGGTGCCCTCCTCGTTGAGCAGCAGCGACTTGTCCCCCACCAGGGCCAGGTACGCCATGGATTCGGGCGCGTGTGTCACCAGCGGGCGCACCCGCGCCAGCTCCTCGGGTGTCGGAGGATGCGTGCGAGCCCCGGCCGGACTCAGCAGCACCTTCACGCCGAACACCAGCGCCAGGGTCAGCACGCCCACCGTGGCCCGCAGGAAGCGCGGAGCATCCCCGCTGAAGGTGAACCGCCACCACAGGTCCTGGCTGTAGTCCACGTGCCGGTACGAGAAGAAGCCCAACCCCACCGAGGCGCCCACCACCACCACGGTGGCCAGCAACCACCCCGGGCTGAAGGCCTCCGCGAAGAGCGAGGTGTGCCGGTAGAACTGCCGGCGGAAGGGCGCCAGCGCCGCGGCCAGCACCAGCAGCAGCGTCGCCTCCTCGTAGTCCACGCCCTTCACCAGGGAGAACACCGCGCCCGCCACCAGCAGCACCTCCGTCAGCACGTAGGCTCCGTCCAGCCGCCGCTGGAGGCCGCGAGCCAGCAGCACCAGCGAGATGCCGGCCAGGCTGCCCAGGAAGTGCGACACCTCCAGCAGCGGCAGCGGCACCAGGAGGCGCAGCACGCCCAGGCGCTCGGAGACGGTGGGCGTGGCTCCGGAGAACAGCAGCACCGCGCCCGCGACGAACGCCCCCGCGGACGCCACCCAGGGCACCACCGGCGCGAACGAGGTCCGCACCACCCGTGCCAGGCGCGTCAGCTGACGGCGGCGCTGCACCAGCTCGTTGCCCGCCAGCATCAACGCCGCCGCGCTGAAGGGCACCAGGTAGTAGACGATGCGGTAGACGAGCAGCACGCCCAGCAGGTGCGACGCGGGCACGCGGGGCGACAGCGCCGCCAGCATCACCGACTCGAAGACCCCGAGCCCCGCGGGTACCTGGCTGGCGATACCCGCCAGTTGTGCCAGCGCGAACAGCGCCGTGAGCGACGGCAGCGATATCCCCGCCTCTGGTGGCAACAGCACCCAGAGGACCGTCGCCGCCAACATCCAGTCCGCACAGGATACGGCGAGTTGCCTCAGGGCCCGCCTGGGCGTGGGAAATGACAGCTCCAGCCCGCGTATGCGCAGCGGCTCGCGGAATCTCACGCACGCCGCGAAGTAGCCCACCAGCAGCACCCACGACCCCGCGCCCAACGCGCGCGCCAGCCCTGGCGACAGCGGCAACACCCCACCGCCGCCCTCCACCAGCAGCGACGTGCCCGTCACCGCCGCCAGCCCCACCCAGAAGGTGAGCGAATTGAAGGCCGCCACCTGCGCCACGTCCAGCGCGGTGAGCCCCCAGGCGGAGTACAGCCGGTAGCGCACCGAGCCACCGCTGAGGAAGGACAGGCCGATGTTGTGCCCGAACGCGTAGCCGACGAAGGAGGTGAAGCCCACACGCGGGTACGGAAGCGGGCGCCCCACGTGACCCAGCGCCAGCACGTCGTACAGCGTGAGGGCGAAGTAGTTCAGCACCGTGACGGCCAGCGCCAGCAGGATGCGGTGGGCGGAAATGGACGCGAGCCCCACCGCTACCTCGCCGCGCGGGAAGTGCGACAGCTCTCGGTGCAGCACATAGCCCGCCATCCCCAGGAGGATGAGGGGGAGCACCGCGACGAGGATCCGCTTCACTTTTTGTAGCCGCTCGGGCATCGGCGGGTTGCTACACGGAGCGGCCGGGCCGGCGGACGCGCGAGACGAGGCTGATGATGCCCAGCACGACCGCCGCGAGGAGCAGCAGGTGGATGGCCGCCCCAGCGGCCTTGAAGATCAGGCCCGCGACAACCCAGACGGCGAACAGCACGAGCGCGAACCAGGCGATGTTCTTCAAGTCCATGGGGGCCTCCTGCCTCGGAAGATAGGGACGTCCCCTCGGGCTGGTAGCACGCGCCTGCCAGCCCGCTGCCCCTGGCTCCGGAATCTCCTCCGCCCGCCCGGCCGCGGGAGGAGGAGCGTGTCAGCGCCTGCCCCCGACTCAGGACGGCACGGGCAGGGCGCGCAACAGCGGGACGTCCGAGCCCGGCGGCTGGATGCGCAAGAGGAGCATGCTGCCGGGCTTCGCCGAGCGCAGCGCCTCGGCCGCCTCACGCGCGCTGGCGACCTTCTGCTCGCCCACCTGGATCAGCAGCGTGCCCGGAGGCAACTCCGCCCGGTCCGCCGGGCTGCCCGGCTCCACCTGCACCACGCGCACGCCCTGGCCCTCGGGGTCATCCGCCAGCCTCATTCCCAGACGCCCCTTCGCGGGCGCGCTGTCCTCCTCGCGGGTGGGCACCGCGGGCTCTCCCCGCTGCGCGGGCCGCGTGCCGAGCGTCACCTTCAGCTCCCGGGGCTTGCCCTCTCGCAACACGTGGACGTCGACCTGGGTGTCGGGCCGCATCAGGCCCACGGCCCGTGTGAGATTGCCCGCCGACACGATGGGCGTGTCGTCCACCTGGGTGATGACGTCGTTGTCCTGGAGCCCCGCCCTGGCGCCGGGGCCTCCGGGATTGAGGTCGGCGATGACGGCGCCCTTTTCGACGTTGAGCCCCAGCGCGCGAGCCAGATCCGGCGTGAGATCCTGCGCCGCCAGGCCCAGCCAGCCTCGGCGCACGGCGCCCTCCTTCTCCAGCCGGGGCAGCAGCGTGTGGATGAGGTTGCTCGGCACGGCGAACCCGATGCCCGTGGCCTCCCGGACAATGGCCGTGTTCATGCCGATGACCTCGCCCTTCAAGTTGAAGAGCGGGCCGCCCGAGTTGCCCGGATTGATGGCGGCATCCGTCTGGAGGAATTCGTCATAGGGTCCCGCGTGGATGTCCCGGGCACGGGCCGAGACGATCCCCGAGCTCACGCTGGACGCGAGGCCGAAGGGATTGCCAATGGCGAGGACGAAGTCGCCCACGCGCATCGCGTCCGAGTCCCCCAGCTTGACGAAGGGCAGCTCCCCGGGCGCGTCCTCCAGTTGCAGCACCGCCACATCCGTGAGCGGATCCCTCCCGAGCACCCTGGCATCGAAGGCCCGCCCATCGTCGAGCTTCACGCGCACCCGCTCCGCGTTCTCCACCACGTGGTTGTTGGTGAGCACGAGCCCCTTGGCGTCGATGATGAAACCCGAGCCCAGGCCCTGCTGGACGGGGCCTCGCGCATTGCCCTGGGGTAGTTCCGGCAGACCGAACTGCTCGGCCCACCCCGGAGGCAGGCGGAGTTGGCCCCGGGCGGCGACGGGCTCGCGCGCCTGCACCTCGACGTTCACGACGGCCCCCTTCACCGACTCCACCAGCGGAGCGAGTGAGCCGGGCGTGGGAACCGAGACGGACGGGATGGCGGGGGTCTCCTGGGACGCGCTCGTCGTCCGCGCAGGAGGGGATGGGAAGGCAGTCGAACCGATGGCCTGGCCACAGGCGGCCAGCACCATCAGGGGAAACAGCACTCCGCGCGCGGCGAGGCGAGAGGAGAAGGGAGAAGACACGGTGGCTCCTTTCGAACCGGGCTCCATACCCAGTGCATCGTTCGGGAGCATCCCCTGTGCATGGGCCGCGCCATGGCGGCACCTCTTGCTCGGAGCCGCTTCTCCTCCCAGCGGCCAGACACCTTCTCCCTCGGGCGCTTCGAGCCAGCACTTTATTCCCGAGCGCGTGTTTCAGTCTGTGAATGGGGCGAAATGCCCTCCGCCCCGTGGCATGGGGCATTCTTCCTCTGTTCACCATGAGAGGAATTGAGGGACGAGGGCCGCGGGCGACGACCCTCCCCCCCGCCCTCTCCCAGCAGGGAGAGGGCGCATGCGCAATCCAAGACACCTGCTGGACCTCGGCTCAGCAGCCGGTCTCCACCGCTCCGATGTCGGGGGCACCACCGCAGTAGGGCAGGCCCACGTCCCCACCCCGGTCCACCGCGGCCGAGCTCGGCCCGAAGGTCGGCGGAGCCGCACCCGCATCACCCGCGCTGGAGGTGCTGTCTCCCGCGGCCTGCTGGAAGCCCACCAGGTCCACCGGCGCACCGCCGCGCTTGAACTGCGCACTCGAGGGGAACAGGTTGTTCCCCGCCTTCAGCCCCGGGCACTGACCACCCAGGTCCACCGCCACCGGCGACTCCGAGACCAGGTTGTTCTTCAACGTGAGGTTGCTCGTCGCGCCACCGGTGCCATGGCCGATGATGATCGCCGCACCCGCCACGCGCGTCACCGTGTTGTTCACCAGCACCGCGCCCTCGGAGTTCTCGAAGCGGATGCCCGTCCCCTCTCCACCACCCGCCTTGGTGATGTCGTGGACGCGGTTGCGCCTCACCACCACGCCGCTCGGCACGGGACCCTCGTGGTTTCCTCCCACCGAGATGCCCTTCCCCGAGTCGTAGATCTCATTGTCTTCAATCGTCACGTTGCGCGCGGAGTAGTGGACCACCACCGCGTCACCCTTCGCCGTGGAGCTCGGCTTGAAGCCGTGCATCTTGTTGTTGCGGATGGTGATGTTGTGGCACGTCTTGATGTCCACCGCGTTCTCGCGGTTGGCGTAGAAGTGGTTGTTCTCGACGAGCAGCCCGTCCGCGGGCGGCAGCGAGCTGAAGCCCTCGGGGCCCAGGCACTGCACCGAGTCACCCGAGTTGTCGTGGATGTCGTTGTTGCGCACCGTGATGTCGCGCGAGGTGGGCTGCAACACGACGCCGTGCGAGTCCTGGTTGCCCGAGTTCTTCACGAAGTCGTGGATGTGATTGTTCTCGACCGTCGCCCCGGTCGCGCTGTCGAACGTGGTGACGGCCGCGCCAAGGGCACCGTGGTGCAGTTCCGAGTTGGCCAGCACCGAGCCCTTCACGTTGCCCTGGAAGGTCACCGCGTAGAACGGCTGCCGCTGCACATCGACCTCGAAGCCATCCACCACCCAGTGCGGCCGCCGGAACTGGATGAGCGCGCCAGAACCCGGACCCGGGACGATCCGCGGCTTGCCCTCGCCCTGTAGGGTGATGGGTGCGCCTTCCGAGCCGGCCTTGGCGTTGTCTCCGAGCACGACGCGCTCGGCGTAGGTGCCCGCGAGCACGCGGATGCCCTCGCCCGGACCGGCCATGGAGATGGCCTTGGCGATGGAGCGGAACGGCTGGGCCGCGCTCCCGTCTCCGGTGTCGTTGCCGGAGGGGCTCACCACCCACTCCCGCGTGAAGCGGGACGGAGCGGGCGCGGGCTCGGATTTGACCAGCCCCGGCTGTGGCGACGGCTCGGCGATGGGCGAGTGGCCCTCGTGCGAGGGCAGGTCCTCCACGGGCGTGTTCGCCACGGGCTGCGCGCCGATGGGGGTCGGGTCACCCGGCTCCTTGTTGGAGGACGCGGGCGAATCGAGGCGCGGAGCATTGTCCTGCGTGCCCGGCTGTCCGTCCCCCTCCGGGGAACCGGCACCACCACAGGCCCAGAGGCCCAGGGTCAGCGAGCAAGCGGCCAGAAGGGCCGCTGGAGTCTTCCTCATCTTGCCTCCTTGGATTCTCATGAGCAGGGGGAACCCCCGCCAGGGCCGCCCGTATTCGCCACCCCCGCCCCTTGCCCGCCTGGACTCCTGCCAGGAGGTGGCGGGCGGCGCCATCCACGGGTAGCGTCGGGGGGCTTTGCTCAAGGCCGGTCCACCGCTCCTCGCGCTCCTCCTCGTCACCTGCGCCGCTCCACCACGGCCCGCGCCTTCCGCGGCCAGGGAGCCCCTCCGGTCCGAGGTCCCCACTCCCGCGCCCTCCGTCGCGAGCCCCGCCGCCACGGGCGAGCCTCCGGCTCCGCGCCCCGAGGCCACGCCTCCTCCCGATGCGCTGCCCACTCCCGGCAGCCTCAAGCGCCTCGACTTCCGGGGCGGGGATCCGCAGGTGCCCATCGGGTTGATGCAGGGCCGCCATGAGGTGCGCTTCTCTCCGAAGGGGCGCATGCGGCTGCGCTTCGGCGGAGAGGTGGAGCGGATGCTGGAGGCCCCCGCCGGCTCGCTGTGGACGGTGCGCGAGACGGACGGCACGCCCGCGGTGCTGTCCGCGCGCATCCAGCTCGCGGAGCTGCCCTTCCGGGACAAGGCGGGACTGTCGGAGGCGCAGTCGCAGTGGCAGGCCCGGGGCCTGGCGGTGCGCGTGCACGTGCTCGGTGCGCTCTACGGCATCGCCGGAAAGGTCATCGACAACCGGCGCTACCTGCTGTTGCTGGACGAGGAGCTCACCCCGAAACAGGCCCCCGAGCGCCAGGCGGAGCTGCTGCGGCAGTTCGGCGTGCGCACCACCCTCTTCGAGGAGGTCCGTACCCCCTCACGCGCCATCCTCGAGGTGCGGGACGACACGGGCAATGTGATGGGGCTGGCCCAGGACACCGTGTACGCGGAGACGCTGGACGACGCCGGCTTCGACGTGCGGCAGGTGGAGCACGACGTCGGCTACGACAACCACGGCTTCGAGGACCGGAGCTTCCGGGGCACGCTGCAGATCGTCGTGGATCGCCACGGGACGCTGGCGGTGGTGAACCTGGTGAAGCTGGAGGAGCTGCTGAAGGGGCTGGTGCCCTCGGAGATCTACGCCCGCGCGCACCCGGAGGCGCTGAAGGCGCAGGCGGTGACGGCGCGCGGCGAGGTGCTGGCGAAGGTGGGCATCAAGCACCTGGCGGACCCCTTCCTGCTGTGCTCCGAGCAGCACTGCGCGGTGTACAAGGGCCGCTCGGGCGAGGCGGCCAGCACGAGCGCGGCCGTGGAGGCCACGCGCGGCGAGGGACTCTTCTCCGCGGACGGGCGACTGGTGGACTCGGTGTACAGCGCCGTGTGTGGCGGCCACACGGAGGACAACGACGTCGTCTGGGGAGGCCCGCCCAACCCGAGCCTGCGCGGCAGACCGGACGTGCTGGGCCCCACCGAGGGGCTTCCCACCCCCGACTCGCTGGCCGAGTACCTGCGCGCGGAGCTGCCCACCGCCTGCCGGCTCTCCACCTTCGCCCAGCCCAGCAAGTACCGCTGGGAGAAGCGCTTCAGCGTGGAGCAGGTCAACGCGCTCACCGCGCACCTGGGCATCGGCCCGGTACACGCGCTGAGCCTGGGGGAGCGGGGAGTGTCCGGCCGGGCACGCACCCTCACCCTGGCGGGCGAGCGCGGGGTCACCCAGGTTCGCGGCGAGCTGAACATCCGCCGCCTCTTCGGGATGCTCAACAGCGCCATGGCCCTGGTGGAGGAGGAGCGGGACGCCGAGGGCCACCTCACCGGCTGGCGCTTCCGGGGCGGCGGCTGGGGCCACGGGGTGGGCATGTGCCAGACGGGCGCCATCGGCCGGGCCGAGGCCGGGCAGCGCTACAGGGACATCCTCCGTTTCTACTTCAACGGTGCCGAGGTCGCTCCCATCTATTGATGGATTCCCCCCTCTCCCCCTCTGGGAGAGGGGACGGGGGTGAGGGTCGACGCTTCATGAGGGCACGGAAAAGGATTACCCTCACCCTGACCCTCTCCCAGGGGGAGAGGGGATTCACACGGGTTCCCATCCGGGATGTCACCTCGAAAACGACTCGGGAGTAGCGAGCACGCTCGGGGGTTATCATCAGCACGCGTGTCGACAGGTCCTTCGGTTCCAGAGCAGGGGTTCAGGCGCAGGCGCAGACGGAATCACCCCGTCCGCTACCTCATTGCCTTCCTGCTCGCCCTGCTGGTCCAGGGCGCCCTCGTCGGCCTCCTGATCCTCTTCTCCGTCCTCCAGCCGGCTCCTCCCCGCCCCGCCAAGCCGGCGAGCGCCGTGGCCATCCGGCCGCTGAGCGCCCAGGACTGGGCGAAGAACCGCGGGCAGCAGATTCCGAATCTCAACGCTCCCCCCTCCAACAAGCCGGTGGAGAAGAAGAAGGAGCCGGAGAAGCGCCCGGACGGGCAGGTGGTGGACGTGGCCCCCGGCAACCAGCAGGAGGCCCCGGACGCCAAGCACCTCGCCGAGACCCACAACAAGGTGGAGAAGGAGACGCGCGCGAAGGAGCAGACGGCCCACTACCGCAACGCCATGCCGCGGACGACGGCGCGCAGCGCGCGCGAGGGCTCGGGCGTGAGCGAGGAGAGCGGCCAGGTAGCGGGCAACAACGGCCTGGGCGCGGATGACAAGCCGATGAACAAGGGCGGCCAGAAGCCCGCCTTCGAGCTGCCCGATGCCAGGCGCAAGCAGGAGATCGCCCTCAAGCAGGATCCCAACGCGCCGGGCCCCGGCATGGACGTGGCCAACCGCAACGAGAGCGACGAGGTGGTCGGCAACTCCAAGCGGATGCGCATCCAGATGGGCTCGGGCGAGGGCGAGGACGGCTCCGAGGGCCGCGCGGGCTCCCCGGGCATCGCGAAGCTGATGCCCTCGCAGGCGGTGATGGATCAGATCATCGGCGGGGCGCCCAATGATCACCTCAAGGACGTGGACGAGGGCGAGGGCACCTTCCTCAACACCCGCGAGTGGAAGTACGCCAGCTTCTTCAACCGGGTGAAGCAGAGCGTGGGCACGCAGTGGAACCCGAACGCGGCGCTGGTGCGGAGGGATCCCACCGGCCAGACCTACAGCGGCAAGGATCGCTACACGCTGCTCAGCGTCACCCTGGACGAGCGCGGACAGGTGGCGGACATCACCATCGAGAAGAGCAGCGGGCTGGACTTCCTGGACCTGGAGGCCATCGAGTCCTTCAAGCGGGCCCAGCCCTTCCCCAATCCGCCGCCCGGCCTGCTGGAGAACGACTCCAAGGTGCGCTTCTCGTTCGGATTCTTCATGGAGATGGGCGGCGGCCCGCGGATGCGCCTCTTCCGGCAGCCCAACTGACGCATTAGGGTGCGCCGCGTGGACGCCCCCCTGCTCGAGCGCAACCGCAAGATACGCGTCGTTCTCGCCTCCATCCTCGTGGCCAACTGGGCCGTGGCGCTGGCCAAGCTCGTCTTCGGGCTGTTGAGCGACTCGGCCGCCGTGACCGCGGACGGCGTGCACTCCTTCATCGACGGAGGCTCCAACGTGCTCGGGCTGGTGGCCATGTCGGTGGCCTCCCGGCCGGCGGACGAGGACCACCCCTATGGCCACGGCAAGTTCGAGGCCCTCGCCTCCCTGGGCATCGGGGCGATGATCGGCATCGCCATGCTGGAGCTGGGGCGCATGGCGTTCGACTCGCTGCTGCATGACCGGCACCCCCAGGTGACCCCGCTCATGGCCGGGGTGATGGGAGGCACGCTGCTCGTCAACCTGGCCGTCACGAGCATCGAGCGCCGCCAGGGCGAGAAGCTCAAGAGCCCGCTGCTGCTGGCGGACGCGCGGCACACGCTGTCGGACGTGGGCGTGAGCCTGGCGGTGCTGGTGTCTATCGGGCTGGTGTGGCTGGGCTACCCGAAGGCGGACGGCATCGTCACGCTGGCGGTGCTGGCGGTGGTGGCCCGGGTGGCGTGGGGCATCGTCAAGCAGGCGGTGGGCATCCTCTCGGACACGGCGCGGTTGGATCCGCAGAAGGTGATGAACCTGACCCTCCAGGTCCCGGGCGTGCGCTCGTGTCACGACGTGCGCAGCCGGGGCATGGAGGGGACGGTGTACGTGGACCTGAAGATCGAAGTGGATCCGCAGCTCACCACGGCGAAGGCCCACGCGCTGGCCGACGCCGTGGAGAGCCGTCTTCAGGCGGAGTTCCCCGAGGTGGTGGACGTGGTGGTGCACGTGGAGCCCTCTCCCTGAGCCTTCGGGCTCCCCTGCCCGCCCGCTCCACCAGCGGCCCCAGCTTCCGGTCACAAAGCCTGTTTCAGGACCCTGACCCTATGAACCCTGAAAGGGAGGGCTGGAAACCATGAGCTTCGAGACCGCCATCTTCGTCACCACCTTCGCGTTCCTGGGAGCGCGCCTTCTTCTCTCGGGAAGGAGGGTCCTCCGCAACGCCGCGGAACAGGCACGACGCAACGCCGCCGCACACGACGAGCTCGATGAGCTCTTCCGCCCCGTGCTCCTCTTCACCACCACGAGGACCGTGGCGCACTGCTGAACCACGCCGCCATGACCTTCCACTCGCGGGTTGTGGCGGGGACTCCGGTGGGCGAGGCTCCAGCACCCACCGGAGGTGTTGATTGCACGTGTCGTCCCCTCGCGCGCTCATCGCCGCGCTGCTCGTCCTGCTGTCCGCCTGTGCCACCACGCGCCCCGCCGCCCAGGCGGAGGCCCCCTCGCTGTCCCCCGCCCAGCAATCCCTGCGTCGCCTCGTCGACGCGCACTTCGAGGAACAGTTCCGCCGCTTCCCCATGGCCGCCACGGCCCGGGGGCTGCACACCTACGATGACCAGCTGGCTGGCTTCACCCCAAAGGAGCAGCTGGACTGGCTCGCCTTCCTGAAGACGGAGCTCGCCGCCCTGCCCCAGCAGGTGGACCGCTCGGCGCTGCCCCCGCTGGACCGGGCCGACTACGACATCTTCCAATCCAACCTGAAGGCCCGCATCCTGGAGCTCGAGGAGGTGCGTGGCTGGGAGCGCAACCCGAACACCTACCTGAGCCTCGCCTCCGGCTCCGTCTACCAGCTCATCAACCGGGACTTCGCGCCCATCGAGCAGCGGATGCGCTCGGCGGTGGCGCGCATGGCGCGGGTGCCCGAGGTGTTCGCCACGGGCAAGGCGACGCTGAAGAACCCGCCGCGGATCTGGACGGAGATCGCCCTGCAGCAGGCGGCTGGGACGCGCTCGCTCTTCGTGGAGACGCTGCCCCAGGCCTTCGCGCCGGTGAAGGACGAGGCCCTGCAGGCGGCCTTCAAGCAGGAGCAGGCGAAGGTGCTGGCGGCCCTGGAGGACTACGTGCGCTTCCTGAAGCAGGATCTGCTGCCGCGCTCCAACGGTGACTTCGCCATCGGCGAGTCCATCTACCGCCGGAAGCTGGAGTACGAGGAGGGCGTCACCGAGGACATCGACAGCCTGCTGGCGTGGGGCAGCACGGAGCTCAAGCGCACGCAGGACGAGTTCCGCGAGGTGGCGCGCCGGATCGACGCCACGAAGGCGCCCATGGACGTGTACCGGGAGCTGGGCAAGGAGCACCCCACGCCGGCGGAGCTGGTGCCCACCACGCGGGCGATGCTGGAGAGCATCCGCCAGTACCTGGTGGACCACCACATCATCACCATCCCGAGCGAGGTGCGGGCCCTGGTGGCGGAGACGCCGAGCTTCAACCGGGCGCTCTCCTTCGCCAGCATGAGCACCCCAGGCCCGTACGAGACGCGCGCCACCGAGGCCTACTACTACGTGACGCCGCCGGACCCGACCTGGAGCGCCGAGCAGACCGAGCAGCACATGAGCTTCTACAACCACCAGGCGCTGGAGCTCGTGTCCATCCACGAGGCCTACCCGGGCCACTACGTGCAGTTCCTGTGGACGAACCGGGTGGACTCGAAGGTGCGCCGGCTGATGGGCAGCGGCTCCTTCAGCGAGGGCTGGGGCCTGTACACCGAGCAGATGATGCTGGAGACCGGCTACGGCGGCACGGGGCTGAAGGCGGACAAGCTGAAGCTGAACCAGCTGGCGCTCTACCTGCAGCGGCTGGCGCGCTACCAGGTGGGCCTGTCGCTGCACACGCGCGGCATGACGTACGAGCAGGCGGTGCGCTTCTTCGAGGAGCAGGCCTACATGACGCGCACCAACGCCGAGCGCGAGGCACGCCGTGGCACGAGCGATCCCACCTACCTGGTGTACGCACTGGGCAAGAAGATGCTCCTGGAGCTGCGCGAGGAGGCCAGGGCGCGCTGGGGCAAGGACTTCACCCTTCAGCGCTTCCATGACGCCGTCGTGTCCTACGGCTACCCGCCCGTGCCCGTCGTCCGACAGTTGATGTTCGGCGACAACTGAGACGTACCTGGGCCCATCCCTGCGGGGAGCCGGAGTGCGGGCGGCCCTCGCGCCTCCCGCCGGGGGACCAACGGAGCGAGTGGGGCCTCCCCGCGCCGCGAGCCGCGGGAACCTTCGTGACAGGCACCTCCTCGCCTGCTTCCGCGAGGAATTTCCCTCCAGGGAGTCGTGTCCCTTGCGGCACACGCAACCCATGCCCCCATCCCCCCGCCTGCAAGCTCCCCTGGCCCGTTCGACGCTCATCAAGATGGGCGCTCGCATCGCGGTCGTGATCACCCTCTCCACCATCTTCAGCTACCTCCACATGCACCAGACCCTGCGCACCGAGTCGTTGGCGCAGTTGGAGCAGCATGTGACGGAGCGCGGTCAGCGGGAGGAGGCCATCTTCCTGCTCGCGGAGGACAATCACACCGTCTTCAAGAAGGCCCTGGAGGAAAGGCTCCAGTCCTTCCAGAAGGAGGACGTGAGCGCCCGCTTCGACAGCCTCTTCGTGCGGATGTCCGACGGCGCGATCCGCAACCGCCCCGATGTCTTCGACGGCACGAAGATGCCAGGTGTCCTGGTTCCCCGGGGCGTCACCGTCGACATGGACCTGCGCCGCCGGCTCCTGGCCGCCTACGACGTGCTCCTCCAGTATGGGCCCGCCTTCCATACGCGCTTCACGAACACCTTCATCACGTTTCCGGACGGGGTGATTGGCGTCTACTGGCCCGAGCGACCCACCTGGTGCCAGGACGCCGATCCCCTCTTCTCGGCCACCACGATGGAGTACTTCCAGACCAGCCGGCCCGAGAACAACACGCGGAGGCAGACGGCCTGGTCCGGCGTCTACAAGGAGGACGTCAGCGACAAATGGATGGCCACGGCCACCACTCCGCTGGACATGGAGGGCCGCCATGCCGCGTCCATCAGCCACGACGTCCTCCTCGAGGAGTTGATGGCACGCACCACCAGCGACCACCTGCCGGAGGCGTACAACGTCATCTTCCGCGAGGATGGCAGGCCCATTGCCCATCCCGACATGAATCTGGAAGACGCCTCGAAGTCCATCTCCGAGGAGCGGACGAAACATCTGGGAACCATCGTCGAGCGGGCGAAGAAGCATCGGCCCGAACAGCGGGTGGTGGAGCTCTCGGAGTATGGCGAGTACCTCGGCGTGACACGACTGCGAGGCCCCAACTGGTTCTTCGCCACGGTGCTCCCCGAGAGCGCCATGTCGCGGCCCGCCCTCCATGCGGCGCGCTACGTGATGCTGCTCGGCCTGTTGTCCCTGCTGCTGGAGCTGGTCATCGTCGCCTGGGTCCTGACACAGCAGATCACCCGTCCGCTGCTCGCCTTCACCCAGGCCACCGACAGGGTGGCGGCCGGAGACTTCCAGGTCGGGCTGAACACCGAACGCGGCGACGAGCTGGGTCAACTGGCACGCGCCTTCCGGCAGATGGCCGATCGGGTCCAGCAGCGCGAGGAGGAACTGCGACAGGCCAATGAAGGACTGGAACAGCGCGTCGAGGAGCGCACCCGCGAGCTGAAGGACGTCCACCAGCAGCTCGTGAAGACGGCTCGGCAGGCGGGCATGGCGGAGATCGCCACCAACGTGCTGCACAACGTGGGCAACGTGCTCAACAGCGTCTACACCTCGGCGCAGGTCGCCAAGGAGCGGGTGACCGGGATGCGGCTCGAACACGTGGGCCGGGTGGCGAACATGCTCCAGGAGCGGCAACCGGACCTCGCGACCTTCCTCGCGCAGGATGAGCGGGGACGCCATCTGATGCCCTTCCTGAGCAAGCTGGGACAGAACCTGCTGGATGACCGGCAGGAGATCGTCTCGCTGCTCAACGACGTGGGCCGGTACACCGAGCACATCGGCGACATCGTCAAGGTGCAGCAGAACTATGCCCGGACGCCCCGGGTGCATGAGCCGGTCCTCCTGTCGGATCTGGTGGAGGACGCGCTGCGCATCAACGCGGCCGGGCTCACCCGCCATCAGGTGACGGTGGAGCGGCACCTGGCCTCGCTGCCACACGTGCTCACCGACAAGCACAAGACGCTGATGATCCTGGTCAACCTGGTCAGCAACGCCAAGTACGCCATGGATGACGTGCCCGTGAGCGAGCGGCGCCTCGTCCTCAAGCTGGAGCGCACCCCCGACGAGCGTGTCCGCATCGAGATTCACGACAACGGCATGGGCATCGCGCCAGAGATGCTCACCCGCATCTTCCAGTACGGCTTCACCACCCGGGAGGAGGGACACGGCTTCGGCCTGCACTCCAGCGCGCTGGCGGCCCAGGAGCTGGGCGGCACACTGCACGTCCACAGTGAAGGACCGGGCCGCGGCGCCACCTTCACGCTGGAGATGCCCTACCTCCCGGCCCAGGAGTCGAAGTGAGCCAGGAAGCGGGCGGAAGTCGGCTCGGTTAGGGCCGGACGGCAGGAGCCCTGGCGGGCGGGCCTGGGGTGTTTGCGGCCGCACGGAGCACGAAGCACCGTGGAGGAAGACGGTGGCTCGGAAGAACGGGGGCATCGGTGGCTGGCATCAATTCGTCGATGGGGTCCCCGTCCCAGGTGACGCTCAAGACGACGTTCACCGTGTGCTTCGCCGTGCTGGCGGTGGTGACGCTCGCCGTGCTGATCGTGAAGGCGGAAGTGGCCCTGATCCTGACGGGCCTCGCCGCGCTCATCGCGGTCGCGCTGAACCACCTGGTGGTCCTGCTGATGCGGCTCCGCATGAAGCGGGGCCCCGCCATCACGCTCGTGCTCTCCGTGCTGCTGTTCGCCCTGGTGACGGTGGCCCTGTGGGTGATTCCGTCCGCCCTCACCCAGGTCCAGGCGCTGGTGGAACAGGCGCCGGGGCTCGTCGCCGAGTTCCGAGCCTCGCGCTTCTTCCGGTGGCTCGACGCGCATTTCCACATCCTGCAACAACTGCGGCGGCAGGATCGGAGCCCCTCTGAGCTGGCCTCGGGCGCGCTGCCGCCCCTGCTGCACGCCGTCACCGGCGCCTTCAGCCTGGCGGGCGCGGCGGTCACGGTCGGCTTCCTGGTGGTGTTCATGCTCGTCTTCGGGCCGGGGCTGGTGCGGCGCATGCTCTCCCAGGCCCTCCCCGAGCGCCGCGCGCGGTACGAGCGCGTGCTGGGCAAGGTGTACACCGCGACCGGGGGTTACCTGGGGGGGCTCTCCCTCATCTGCTCCATCAACGCCACCCTCACCACCACCTTCCTGGCCATCATCGGAATGCCCTACTTCCTGCCCCTGGGCATCATGAGCGGCTTCTCCAGCATGATCCCCTACGCGGGGCCCATCATGGCCGGCGGCGCCATCACCCTGCTGACGCTCGCCACGGGCGGGCTGTGGAAGGCGATGGCGACGTTCATCTATTTCATCCTGTACGGGCAGCTCGAAGGCAACGTGCTGGCGCCTCTCGTCTTCCGGCGCACGGTGCACGTCGACCCGCTGCTCACCCTGTTCGCGGTGGTCTTCTTCGCCGAGCTGGCCGGCATCATCGGCGCCGTGCTCGCGGTACCGCTCGTGGCCGCCGCGCAGATCATCGTGAGGGAGCTGCTGCTCGTCCGCCGGGAGAAGCTCGGCGAGCGCGTGCCCCCCGTGCCGTAGTGGGGACGGAAAAGGCGAAGGGCCCGGAACCTCCCATCGGTTCCGGGCCCTCCTCCTACTTCACCCGAACTGCCACTTCACCCGAACCGTACACCCACGTTCAACTGACGCGGACTAGTCGTGACCGTGACCGCCACCGTGGTCGTGGTCCTCGTCACAGTCATCGCCGTGACCGCCACCATTGCCATGGCCGCCGTTGCCGTGGCCACCACCGTGGTCGTGGTCCTCGTCACAGTCATCGCCGTGACCGCCACCATTGCCATGGCCGCCGTTGCCGTGTCCATGGTCGTCGTCGCAGTCATCGCCGTGGCCGCCACCATTGCCATGGCCGTGGTCGTCGTCACAGTCATCGCCGTGGCCGCCGTTGCCGTGGCCGTGGTCGCAGTCATCGCCGTGGCCGCCGTTGCCGTGACCGTGGTCGCAGTCATCACCGTGGCCGCCACCATTGCCGTTGCCGTGGCCGTGATCGCAGTCATCGCCGTGGCCGCCGTTGCCGTGGCCGTGGTCGCAGTCATCACCGTGACCGCCGTTGCCGTGACCGTGGTCGCAGCCATTACCGTGACCGCCGTTGCCGTGACCGTGGTCGCAGCCATTGCCATGACCGCCGCCACCATGGCCACCACCACCATGGCCACCGCAGCCACCACCGTGGCCACCACCACCGTGGCCGCCGCCACCGTGGCCACCGCAGCCACCACCGTGGCCACCACCACCATGGCCACCGCAGCCACCACCGTGGCCACCACCACCGTGGCCACCACCACCGTGGCCGCCGCCACCGTGGCCACCGCAGCCACCACCGTTACCGCCGCAGGAACCACCGTTGGCGGTGCCGCGGTTCACCCGGACGACGAAGCTGCACGAAGCGGTGTTGTTGAAGGCATCCTTCGTCGAGCAGGTGACGGTCGTGTCACCCACCGGGAAGGAGGAGCCAGAGGCGCGCGAGCAGGTGACGGGCACCGCACCGCAGTTATCGGTGGCCTTGACCGAGAAGGTGGCATTGCCACTCGAGGAGCACGTGTTGACCACCACCGGAGCGGACGGGCAGAGGATGGACGGAGGCGTGGTGTCGCCGACCACCTTCACCTTGAAGCCGCAGGAGGCGGCGTTGCCGGAACCATCCTTCGCGGAGCAGGTGACGGCCGTGTCACCCACCGGGAAGGTAGTGCCGGAGGCGTGCGAGCACGTCACGGGTGCCGGGCCGCAGTTGTCGTTGGCCGAGGCGGTGTAGGTGGCCTGGGCTCCGGACGGCGAGCACGTCTGGACCACCTTCGACTCCGGGCAGAGGACGTTGGGCTTCGTGGTGTCCACCACGGTGACGATGCCCACGCACTGGGCGCTCGCCGCACCGTCGTAGGCCGTCACGGTGACGGGGTGGCTACCCAGACCGAAGGAGGTGTTGGGCGCCTCGGAGACGGACAGCGGCGCGGGCCCGTTGTCCGGGTCGTAGCTTCCGTCGTTCACGGTGGCGCGGCCCTGGCAGATGGCATCCGCGCTGACGGTGACATCGCGGCAGATCGCCACGGGCGGCTGATTGGCCGGGTTCACCCGGCACGTGAGATCCGCCGTGGCCGAGGCGGTGTTGTTGTCCTCGCGGCACTCGAGGTCGCGGCCCTTGCCCGTGCCGTCGTCATCCACCACGGCGAACACCTGGGCGGTGCCCGTGACGCTGGAGGTGATGGAGACGGTCACCAGGGAGCTGGCGCCCACCGGCAGCGCATTGGGGACGGTGCCCACGGCGAGCAGCGTGCCACCCGAGGCCGGGTTGCCCTTGTAGAAGGCCACCTTCAGGCCAGCGGCCACCGCCGCCTCGCCCTGGTTGCGCACGCGGGCGCTGAGCAGCAGCGAGCCGCTGTCGCACACGGCCGACACGTCCGAGGCCACGAGGTCCGCGGCGGCGTAGGGGCTGGGGCCCTCACCGAAGAAGCCCGCGGTGTTGGAGCGGAAGGTATTGAGCTTGGGGTTGAGCCAGTTGGTCGCCGGCTGGGCGGGGATGGTGCCGTCGTTGTTGACGTTGGTCACCGAGTAGGCGTGCTGGTTCCAGATGCGCCGCGTGTTGGCCCACCCCTCCTGCTTGTCGTGGTACACGCGGATGCCGTTGAAGCCCGGCGCTCCGTGGTTGTTCTCCACCACGATGATCTCCGCCGCGTCGTCACCGTCCACGTCCGCCACGATGGGGTACTCGTACGTGGTGCCCGAGCTGTGGCGCGTCTGCCAGCGCACCGTGCCCGTCACGCCGTCGAGGATGCGCAGCCACAGCTCGTCGGCGTAGATGACCTCGAGCTTGCCATCGCCATCCAGGTCGAAGGTGGTGGAGGTCGTCTTGCCGGAGCTGTACTCCTGGATGGGCAGGGTCCACTTCACGGCGCCATCGGCGCCATAGACGGTGTAGAACCAGTCGCCCGCCAGGCCGATCTCCAGCTGCCCGTCGCCGTCGAAGTCCGCGATGTTGGCCGCGCCACCGTGGCCGCGGCTGGTGGGGAAGGACTGTCCGGGATCCGTGTAGTAGACGTCCCGGCTCCACAGCAGCGAGCAGTCGTCGTCCAGCAGGCTCACCTTCTCGCGGCCCGTCACGACGATCTCTCCGGCCGCGTCACCGTCGAAGTTGGCCACCGCCGAGTAGCCACCGCCCTCCATCTGCAGGTTGGTGCACTTGAGGGAGCCATCGTGCCGGTAGACGGAGTGGCCGTTGACCACCTCCTGCTTTCCGTCCTGGTCGATGTCCGCCGCGAACGAGATGGGGCCCGTGTACAGGGCTCCGTCCATCCCCCGCTCGCCCACCCACTTCAGCGCGCCCGTGTTGCTGTAGACGCGGTTGCCGTCGAGGATCTCCACCGCGCCGTCGCCGTCCAGGTCCGCCAGCGAGGGGCCTCCCCACTCGTTGTAGTCGTTGGCGTCCGGGGCCGAGCGGAACTTGAAGCTGCCGTCATTCTCGAAGCAGATGATTCCGCGGCCGTCCTCCGGAATGCCACAGATCTCCACCGCGCCGTCGCCGTCGATGTCACCGGCGGTGATGCTGGCCGCCGGCTTCACCCGGTACTGCGGGTCGCTCACGGTCCACAGCTCGGTGCCGTTGTTGCCGCTGATGGCGCGCAGCACGCCGTTGACGTTGGGGTTCTCGTTGGCCTGCGCCTTGGTGTTGTAGAAGTCGCCGTCGAAGGTGCTGAAGACGATGTCCGGCGTGCCGTCCCGGTTCACGTCCACCACCGCCGGCTGCATCATCACCTGCTTGAAGGCCGGCAGGACCGCACTGCCCTCCCACTTCCACTGCAGTTCCGGCTCGAAGTTGCCCGTGAAGGGCGGCGGAACCTCACAGCGATCCGCGAGGTGACTCACCTCCTGAGCGTTGGACGGCTTCTTCGACTCCGCGGTGCTGCAAGCGCCCCCAGATGCCAGCGCCACCAGCGCAACGAAGAGCCTCCCACGCCTCTGGTCCCACTGACGGCTCTGAGGGCTCCGAGTTTTACGCTCGAGTTTCATGTTTCCCCTCTCCTCGGCTTTCGGGCATGACCCGGTTCACTGCAGCCCCCCGGTGATTTGACAGTGTACCAACCTGTGGATCCCGAAATAGCGGTTTAGTACCGGACAGGGTTGGCCATAACACTTCACCCAGACACGTGTCTCAGGAATTCTGCGATGTGAATGCATTTGCCGCACTGCATTGGCACCGTCTGTGCGCCGCAATCACAGGCACACGGATACGGACCGACCCGAATTCCTCTCAATGTCTTGGAATCACAGACGGGCGGACATGAACCGACCCGCGTTTCTCTCTAAGTCTTTTAAAGAGAGAGAAAAGGCGAAGGGCCCGGAACCAACTGGCGGTTCCGGGCCCTTCCTTCACTTCACCCGAACTTCAATCTGCTCGCGGCTCACTTGCAGAGCGGGCTGTGCTCCGCGGTGTTCCCCGGGCATCCAGTGCCGACGCAGAACTTCACGCCGCTGTCCACCGCGCCACGGCCGGACTGGTCGTGCGGCACGTAGACGTGGCAGCTGCTCTGCGTGGAGACGCCGGAGCCGCTCGTGACGACGTAGTGGACGGTGTAGACGCGGCCGTCACCCGTGCCCTCGCGCTCGGAGCGCAGCTGCACGGACGTGTCGTTCACGATGACCATGTCATTGCAGGTGCGGCCGTCACCGTTGCCGTTGGCGTCCTCCACCTCGTCCGAGGTGACGCGAAGGATGCGGCCATACTGCTCCAGCGGCAGCGGGTTGCCGCACGCATCCGTCGCGGGCGCGGCGCACTGGGAGAGGGAGATGGGCGCGTACTCGTACTTGTGGTTGGGCGACCACAGCTCGTAACCCAGGTCGGCGCCCGGGGTGGGAGGCGTGGAGGGATCCGCGCCCGTCACGCGGACGACGAAGTTGCACGAGGCCGCGTTGCCGAAGGCGTCCTGGGCCGAGCAGGTGACGTTCGTGTCACCCGTCGGGAAGGACGAGCCAGAGGCGTGCGAGCAGGTGACGGCCACCGGGCCGCAGTTGTCCGTGGCGCTGGTCTCGAAGGTGGCCTTGGAGCTGCCGGAGCATGCGTTGACCACCACCGGGGCGGTGGGGCAGCTGAGCGTCGGCGGCGTGGCGTCACCGACCACCTTCACGTTGAAGCCGCAGGAGACGGTGTTTCCGGAGCCATCCTTCGCGGAGCAGGTGACGGTCGTGTCACCCACCGGGAAGGTGGTGCCGGAGGCGTGCGAGCACGTCACGGGCGCCGGGCCGCAGTTGTCATTGGCCGAGGTCGTGTAGGTGGCCTGGGCTCCGGACGTGGAGCACGTCTGGAGGACCTTCGACTCCGGGCAGAGGACGTTGGGCTTCGTGGTGTCCACCACGGTGACGGTGCCCACGCACTGGGCGCTCGCCTCACCGTCGGAGGCCGTCAGCACGACGGGGTGGCTGCCCAGACCGAAGGAGGTGTTGGGCGCCTCGGAGACGGACAGCGGCGCGGGCCCGTTGTCCGGGTCGTAGCTGCCGTTGTTCACGCTGGCGCCACCCTGGCAGGTGGCATCCGCGCTGACGGTGACATCGCGGCAGACCGCCACGGGCGGCTGGTTGGCCGGGGTCGCCTTGCACGTGAGGTCCACCGACGCCGAGGCGGAGTTGTTGTCCTCGCGGCACTCGAGGTCTCGGCCCTGGCCCGTGCCGTCATCGTCCGCCACGACGAACACCTCGGCGGTGCCCGTGAAGGTGGAGGTGAAGGAGGCGGTGACGTTGGCGCTGGCGCCCGCGGGCAGCGCGTTGGGGACGGTCACCACGGCGAGCCGCGTGCCACCCGACGCCGGGTTGCCCTTGTAGAAGGCCACCTTCAGGCCCGGGGCTACCTCCGCCTGGCCCTGGTTGCGCACCAGGGCGTTGATCGACAGCGTGCCGCTCTCGCACCCGGAGGACACGACGGAAGCCACGAGGTCCGCGGCGGCGTAGGGGCTGGGGCCCTCACCGAAGAAGCCCGCGGTATTGGAGCGGAAGGTGTTGAGCTTGGGGTTGAGCCAGTTGGTCGCCGGCTGGGCGGGGATGGTGCCGTCGTTGTTGACGTTGGTCACCGAGTAGGCGTGCTGGTTCCAGATGCGCCGCGTGTTGGCCCAGCCCTCCTGGGTGTCGTGGTACACGCGGATGCCGTTGAACCCAGGCGCCGCGTGGTTGTTCTCCACCACGATGATCTCCGCCGCGTTGTCAGCGTCCACGTCCGCCACGATGGGGTACTCGTACGTGGTGCCCGAGCTGTGGCGCGTCTGCCAGCGCACCGTGCCCGTCACGCCGTCGAGGATGCGCAGCCACAGCTCGTCGGCGTAGATGACCTCGAGCTTGCCATCGCCATCCAGGTCGAAGGTGGTGGAGGTCGTCTTGCCGGAGCTGTACTCCTGGATGGGCAGGGTCCACTTCACGGCGCCATCGGCGCCATAGACGGTGTAGAACCAGTCGCCCGCCAGGCCGATCTCCAGCTGCCCGTCGCCGTCGAAGTCCGCGATGTTGGCCGCGCCACCGTGGCCGCGGCTGGTGGGGAAGGACTGTCCGGGATCCGTGTAGTAGACGTCCCGGCTCCACAGCAGCGAGCAGTCGTCGTCCAGCAGGCTCACCTTCTCGCGGCCCGTCACGACGATCTCTCCGGCCGCGTCACCGTCGAAGTTGGCCACCGCCGAGTAGCCACCGCCCTCCATCTGCAGGTTGGTGCACTTGAGGGAGCCATCGTGCCGGTAGACGGAGTGGCCGTTGAC
Organism: Archangium violaceum; assembly: GCF_016887565.1. Lineage (NCBI taxonomy): Bacteria > Pseudomonadati > Myxococcota > Myxococcia > Myxococcales > Archangiaceae > Archangium > Archangium violaceum. Next base: position 8,142,361 of record NZ_CP069396.1, read on the forward strand.
CACCTCCTGCTTTCCGTCCTGGTCGATGTCCGCCGCGAACGAGATGGGGCCCGTGTACAGGGCTCCGTCCATCCCCCGCTCGCCCACCCACTTCAGCGCGCCCGTGTTGCTGTAGACGCGGTTGCCGTCGAGGATCTCCACCGCGCCGTCGCCGTCCAGGTCCGCCAGCGAGGGGCCTCCCCACTCGTTGTAGTCGTTGGCGTCCGGGGCCGAGCGGAACTTGAAGCTGCCGTCGTTCTCGAAGCAGATGATTCCGCGGCCGTCCTCCGGAATGCCGCAGATCTCCACCGCGCCGTCGCCGTCGATGTCTCCAGCGGTGATGCTGGCGGCCGGCTTCACCCGGTACTGCGGGTCGCTCACGGTCCACAGCTCGGTACCGTTGTTGCCGCTGATGGCGCGCAGCACGCCGTTGATGTTGGCGTTCTCGTTGGCCTGGGCTCTGGCGTTGTAGAAGTCGCCGTCGAAGGTGCTGAAAACGATGTCCGGCGTGCCGTCCCGGTTCACGTCCACCACCGCCGGCTGCATCATCACCTGCTTGAAGGCCGGCAGCACCGAGCTGCCCTCCCACTTCCACTGCAGCTCCGGCTCGAAGTGGCCCGTGAAGGGCGGCGGAACCTCACAGCGCTCCGCGAGGTGGCTCACCTCCCGTGCCTTGGACGGCTCCTGCGACTCCGTGATGCCGCAAGCGCCCCCAGATGCCAGCGCCACCAGCCCAACGAAGAGCCTCCCGCCTCTCCGGCTCCGCTCACGACACTGCGGGCTCTGATTGTTGCGTTTGAGCTTCATGTCTCCCTCTCCTCGGCTGTCGGGTACGACCCGGTTCACTGCCGCCCCCTTTTGCACTGACAATGTACCAAACCGTAGACACCGGAAAAGCGGTTTTATACATCTCTTGAGAGCCGAGAACAGCTCATTGAGACAGCCTCCCACGGAACTCTTCATCCTGGATGTACGTGCTGAACCGTGCTGGCACCGGTTGTGCTCCGCAATCACAGATACGCGGATAAAGACCGACTTTGTTTTTATCTGATGCTGAGAAAAGGCGGCCTCGCGCGGGTGTGCCTTTAGCCTGAAATGCGAAGGGCCCGGAACCGATACACGGCTCCGAGCCCTTTGCTGTCGGTTCTCACGGAGGAATCGAACCCGAGTCCTCCTCTACCCTCACCCCGTCCCTCTCCCGAAGGGAGAGGGGTTGTTGTTCGTGGTGAGGGGGTGGTGCTTCACGCCGCCCTCGACGGCTCCGGCGTCATGTAGTCCTCGATCGGCGGGCACGAGCACACCAGCTTCCGATCTCCCAACACGTTGTTCAGTCGGCCCACCGCCGGCCAGAACTTGTGGTCCACCACCCACTGCGCCGGGAACGCCGCCTTCTCGCGCGAGTACGGCCGGTTCCACTCCTGCGCCGTGATCACCCGCGCCGTGTGCGGCGCGTTCTTCAGCACGTTGTTGTCCCTGGGCGCCTTCCCATCCTCGATCTCGCGGATCTCCTCGCGGATGGAGATGAGCGCGTCGCACAGGCGATCCAGCTCCGCCCTCGACTCGCTCTCCGTCGGCTCGATCATCAACGTGCCCGCCACCGGGAAGGACACCGTGGGCGCGTGGAAGCCGTAGTCCATCAACCGCTTGGCCACGTCCTCCACCTCGATGCCCGCCGTCTTCTTCAGGTGCCGCAGGTCCACGATGCACTCGTGCGCCACCCGGCCCCGCTTGCCCCGGTACAGCACCGGGTAGTGCGGCTGCAGCCGCTCCGCGATGTAGTTGGCGTTGAGGATCGCCATCTTCGTGGCCTTCGTCAGCCCCTCCGCCCCCATCATCGCGATGTACATCCACGAGATGACCAGGATGCTCGCGCTGCCCCACGGCGCCGCGGAGATCGCCCCGATGCCCTCCTTGCCCCCCGTGGAGATGACCGGGTGCGCCGGCAGGAAGCGCGTCAGGTGGCTCGCCACGCAGATGGGACCCATGCCCGGGCCTCCACCACCGTGCGGGATGCAGAACGTCTTGTGCAGGTTGATGTGGCAGACGTCCGCGCCGATCTCCGCCGGCTTCGTCAGCCCCACCTGCGCGTTGAGGTTCGCGCCATCCATGTACACCTGACCGCCGCGCTCATGGACGATGGAGCAGATCTCCTTGATCTCCTCCTCGAACACGCCGTGCGTGGACGGATAGGTCACCATCAGGGCGGCCAGTTTGTCCTTGTGCTCGTCGGCCCGGACGCGCAGGTCCGCCACGTCGATGTTGCCGCTCTCGTCGCATTTGACGACGACCACCTTGTAGCCCGCCATCACCGCCGACGCAGGGTTGGTGCCGTGCGCCGACGAGGGAATGAGGCACACGTCGCGGTGACCCTGGCCCCGGTGCTGCTGGTAGGCGCGGATGACGAGCAGGCCCGCCAGCTCGCCCTGGCTGCCCGCGTTGGGCTGCAGGGACACGCCCGAGAAGCCCGTCACGGTGGCCAGCATCTGCTCCAGCTGCTCGAACAGGACGCGGTAGCCCGCCGCCTGCGAGCTGGGCGCGAACGGATGCAGCTTGCCGAACTGCGGCCACGTCACCGGAATCATCTCCGCGGTGGCGTTGAGCTTCATCGTGCACGAGCCGAGCGGAATCATCGAGTGCGTGAGCGACAGGTCTCTCGACTCGAGGCGGCGGATGTACCGCAGCATCTCCGTCTCGGAGTGGTAGCTGTTGAAGACCGGGTGCGTGAGGAACGGGGTGGTGCGCCGCAGGCCCTCGGGCAGGGTGCTGCGCAGCTCCGCCCCCAGCTCCTCCAGGGTGAAGCCCAGGGGCTTGCCACCGGCGAACACGGAGAGGATGGCCTCCACGTCGGACGGACGGGTGGCCTCGTCGAGGCTCAGCCCCACGGCGCGCTCGTCGATGCGGCGGAAGTTCATCCCCTTGGCCTCGGCGGCCGACAGGATGGCGCGGATGTGCGGCGGCGCGGCCTCGACACGCAGCGTGTCGAAGACGTTCTCGTAGTTGGCGCCGTAGCCCAGCTTCGTCAGGCCGCGCGCCAGCAGCACGGTCAACCCGTGCACGCGCTCGGCGATGGACTTCAGCCCCTTGGGCCCGTGGTACACGGCGTACATGCCGGCCATGATGGCCAGCAGCACCTGCGCGGTGCAGATGTTGCTCGTGGCCTTCTCGCGGCGGATGTGCTGCTCGCGCGTCTGCAGCGCCATGCGCAGGGCGGGACGGCCCTCGGCGTCCGAGGACACGCCAATGATGCGGCCCGGCATCACGCGGGTGAAGGCGTTCTTCGTGGCGAAGAAGGCCGCGTGCGGACCGCCGTAACCCATGGGCACGCCGAAGCGCTGGGCGCTGCCCACCGCCACGTCCGCGCCGAACTCACCCGGCGGGGTGAGCATGGTGAGCGCCAGCAGATCCGTGGCGACGATGAAGAGCGCCCCGGCCGCGTGCAGCTTCTCCCCGAAGGCCCGGTAGTCGTGCACCACGCCATCGGTGGCCGGGTACTGCACCAGCCCGCCGAAGTACTTCTTCGCGCTCAGGTCCACCGTGCGGTGGTCGCCCACCACGACTTCAACGCCCAGCGGATGGGCGCGGGTGCGCACCACGTCGAGCGTCTGCGGGTGGCACGTCTCGGAGACGAAGAAGGCGCCTCCGGTGCCCTCGCCCTGGGTGTGCAGCGCCAGGGCCATGGCCTCGGCGGCGGCGGTGCCCTCGTCGAGCAGGGAGGCGTTGGCCACCTCCATCCCCGTGAGCTCCATCACCATCGTCTGGTAGTTGAGCAGCGCCTCCAGACGGCCCTGGGCGATCTCCGCCTGGTAGGGCGTGTACTGGGTGTACCAGCCCGGGTTCTGCAGGATGTTGCGCAGGATGACGTTCGGGGTCTGGGTGTCGTAGTAGCCCATTCCGATGAAGGACCGGAACAGCTGGTTCTTCGCCGCGATGGTCTCCAGCACCGCGAGCGCGTCGTGCTCCGACTGGGGCGCCGCCATCTTCAGCGGCTCCTTCGAACGGATGGCAGCGGGCACCGTCTGGTCGATGAGCTCGTCCAACGAGCCCACGCCCACGGCCTTCAGCATCCCCTGCAGTTCCTTCTCATCCGGCCCGATGTGCCGGTCGGCGAACGACTCCTGGTATTTCCAGTTCAAGGACATAGATCAGCACTCGCGGTGCGGGTGAAACGAAGGGACCGGAGATAACAGCCGGGCCGGGCCTGTTCTCACCCGGAAGCGTCAGGAGTTCTTCAGCAGGTTCTCGTACGCGCTGGCGTCCATGAGGCCGGCCAGCTCCTTGGTGTCCGAGGGCTCGAGCTCGACGATCCACCCCGCCCCGTAGGGGTCCGAGTTGATCGTCTGGGGGCTGTCCTTCAGGGCGTCGTTCACCTTCACCACCTTGCCGGTGAGCGGGGAGAAGAGATCCGACACGGCCTTGGTGGACTCGATGACGCCGAACTGCTTGCCAGCGGTGAGTGTGGCGCCCACCTTGGGCAGCTCCACGTACACCACGTCACCCAGGGCCTCCTGGGCATGGGAGGTGACGCCCACCACCACGCGGTTGCCCTCGATTCGGGCCCACTCGTGCTCCTTCGTGTACTTGAGATTCTGCGGAATGTTGCCGGCCATGTCCGTGCTCCTCGGTAGGGATGCTCAGGGCTTGGGAATGCTCAGGACTTCTTCCAGAAGGGGGTCTTCACCACGACGGCGGGCACCGGACGGCCGCGGATCTCCACGTCGAAGGTCGAGCCCTCGGTGGCCAGCCCGGTGGGCACGTAGCCGATACCGATGGGCTTCTTCACCATGGGGCCCATGGTGCCGCTCGTCACCTCGCCCACCCGCTGCCCGTCCTTGAGGATGGGGTAGCCATGGCGGGGAATGCCGGAGCCGGTCAGCTCGAAGCCCACCAGCTTGCGCTTCACGCCCTCGGCCTTCTGCTTCACCAGCACGTCCTGACCGATGAAACCGCCCTGCTTGTCGAGCTTGCAGATCCACCCCAGCCCCGCCTCCAGGGCCGTGTGGTTGTCGTCGATGTCGTTGCCGTAGAGGGCGAACTTCATCTCCGTGCGGAGGCTGTCGCGGGCGCCCAGGCCGCAGGGCTTCACGCCATCCTGCTGGCCCTCCTTCAGGAGCGCCTCCCAGAGCTTCTCCGCCTCACCGGGCGCGCAGTACAGCTCGAAGCCGTCCTCGCCGGTGTAGCCGGTGCGGGAGATGATGCACTGCACGCCAGCGACCTGGCCCTCGGTGAAGCGATAGGTGCCAATCTTGGAGAGGTCCACCCGCGTGAGCCGCTGCACCAGGCCGGGGGCCTTGGGGCCCTGCACGGCGATCTGCGCGAAGTCGTCGCTGCGATCCACCGGCTTCACGCCCTGGGCGCGCGCCTGCATCCAGGCGAAGTCCTTGTCCTTGTTGGAGGCGTTGACGACGATGAGGATCCGCTCGGGCGAGAAGCGGTACGCCACCACGTCATCCACGAAGCCGCCCTGGTCATTGAGCAGGCCGGCATAGAGGGCCTGGCCGTCCGCGGCCTTGGAGAGGTCGTTGGTGATCAGCCGATTGGCCGTCTCGAGGGCACCGGGACCGGAGAACTCGATCTCCCCCATGTGAGACACATCGAAGAGACCGACGGCGGTGCGCACGGCCTCGTGCTCGCCGATGACGGAGCTGTACTGCACCGGCATGTCCCAGCCCACGAAATCCACCATGCGGGCGCCCAACCTGCGGTGGGCCTCGTTGAGCGGCGTACGCCGGGCAACCATGTGTTCTCTCCTGGGAGGGGGTGTAAAAGCGGCGCGGACTATAGCCGCGCACTTCCTTCAATCAAGGCTCTCGGGGATACACCTGGGACGATCTAGACTGCTCGCGTCATGAAGATCCGCAATCGTTTGAATCCGTCCAACCCGTGCTTCTCATTTGAGTTCTTTCCACCAAAGACCGATGAAGGCACGGCCAACCTCTTGAAGACGCTGGAGGACCTGGCGCTCCTGGATCCAGGGTTCGTGTCCGTCACCTACGGCGCGGGCGGCAGCACACGGGACAAGACGGTGGAGCTCGTCACCCGCATCAAGCGCGAGACGGGCATCGAGGCCATGGCGCACCTGACGTGCGTGGGCCACACGCGCGACGAGCTGCGCGAGGTGCTGCACCGGCTCGCGCAGGCGAAGATCGAGAACGTGCTGGCGCTGCGGGGAGATCCGCCCCAGGGGCAGAAGACGTTCGAGCCCGTGCCCGGAGGCCTGCGCAACGCCACCGAGCTGGTGCGCTTCATCCGGGAGGAGGACTTCAACTTCTGCCTGGGCGGGGCGTGCTATCCGGAAGGCCACGTGGAGACCGGCTCGCGTGACGAGGACCTGAAGCACCTGAAGGCCAAGGTGGACGCGGGCCTGGACTTCGTCATCACCCAGCTCTTCTTCGACAACGCCTTCTACTTCGACTTCGTGGAGCGGGCGCGCCGCATCGGCATCAACGTGCCCATCGTCCCGGGCATCATGCCCATCACCAACTACGAGCAGGTGCAGCGCTTCACGCGCATGTGCGGGGCGACGGTGCCCATGCGGCTGACGCTCCAGCTGGAGCGCGTGAAGGATCAGCCGGAGGCGCTGGTGCAGCTGGGCGTGGCACACGCCACGGTGCAGTGCATGGAGCTGCTGTCGCGCGGCGTGCCGGGCATCCACTTCTATACGCTCAACAAGTCTCCGGCGACCCGGATGATCGTGAGCGCGCTGCGGGCCCGCTCATGAGTGGACCCGGACTGAACGTCCCGCCGGGAGATCCGCGGCTGCCCGCGCTGCGCAGGCTGCGTCCGCCGGCGTTCCTGCTGCTGTGCGTGGGCGTGCTCGACATCCTCTTCTGCGTGGGGGTGCTCGTGGCCATGTTGCTCGGCTTCCAGATGCCGACGGGAGCGGATCCATCCGTCGTCCAGCAGGCCCAGCCGGTGACGTGGTCGCTGATCCTCACCATCCTGGGAGCGGTGGTCGCCCGGGCGTTGAGCATCTGGGGCGCATGGAGCGCCTTCAGCCTGCGCAGCTGGGGCCTGGTGGTGGTGGGCTCCGTCACCGCCATGCTCCCGCTGGCTCCCGCCTGCTGCATGGGTGTCCCCGTGGGCGCGTGGATGCTGTTCACGCTCAACGCTCCCGAGGTGCGACAGCACTTCACCTAGCGGACACGCAGTGCCCCCCTTTATCCTCGCCGCGCACCCGATACAGGCCCGAGGGGGGCACTTCATGGAACACCGGTACGCAGACATCAACGGCATCCGCATGCACTACGTGACGCACGGTGCCGGCGAGCCCATCCTCTTCCTCCATGGTTTCCCCGAGTACTGGGGCGTCTGGAAGAAGCAGCTCGAGGAGCTGGGCAAGGACCACCTGGTCATCGCCCCGGACATGCGGGGCTACAACCTGACCTCCAAGCCGACCGAGGTCGAGCAGTACCACGTCGAGCACCTGGTGGCGGACATCCGCGCGCTGGCGGACCACCTGAAGCTCAAGAAGTTCACCCTCGTCTCGCAGGACTGGGGCGCGCTGGTGGGCTGGAGCTTCGTGCTGCGCCACCCCGAGTACGTGCGCCGGTTCGCCACCATCAACATCACGCACCCCGCCCTCTTCAACAGGGATCTGCGCGAGAACCCCGCCCAGCAGCAGGCCAGCCAGTACATGCTGCTCTTCCGCTCGCCCCAGGCCGAGCAGGCCATCATGGCCGATGACTACGCCTTCGGACGGCAGGCGATGATCGGGGCGGCCCGGCAGCTCGGCGCCCAGATCTCCGCCGAGGACGAGGCCGAGATGATCGCCGCCTGGAAGCAGCCGGGCGCCATCACCGGCGGTCTCAACTACTACCGGGCGGCGAAGCTCGGTCCGCCGGACGGACAGGGCGGTCAGGGTGGCAGCAACCTGTTGGACGGTCTGAAGCCGCAGCAGCTCGAGGTGCACCTCCCCGTGCTCTTCATCCACGGAGAGCAGGACACCTACCTGTTGCCATCGGGTCAGAAGGGGCTGGAGGAGCTCGTGAAGCACCTCTCCATCAAGCGCATCCCCGATGCCGACCACTGGGTCTCCCTGGAGAAGCCGGCGCTGCTCTCGCAGTACCTGCGCGAGTTCATGCGGGAGAAGTAGCTGGTCATCCGCGGATGAACCGTGTAGGCCCCCTCTCCCTCTGGGAGAGGGCTGGGGTGAGGGTCGTCCCAAGTCCATCCGTGAGGAGCACGCCGTCTTGTTGAAGAGGGAAGACCGTCGCGATCTGGGCAGACTCGGCCTGTTGGTGGCCGTGTACGGCCTGGCATTCGCGCCGGTGCTCCACGCCGTCTACGGACACGGGGAAGCACAGCCCTCCTCCGCCAGGCCCTCGGCGCGGGGTTGGATCTCCCACGAGCACCCCGCTCCACACGACGAGAGCCAGCCCCACTCGCACGACCCCTCGGGCAAACACGGAGACGAGGGAACGCCGGCCGGCCACACGCACGGCGTCGGCAGCGTCGAGCACCTCCAGGCGGTGGCGCTGCCCTCGATCGCCCTGCCCCGGATGCAGGTCATCTGGCTCGAGGCCGGCACCCGGCACCTGGGCCAGGAGCGCCCGCGCTCCGGCGAGCCGCTCCGTCCGACCGCGATGCCCCAGGCGCCGTAGGAGACACCGACGTCCCAGAGTCGGTCCGTCTTCTTCGTCTCCTCATCTTCGCATCGAGGTCGTTCTTCCATGCTGTCCTCTCGCGCGGCCCGGCTGGCCGCGATCGCCACGGTTGTGTCCGCTGTTCCGTCGTTCGCCCAATCCCCCGAAACGGATTCCCCCACCCTCTCGAGCACCCCCCCCGGGGAGACCGCACCCCGGGCCGAGCCCTCCACCCCGGTGGAGCCCGCGACGCCTCCAAGCCTCGTGCCCGAACCCGTGCCGCCCCCGGTGGCCGAGCCAGTGCCCCCCGCCCTCACGCCGCCGTCGGAGCCCTCGGGCATGAGTACGACGGTGACGGCGAAGAGGCCCTTCACGGCGGCCTCGTCCTCCTCGGTGCGGGACCGGGACTTCCTGCTGCGCCCGCGCCCGCGCCCGGCGGACATCCTCCAGGTGGTGCCCGGCTTCTACACCGTGCAGCACGCGGGCGGAGGCAAGGCCAACCAGTACTTCCTGCGCGGTTTCGACGCGGACCACGGCACGGACGTGGCGCTCTTCGTGGACGGCGTGCCCGTCAACATGGTGAGCCACGGGCACGGCCAGGGCTACGCGGACCTCAACTGGATCATCCCCGAGCTCATCGAGCGCGTGGAGGTGCGCAAGGGTCCCTACTTCGCGCAGGACGGGGACTTCGCCACCGCGGGCGCGGTCAACCTGGTGACGCGCCGTGACTTCGAGTCCAGTCAGGTGACGCTGGGCGGTGGCTCCTTCTCCACCTGGCGCGGGATGTTCGTCGCCGCTCCGGAAATGGAGGGCTGGAGCCCCGTGGTGGCCGGGCAGGTGTACGGCACCAACGGCCCCTTCCTCAACCCGGAGAAGATGGAGCGCTACAGCCTCTTCACGAAGGTGACGCGGCGGATCTCCGACCACTCCACGCTGTCCCTGGCGCTCACCTCGTACGGGAGCGGCTGGAACGCGAGCGGCCAGGTTCCCCTGCGCGAGGTGAACGCCGGCCGGCTGAATCGCTTCGGCACGGTGGACGACTCCGAGGGCGGCAACTCGCAGCGCCACAGCGCCTACGCCACCTGGCGCACCCTCACCCGCGATGACGGCGAGGTGAACGTCATGGCGTATGGCATCCAGTACCGGCTCAACCTCTACTCCAACTTCACCTTCTTCAGCGCCGACCCCGTGAACGGGGACATGATCGAGCAGAACGACAAGCGCACGGTGCTGGGCTTCAACGCCAGCTACCGCTTCCGGCGCAAGTGGGGTGGCATCTCCTTCGACACCACCATCGGCACGCAGGTGCGCTCCGACAACATCGAGAACGGCCTGAGCCAGGACAAGGCGCGCAAGCGGCTGGCCACCGTGGTGGACGCGAACATCCTCGAGGGCAGCCTCGGCGTCTACGCGCAGGAGGACATCGTCTTCACGCCGTGGCTGAGGGCGGTGCTCGGCCTGCGCGCGGACTCCTTCGGCTTCGACGTGGACGACCACATGGAGGACATGGCCGCGCTCGGGACGAAGAGCTCCGGAGTGGAGCAGGCCTCGCGTGTCTCGCCCAAGGCCAGCCTCGTGCTCAGCCCGCTCTCCAACACCGACCTGTACGTGAACTTCGGCCACGGCTTCCATTCCAACGACGCGCGCGGCGTGGTGCGCCAGCCCGAGCCGGTGACGCCACTCACGCGGGCCCGGGGCTACGAGCTCGGCGCGCGCACGCGGCTGTTCGACCGGCTGGACCTGGCGGGCTCGGTGTTCCAGCTCGACCTGGACAGCGAGCTCGTCTGGGTGGGCGACGCGGGCGCCACCGAGGCGCGCGGTGCCACCCGCCGCCAGGGCGTGGAGGCCGAGGCCCGGCTGAAGGTGCTTCCCTGGCTCTTCGCGGACGCGGACCTCACCCTGTCTCGCGCCACCTACGTGCAGAACGCCGGCAACGGTGACGCGGTCGCGCTCGCCCCCACGCTCATCCTCGCGGGCGGCGTGTCCGCCCGTCACCCGAGCGGCTTCTACGGCCGGCTCGGCGTGCTGCACCTGGGCGACCGCCCGGCCACCGAGGACCGCTTCCTCATCGCCGAGGGCTTCACCCGCGTGGACGCGGCGCTGGGCTACCGGGGCTCCTTCTACGAGGTGAACGTGAGCGTGCAGAACGCGCTCAACACCCCGTGGCGCGAGGCCCAGTTCGCCAACGTCTCGCGGCTGCAGTCCGAGGCGGGTCCGGAGAGCTGTCCGGCGGGCACTCGGCCCGCGGGCGAGGGGGATGCCTTCGAGGGGTGTGAGGATCTCCACTTCACCCCCGGCGCGCCCCTCAACGCGCAGGCGAGCGTGAGCTTCTTCTTCTAACGCCCGCGGAGTGCGAGGAGCTCCTTCAACAGGGGCTCCACCAACTCCGTGCCGCGCAGGGCGTTGCGCCACCGCTCCGGGATGGTCTGGATGCCGTCCCGGAGCCCGGCGATGCCGCCCGCCACCGCCGCCGTCGTATCCGTGTCGTGCCCGAGCATGATGGCCGCCTTCACCACGCGCTCGTAGGGCCCCGCCGCCATGCAGTCGCGCGCCGAGTGCAGGCAGTCCACCACGTACCCGGTCCCCCTCCCCGTGTCCGGCGAGTCCGGCCGCACCGCCGACTCCAGCTCCGTGCGCTGCTCCAGGGGCTCGGGGTACAGCTCGCGGAAGGTGGCGAGGGCGTCCGCCCACGCGTCCGCGGAGCCCTCCAACGTCCTGCGGGCCCAGAGGCAGTAGAGCGCGCAGCACACCTGCGAGCGCATGTGCCCGTGCGTCACCCGGGACTGGAGCATGGCGTCCCTCGCCAGTGCCGCGTCGTCTCCCCGATGCCAGAGCGCCAGCGGCAGGACCCGCATCAGCGAGCCGTTCCCGTTGGCCCGCTCGCCACTCGGACCGGCCTTCAGCGCGGGGACTCCCGCTCGGACGTTCGCCAGGGCCTCCCGCGTCTGGATGCCCACGTCGAACACCTCGTAGTCCACCGCCATGTACCCGAGCTCGTACCAGTTCACGAGCCGCCGCCCCAGGTCCTCCAGGTCCAGCGTCTTCCGGTAGAGCAGCGAGGCCAGCAGGCACAGCGCGTGCGCGCCGTCGTCCGACCACGTGCCCGGCGGGACGGACTCGTGGGCCCGCGAGAATCCGGCCGGGGGCTCGAATTCGATCAGCTCGGGGGCGGGAATCCGCTCGGGCGGGTGGAACTCATAGGGGACTCCGAGTGCGTCTCCGATGAGCAGCCCGTAGAGACCGCCTTCGATTCGTTCCTGGTAGGTTGGCATCGCGGATTCCCTCGCGCCTCCATCCGCCAGTCTCATCCAGACCCGACGACCTCGCCACCGGATGTTCCGAGTGTCTCCTGTGAGACGCTCGCCCGCTCCACGCGCGTGTGGCTGCCTCGAAAATTCCCGTCGTCACTGTGACGGACTCCGGACACGCCTTCAGCGAGGATGATCCCAAGGGATTCGGCCACGCCATCCTCCAATTCCTCTAGCATTGGGAGTGACAGTCTTTTTGTTCCAAGCGGCCAACAGGTCCGCCTAGAAAGCAAGCATGACCACTCCTCTGCGCATGACCGACTTCTCGCCCGAAGGTCCAGCCACGGCTCACCCCACGCGCTGGCCCCAGCCCAAGAGCCCCGCGGCCATGACCGACCCCCAGACCGAGGCCCAGGTCGAGGCGTTGCTGGCCAGACTCAGCCTCGAGGAGAAGGTCGGCCAGGTGATCCAGGGAGATCTCAACTCGATCGAACCGGAGGATCTACGAACCTATCCGCTGGGCTCCGTCCTCGCCGGTGGTAACTCCGGACCGCACGGCGACGACCGCGCGTCCGCCGCCAAATGGCTGAAGATCGCGCGCGAGTTCCGCGCGGTGTCGCTCGAGAGCCGTCCGGGCCACACGCCCATCCCCGTCATCTTCGGGGTCGACTCCGTGCACGGGAACAACAACATCCCCGGTGCCACCCTCTTCCCGCACAACATCGGCCTGGGCGCGATGCGAGATCCAGCGCTGATCCGTCGCATCGGAGAAATCACCGCCCTGGAGAGCGCCGTCACCGGCATCGACTGGACCTTCGGCCCCACCCTGGCCGTGCCCCGTGATGACCGCTGGGGCCGTACCTACGAGGGCTACTCCGAGGACCCCGAGGTGGTGGCGAGCTACGCGGGCCCGATGACCCTGGGGCTCCAGGGCGAGCTGCGTCCGGGACAGCCGCTGGCGCGAGGCCATATCGCCGGCTCGGCCAAGCACTTCCTCGGCGACGGCGCCACCAAGGGCGGCAAGGACCAGGGCGACACCGACATCTCCGAGGAGGAGCTCATCCGCATCCACGGCGCGGGCTATCCCCCGGCCATCAACGCCGGCATCCTCTCGGTGATGGTCTCCTTCTCCGGTTGGAACGGGGTCAAGCACACCGGGAACAAGAGCCTGCTGACCGACGTGCTGAAGAAGCGCATGGGCTTCGACGGCTTCGTCGTCGGCGACTGGAACGCCCACGGCCAGCTGCCCGGCAGCACCACCGAGAACTGCCCCCAGGCGCTCAACGCCGGGCTCGACATGTACATGGCCCCCGACAGCTGGAAGGGGCTGTACACCAACACGCTCGCCCAGGTGCGCAACGGGGAGATCTCCCTGGAGCGTCTGGACGACGCCGTGCGCCGCATCCTCCGCGCCAAGATCAAGACCGGCCTGTTCGAGACGGAGCGCCCGCTGGAAGGCAAGCTCGAGCTGCTCGGCGCGCCCGAGCACCGGGCCGTCGCGCGCGAGGCCGTGGCCAAATCGCTCGTCCTGCTGAAGAACGAGGGCGTGCTGCCCATCAAGTCGTCCGCCCACGTCCTGGTGGCCGGTGACGGCGCCGACGACATCGGCAAGCAGTGCGGCGGCTGGACCATCAGCTGGCAGGGCACCGGCAACACGAACAGCGATTTCCCGGGCGGACACTCCATCTACGCGGGCATCCGCGACGCGCTGAAGGCCGGTGGCGGCACGGCCGAGCTGAGCGTGGACGGCTCGTTCACGAAGAAGCCCGACGTCGCCATCGTGGTCTACGGCGAGAATCCCTATGCCGAGTTCCAGGGCGACGTCGCCACGCTCGAGTACCAGCCCGGCAACAAGACCGATCTCGCCCTGCTGCGGAAGCTCAAGGCCCAGGGCATCCCCGTGGTGTCCGTGTTCCTGTCGGGACGGCCCCTGTGGACGAACCCGGAGATCAACGCCTCGGACGCCTTCGTGGCCGCGTGGCTGCCCGGCTCCCAGGGCGAGGGCGTGGCCGATGTCCTGATCGGCGACCGCGACGGCAAGCCCCGGCGCGACTTCGTCGGCAAGCTGTCCTTCTCCTGGCCCAAGAAGGCCCTGCAGACGCCGCTGAACCGGGGCGACGCGAACTACGACCCGCAGTTCCCCTACGGCTACGGCCTGTTCTACGCCCAGCCCACCCGCCTGGGGGCGCTGTCGGAGGATCCGGGCCCCACCCTCGCCGCGGCGAACACGGACCTGTTCTTCGGCTCGGGCAAGGTGGTCGCCCCCTGGTCGCTGGTGCTGTCGGAGGCGGGCGGATCCAGCCCCGCCCTGATGGGCAACGGCGAGACCGCGAGCCGCGCGGTCGTGGTCCAGGTGGTCGACGCTGGCGCCCAGGAAAATGGCCGCAAGCTGACGTGGTCCGGAGCGCAGCAGGCCTCCGCCACCATCACCGGCCTGCCCGTCGACCTCAGCCGCCACACCACGGGAGACATGGCGGTCGCCATCCGCTACCGCCTCGACCGCGCGCCGACGGCTCCGGTGATGATGACGCTGACGGGAGGCAACCGCTCCGCCTCGCTCGACATCACGAAGCTGCTGTCGCAGGGCTCCCCGAAGGAGTTCCGGACCCTCAAGATCAAGCTCAGCTGCTTCCGCGAGGCGGGCGCGGACATGTCGTCGGTGACCTCTCCCTTCACCCTGACGACTTCGGGAGCCCTGAGCCTGACCTTCACCGACCTGCGTCTGGCCACCAACGAGGGCGACGCCGTCTGCCCTTGAGCACCGCCTCGCCGCTCAGCCCATCAGCCGGTTGAGGCTGAGATCCAAGCGGCTCTGCACCAGGCCCAGGAGGCTCTCCAGCTCGGAGCCGGCGAGGTTCAGCCGGGAAGCCAGCTCCGCGCGGGTGAGCTTCAGCAACCGCTCCCGGGCCTGGGCCACGCGGCGCGCCACGCCCGAGCGGGACTCGCCGTACATCGTCGAGAGCCGGTCCATGGTGAGGCCATGGAGGTGGTGCAGGCGCAGCAGGGCACGCTCCCGCTCGGGCAGGGCCGCCAGCGCCTTGCGCAGCGCCTCGGCGAGCGCCTGACGCGAGTCCTCCCGGAGCAGATCCCGCTCCGGATCATCCGAGGCGAGCATCTTCGCGAGCACCTCGGGCGGCTCGTCGAAGAGCGTCTGGCGCCCCTGCTGGCTCGCCAGCTCGCCGGCGATGCGCGAGGCGATGATGCGCACCCATGCCAGCAGCGGGCCCCGGCCCGAGTAGTCGGCGATGCGCGGAGGAGTGTCCCCGCGTCCCAGCAGCAGCCGCTCGCGGAGCACCTGCAACACCTCGTCCACGGTGGACTCCGGCAGCGAGCCGAGGCGGGAGGGAACCCTGCGGAGGATGTGCTCCTCGAAGGCGTGGAGGGCCAGGCGCACGCCCTCCGCGCAGGCGCACGCCAGATACAGATCGGCGGCATGGAGCTGGCGCAACGCCTCCCCGGAGCCTTCCGTCAGATGGCGGGCCAGGTGCCGGATGAACCGCTCCGCCGCCAGCGGGACGGAGGGCCACTGCGCCCGTGCCGCCGCCCAGTGCTCGCGCAGGAGCGTCTCCAGCCCTTCCACCTGCTCCAGCGCGGCGCACCGCTCCGGCGGCGCGTGGGCTCGCAGCAGCGCCGAGAGGGACTCCGGGTCTCTTTCCTCACTCATGGTGTCTCCCCTCGCCGCCAGGCCATCACCTGCCGCAGCTCCATGCGGGCCCGGAGGCCCAGTCCCTCCATCCGCGTCCGGGCCTCCTCGGCCAGCTCGGTGGCGCGGGCACGATCCGGGGCCTCGCCCCGCTCCGTGAGCGCACGTGCCAGCAGGAAGGAGGCCCACGCCGCGTCCAGGGGATCCCTCGGGGCACTCAAGTGGAGCAGCCGGGCCCGCTCGAGCAACGGCACCGCCTGCTCCGGAGCGCTCCGAGCCAGGTGCGCTTCCCCGAGGCAGGCCAGATCCAACGCGACATCCGGGGACTGCTCGCCCTGCACCCGCGCGTCCACCTGCAATGCGCGCTCACAGTCCTCGAGCGCCTTGCCGGGCGAGCCGGTGGCCAGCTCGAGCCGCGCCAGGGGACGCAGCGCGGCCGTGACGGACGCGGCCTCCGAACCACTCTCCTTCTCCCACAGCCGCAGGGCGCGCGTCAGATCGCGCCGCGCCTCCTCGTAGCGGCCCGCCAGGAGGTGGACCTCCCCCAGGCTGGCCAGGGGCGAGGCGGCGCGCGGCGTGTCCGGACCCAGCGCCCGCTGGACGCGCTGCAGGGCCTCCTCGAGATAGGCACGCGCCTCGTCCAACCGCTGGGAGTCCTGGGCCACCCGCCCCAGCTCGTTGAGCACGGTCGCCGTGTTGGGGTGGTCCTTGCCCTTGCTTCGCTCGAAGATGGCGAGCGCCCGCTCCAGGTTGCGCCGCGCCTCGTCGAGCTGGCCCAGGCTGCGCTGGACGGCGGCGAGGTTGTTGAGCGGAGCGGCGAAGCTGGGGTGATCCGCGGGGCGGGTGGCCTCCAGCAGGGCCAGGGAACGGCGCCACGTGGCGACCGCCTCCTCGCGCCGCCCCAGCTCCAGCAGCGAGATGGCGATGTTGTTGAGGTTGAGGGCCAGGGCGGGGTGCTCGGTCCCCCAGACCCGCTCGCGCAGCTCCTGGGCCTGGCGGAACAGCGCCAGCGCCTCCGCGTGGCGGTGCTGGCGGGTGCGGACCCGGCCGAGGCTGGAGACGAAGTAGGAGGTGCGCACGCTGTCCGGGCCACGCGACTGACTGGAGAGCTCCAGGCCCCGCGAGAGCTCCGCGTCCGCCTGCTCCAACCTGTCCTGGCCCAGCAGCATCACGCCCAGGCGCAGACCCAGGTCCGCGGCCATGGCCGGGAAGCGCTCGCGTCCCAGCCGCTCCACCGCGGCCCGGGCGTGCTGGGCCACCCGCTCCGCGTCCTCCGCGCGTCCCGCCTGATCCCCCACGGCCCAGATGAGGAAGATCCACACGCGCGCGGTCATCTCGTCGTCGCGCCCGGCCTCGGCGGCCCAGAGGGCGCGGTAGAAGCTCTCCTCGGCGTCCTTGAGCTTGCCGCCCAGGCCCTGGAGCTGGCCATGGGTGACGAGCACCTCCGCCTCCAGCGGGCGGTAGTCCAGCCCCTGGATCTCCTGGAGGAGCGAGGCCGTCACCACGAGCCCCTCGGAGTACCGGCCCGCATCCAGGCGGACCCTGGCCTCGGCCAGCTTGCGCCGCACCGCGTCCACGCGAGGGCGGAGGGCATCCGGTGGCTGCGGGCGGAGCGCGCTCGCGGGAGCGTCCTTGCACGCGGCGAGCCCTTCGAGCGAGGCCACCAGGTGCTGCGCGCGCTGGATCGTCTCCGAGTCCGCGCGCTCCAGGACATCGGTGACGGCGGCGAGCTGCCAGAGCCGGGCGTCGAGACACACGGCCGTCTGGGAGGCGCTCGTCGAGGTATCGCCCTCCTCGATCGCCATGCATGCCTCGGCGCGCAGGGTGCGCCACTGCGCGGCATAGGCGTCCAGCTCCCTGGAGCTCCGCTCCCACGCGGAGAGGGCGAAGGGCTTGCCGTTGGCGAGGAAGGCGGCGTGTGCCCGCTCCCGCCGCTGGGGACTCCAGGCCGCGTCGAGCCGCTCCACCTCCTGCGCGCAGCGCACCTCGCGGCGGTGCACCGCCCCGACCTGCAGCCCCACGCCCAGCACGGCGGCGGCGAGGAGGCAGCCGGCGACCCAGAGACGCGCGCGCCGGGGACACGAGGTGAGGGCCTCCAGCAGGGCCTCCATGGAGGGGAAGCGCTCCTCGGGCCTGGGCCGGAGCCCTCGCAGCACCACGCGCCTCAACCAGGCGGGCACCCGGGTGTCGCGCCTGGCCGGACGCACCTGCCCGTCGCGAGCGGCCCGGCCGAGCTCCTCCAGGCTGGTGCCCTGGAAGGGCCGCTCTCCATGCAGGGCCTCGTAGAGGGCAACGCAGAAGCTGAATTGATCCGAGAGGGCATCCGCCTTGTGGCCCTGGAGCTGCTCCGGAGCCATGTAGGCCGGCGTCCCCAGCAGCGCGCCCGTCCGGGTGAGCTCGGCCTCCTCCTCCACGGGAAGGGACTCCCGCGACGACGCGGCCTCGCCGGACGCCTCGGATTGGTCCACGGAGCAGGCCAACCCGAAGTCCGTCACCCGGACCCGCCCATCCCGGCCGACGAGGACGTTGGCGGGCTTGAAGTCCCGGTGCACCAACCCCGCCCTGTGCGCGGCCACCAGCCCCCGCCCCGCCTCCACGAAGACGTGCAGCACCTCGCGCCAGGAGCGCGGCTGGCGCAGCCACTCCGCCAGCGTGGTGCCCTCCACCAGATCCATGGCCACGAAGATGCCGTCCCCGCACGTCCCCACGTCGTGCACGGCGACGACGTGGGGATCCGACAGCCGTGCCAGCGCCTGCGCCTCGCGCAGCAGCCTGCGCCGCAGCTCCTCTACCTGACGGCCCTCGGGGCGCAGCACCTTGATGGCCACGCGCCGCTCCAGCTCGGGATCCCTCGCCGCGTACACCACGCCCATGGAGCCCTGGCCGATCCGCTCGAGCACCACGTAGCGCGACAGGGTAGCGCCCGGAGCCAGCTCCGCACCGGGCTCGCCAGGACTCAACGGCTCCGGCAGGGAGCTGGCCCCCGCGGCCAGGGCCCGCTGGCAGTCCGCGCACCCTTCCATGTGCGTGAGCACCAGCGCCCGCCGCTCCTCGCGGAGCGCTCCCCCGAGAAAGTCGCCCAAGGTCGTCTCGCTCGGACACCCCATTCGGCTTGGAAGGTTACCACTGTTTTTCCGACTTCTCACGACTCAATAACCGGCCTCCCGGACGGGCCGTGGTGAGGAGGAAGGCGTCACGAGAGCCGTTCCAGGGGAAACGGGGGCCCAGCAGGTCTCCCGTCGTGTAACCGACGATGAAGACCTCTCCGCACGCGTCCACCGCCACGGCGTTCGGGTGGTCATCCCCCGCGCTGCCCCATTGCCGGGCGAGGAGGAGCTTGCCCTCCGGGTCGAACTTCATCAGGAAGACGTCGTAGTCACCCCGGTTGCCCTGGGCGGGATCCACCGCGCCCAGCGTCTCGCCCACCACGAGGATGTTGCCCTGGGCGTCCACCGCCATGTCCGTCACCCATTCGGACCCCTCGGAGCCGAACTGGGTCGTCCAGACGGGCTGGCCGGTCGACGTGTCCAGCACTCGCACCACCACGTCCTGCTCGCCGTAGGCCTGCGTCCCCAGCCGAGCGAACGTGGAGCCCGCGATGAGCAGACTCCCATCCGCCCGGAGGTGGGCGGCCTGCATCATGTCCATGCCGATCGTCGTCTGCCGCCACGGGGAGCCGAGCTGACCGGTGGCGTTGTCGATCTTCCGCACGAAGGGGCCATCCTGGGTGCCATTGGAGTTGGTACCCGTGACGTAGATGGCCGAGTCCCCCTGGGAGTCCACGGCCAGACCGCCCAGCATGTCGGAGATGGAGGTGTCGAACTGCCGCCACCAGACCTCGGCCATCGACCTGCCCTCCTCCGCCCACCGCAGCTTCAAGACGAAGGGGTCCTCCCACCGCTCCACGTAATTGCCGCCAGGCGGCACGTAGACGTCGTCGTACCCGCTGACGATGAGGTCTCGATGGGCGTCGAAGTCGAGCCGGTTCGGGTGCTGCGGGCGCTCCGTGCCACCCTGATAGAGAATCACGTCTGATTCGGAGCCGCGGGGCCCAACGATGAAGATGTCTTGCGCGCCCCTGGGGGTGAAACCCTCGAAGGCGCCGGTGGTACGGCCCGCGAAGTAGAGAGCGCCGGTGTCCGGATGGAATGCCAGCGCATCGAGGGTCTCGGTGGCATCCGGGATGTCGAACACCTTCTTCCCGATCGTGGCTCCGTCGGCCCGCCCCATCCTCCACAGCACGCCGCGTGAGTCTCCCGAGGGATCGAACCTCGACGCTCCGACGTCTCCATTCTCATACCCGGCGAGGAAGAGCGTGCCCTGGGAGTCGACGGCCACGTCCAGGAACTCCTCGCCCTTCTCCGTTCCGAGCATGAAGCCCTCGCCGCTCCACAGCGGAGAGTCCTCGGGCACCTGGAAGCAGCCGTTGGGAGTGACACCGCCCGCGTCGGGAGTACCGGCGGGAGAAGGCTCACCCGTGCCCGGACAACCCGTCAAAACCAGAACCAGGAACACCACACCCATCCGAATCGACATGAGCACCCCCCTCTTTCCACCCGGCTCCCTATGCTCCGCGGGCGATCGAATCCAGGATCTTTTCGCGGGCGGTGCTGGGGATGAAGGACTGGGAGAGGGCTCCTTGACTCCTCGCGAGTGCGTCACCCAGAGTCGTTGGCCTGTTGCACTCATCGAAGGGTCCGGCCGGTGGCTCTCCGGGGGGAATCCAAGATGAAGCTGTTCCAAGGAAGCCTGATGGGGCTCCTGGCCTTGTCGTTCCCGTTCTCGAGCCATGGCGGTACGGCCTCGCCGGTCCAGGCTCGGAGGCTCGTCGACATCAACACCGAGCCGTTGTCCTCGACCCCGTCCGCGGCGGCCATGGTCGACGGGACGCTCTTCTTCACGTCACGGAGCAAGCAGGTCGTGACGTCGGCGTCCAGCAACGGCGTCTCTTTCGATCACCTGAGCGCTCGACTCTGGAAGAGCGATGGCACCGCGCAGGGGACCGTGCTCCTCGAGGACGGACCGCAAGCCTCGTTCATGCTCGGGCTCGACGGGCGCCTCTACTACTACTCCCCGCAGTGGAAGTGGAACACCGGCAACGGCACATCCAGCGGGCTCTACGGCATCCCTGGCTCGATACCGGACGGGAGCGTCGACCGGCGGGACTTCGACACGGTGGGAAGCACCCTGTTCTTCCCGTTCACGGAGATCCGCGCCTACCCGCCCCCCTCCACGGGCACCGAGCTGTACAAGCTCGACCCGGCGCAATCGCTCTTCTTCCGCGTCAAGGACATCTGCGCGGGAACCGGCTCGTCGATGCCCTCCGGGTTGAAGGCCGTGGGGAACACACTCTTCTTCTCCGCGGATGATTGCCTCGGTACTCACGGCCGGGAGCTCTGGAAGAGCGATGGGACGGGGGCCGGCACCGTCCTCGTCAAGGACATCCGTCCGGGCGCGGGCGACTCGGCGCCCTCGATGCCGACGCGCGCGGGGATGACGCTGTTCTTCCTGGCGGACGATGGAGTCCATGGCCGGGAGCTCTGGAAGAGCGACGGAACGCCGGAGGGCACCGTCCTCGTCGAGGACCTCGTTCCCGGCGCCTCCGGCGGGAGCGTCACGGCGATGGCGGCCGCGGGAACGAGGCTCTTCCTGGTGCGGTCCGACGACAGCGGCCTGGAGCTGTGGACGAGCGATGGGACGGAGGACGGTACCGTCCTCGTCGAGGACCTCCAGCCTGGAGCTGGAAGCTCGAACCCCACGTCACTGACCGAAGTGGAGACGACGCTCTTCTTCGTCGCCGATGACGGCGTCCACGGCCCCGAGCTGTGGAAGAGCGATGGGACGAAGGACGGCACCCTGCTCGTCAGGGAGATCCGCCCGGGTCCGGACGGAGCGGGGCTCCGGGACCTGAAGAACGTGGACGGCACGCTCTTCTTCGTCGCCGACGACGGTGTCCATGGCGAGGAGCTCTGGAAGAGCGACGGAACGCCGGAGGGCACCCGGCTCGTCGCGGACATCCACCAGGGGGAGAGCGCATCGGCGCCGGTCAGCCTGGTGGCCGCGGGCGGCACGCTCTTCTTCTGGGCCGATGATGGCCTGCATGGCTCGGAGCCCTGGAAGAGCGACGGAACGCCGGAGGGCACCGTCCTCGTCCGCGACGTGGAGACGCGGCCCGCGAGCTCGGCGCCTGGCGATCTGACCCGGGTGGGCGAAACGGTCTTCTTCCTGGCCAGGACGGAGACGCACGGCGAGGAGCTCTGGAAGACCGACGGGACGGAGGCCGGCACCTCGCTGGTGAAGGACATCCATCCGGGAAGGGCGGGCTCCATCCCACGGGCGCTGATGAACGTGGGGGGAAGACTCTTCTTCCTGGCCGATGATGGAGTGCATGGCACCCGGCTGTGGACGAGTGACGGGACGGAGGCTGGCACCATCCAGCTCCAGGAGGCCGACCCGGACTCGCGCTCCTACATCGGCGTTCCCCTGGGCACCCTGAATGGAGAGCTCTACCTCACCGTCGACGGCGACCTGTGGAAGAGCAATGGAACGCGAGCGGGCACCAGGTACGTCAAGGACATCTCCCCCGGTGGGGCGAACGACTCGACTCGCCGCTTCCTGGGAGAGGTGAACGGCAAGCTCCTCTTTCCCGTGCACAGATACGCGAGCACCGGCTCCTGGTTGGAGCTGTGGGGGAGTGATGGAACGGAGGCCGGCACCACCGTCATCAAGAACCTGGGACGCACCCAGTCCTATCTCCCCTACACGGGGGGCTTGCTCCTCGGAGGGAGCCTGGTGTTCCAAGGCCCTGGGAGCCAACTCTGGAAGAGTGATGGGACGGAAGCCGGAACGATCCTGCTCGAGGACATGGGAGCGGAGGCCGCCCGGACGATGCAGTACATGGTGAAGGTGGGTGACAGGATTCTCATCAGCGCCAGGTCCGACTACTTCACCACCTGGCGACTCTGGGTCACGGATGGAACGGAATCCGGAACGGTCCCGCTCAGGTCCATCGAGCCGATGCTCGGCAACCCGGTGGAGCTGGGAGGCAAGGCCTTCTTCATGGTGGGCCGGGACCTCTGGGTCTCGGACGGCACGGCGGAGGGAACGGGGCTCGTGGTGAAGGACGGTTTCCCCGGCCAGGACATCCTGGAGCTGTCCCGTGTCGGAAACCTGCTCCTCATCGCAACCCGGGATGCGGTGACGCGCGACCAGCGGCTCTGGATGAGCGATGGGACGGCCGACGGGACGTTCCCCATCCAGGGCTATTCCTCCACCTTCGCCTATGACTTTGGCACCCAGCTCGGCGACCAGCTCCTGCTCCCCGGCTCGGATCCGGAGCATGCGCAGGAGCTCTGGACGGTGCCCGTGCCCGACGTCCAGGTGGCGCCCCCCTCGGGCGAGCCTCGGCCCGAGCAACCCCAGGAGCCCTCCACTTCCGCGAGTTGTGGAGGCTGCGGGGCGAGCGCCAGCGGTGCGCTCGCCTGGCAGGCACTGGCCTTCGCGGCCCTCCTGCTTCACCGGAGAGCGGCTATTTCACCCGGGCACCATCCATATTCGAGTACGCGGAAGACGCCGTCCCGAGGAAGGCCTTGACCCGATACATATAGCTGCCCGATGGCACCTGCTTGTCCACGTAGCTGGTGACATTGGCACCCACCTGGCCGACTGCCGTGAACTGCAGCGGCCAGGATTCGGGCGACCGCTCGATGACGAAGCCGGCCTCCGTCTGGGAGTTGTCCGTCCAGCGCAGCGTCACGTTCTTGCCGGAGACCTGGGCGTAGAAATTGCTCGGCGCCGTCGGCGGAGTCGGCTCGGCGCCGCCGCCATCCGGGGTGATGACGAAGAGCGTGATGCTCTGCGCGGGAACGGTGGCGGTCACGCGTCCATTCGAGGCGCGAACGTCCGCCAGCCGGGTGATGGCATTGGCCGACGTGAGTTGCCACAGCTGCGTGCTGCCCGCCTTCGGGAAGCCCGCCAGGTTCAGCGTGACGGGAGTGCTACCCGACAACACCTTGTTGATGACCATGACGGTGAGGGCTCCGTCGCTGGAGCGCTCGGCCGCGAAGGCCGAGAGCGTGTCCGGGTCCGGCACGGTGCACGAAACACTCACATCGCCGAAGGTGGATTTCCGGCCGTCATAGTTGCGGTACAGCTTCATCGCCTTGAAGGTGGGCGTGGTGGCCACCGGTGACTCCCAGCGGATGCCATAATCGAGCCCCTCGCGTCCGAAGAGGCCCAGGATGTCCGCCTGGGCGGTGGCGCCGTTGATGTGGGATTCCGCGCCCCAGTTGTATTCCGTGATGCCCACCTGGGTTCCCGGGTAGTAGGTGCGGACCCAGTCCTTCAGCCGGGGAATCAGCATCACCTCGTCCTGGATCCACGACTCGTCCGTGTAGTTCGGGTCCCACAGCGAGCGCGTCGAGCGGTTGCGCCGCAGCTGCATGGCCTGGGAGGTGTCGCTGCTGAACTCGCCGCCCTGCGGGTAGTAATGGACGGTGAAGACATCCAACAACCGCCGTCCAGTTGCCTGCTCGTTGCGGCGCAACTGGTCGAGCAACCACGGGAGGTAGTCCCAACCTCCGTTCGCGACACGATCCGGAAACTGGCTCCACTCGTGCGCTTCGCCGTATTGCTGGTCATACCCGCTATAGAAATAGCCACTCCACCCCCACTCCTCCGGCCCGAGCACGAGCGCTCCCGGGGCCGTGTCCTTCACCACGGCCGCATGGCTGACGAGCCGATCCCTCACCTCCTGCATGGTGGCGCCCGTGGGATGGACGTCGCGATGGTTGACGTGCCACAAGCTCGGCTCGTTATCCATCAGATAGAGCCGTACCCCACCCGCCGAGGGCTGGCCCCAGCGCTCGAGCAGGTGGAGCACCCACCCCCTCTGGAAGGAGGGCGCCGACGGCATGTTGGCATCGTTGGGATCATTGACGATGAGCCTGCCATCGAGCCCGATGCCATTGCCCGCGTCGAGGAACCATTCCAGGTCGCGGTCCAGTTGCAGGCCGTACTTGAGAATCGAGAAGCTGGCCAGGCGGGTGCGCAGGAGACCGAGCTTCGCCACCCACCCCGATATCGGCACGGTGACGAGGGGTTCGGCACCGCCGGCCTTGGAGCTGGCGATGAAGGCATCCATCTCCCCACCTGGCTCCGGGCTGGAATAGGGCAGGCTCTCGAAATACCAATCCCTGCCCCGATTGGTTGCATTCAATTGCCAGTTGTACCGTGTCGTGGCATTGCCGCCGCTGCGATTGAGCGGCGCATTGAGCTCGTTCAAATCCACCTGGCTTGCATGCGCCACGCCATAGATGGAGGGGCTGATGGCATGTCTCCCAGCCCCCGCGTCTATATTTACAGTCACGGCAGGATTCTGCGCGTTGGCGGGAAGAGCCAGGACGACGAGCAGACCCGCGAACCACCTGAGAACCGTAGCCTGATACTCCCGCCCACTTCCCCACTGTGCTCGAGCTTTCACCGATCCTCCTCCCCCCCCGTTCCAGGTTCATGCCCCGACAAAGAGGCAGCACCGCGGAACAAGTAGCTGAGGAGAAATGAGTGTGCTCGCAACTGTTTCTGCACGTGACCACGCACTTCGGTCGCATGGTCACGCCCAAAGGCTCACATCAGACGCGCCGCCCCGTGGAGCGTGTACGTAAATTATCGAGCAGGACGGCAAGCAACAGAATCACGCCACGAACCACGTATTGGTAGAATGCTTGGATGTTCATCAGGTTCATCACGTTCTCCGCGATGCCCATGATGAGCACGCCCACCAGCACGCCGGAGATGGCGGCCCGGCCACCGGCCAGCGACACCCCGCCCAGGACGCAGGCGGAGATGACCGACAGTTCGAGCCCCTGCGCCGCGTTCGGCTGACCACTGGTGATGCGCGACGACAGCAGGATGCCCGCGACCGCGCAGGCCAGCCCCTGCAGGGTGAAGATCCAGATGCGAATGGTGCCCACATTGACGCCAGCCAGGCGCGAGGCATCCGGGTTGCCACCGATGGCCAGCGTGTTGCGCCCGAAGACGGTGCGGTTCAGCACGAAGCCGAAGAGCAGGAAGGCGAGCGCCATGACGATGATCGGCACCGGGACGCCGAACAGGTCCGTCTGGGCGATGTCGAAATACGCCGGGTCGTCGACGCCGACGGCCCGCCCATCCGAGGAGATCAACGCCAGACCGCGGACGATCTGCATCGTCGCCAGCGTGGTGATGAGGGCGTTGATGCGCAGCCGGGCGATCACCACGCCGTTGACGGCCCCGACCACCACACCGGCGAGCAGGGCGGCCAGGAGGCCGAGACCGATGCTCTCGGTATGGTTCGAGACCATCACGGCGATCATCCCGGAGAAGGCCACCGTCGAGCCCACGGACAGGTCGAAGTCGCGCGAGGCCAGACAGAGCATCATCGTGCAGGCGACGATGCCGATGGTCACCACCGATTGCAGCAGACCCAGGATGTTGCGCTGGGTCATGAAGTTGGGAACGGTGACGGAGACGATCGCGAGGGCCAGCAGGAACAGGATGACCAGACCCTGCTCCCCGAGCACGACTCGTTTCAGGCGATCCATTTCAAATCCTCTCAAGCCACTGAGCGGTCGGGCAGTGCCGCCGCGAGGAGCTTCTCCTCGGAGAAGTCGGGTCTTTGGAATTCCGCGGCGATGCGACCGCCACACATCACGAGGACGCGGTCGCTGATGCCCATCACCTCGGGCAGCTCGCTCGAGATGACGATGAGGGCGATGCCCTGCTCCGCCAGTCCATAGAGCACGTCGTAGATCTCGCTCTTGGCGCCGACGTCGATGCCACGGGTCGGCTCGTCCACGATGAGCACCTTGACGCCGCGCTCGGCCAGCCAGCGGGACAGGATGACCTTCTGCTGGTTTCCGCCCGACAGGTTGACGATGTCCTGGAGGCGCGAGGGCGTCCGCACCCCGAGCCGTTTGATGAAGTCATTGGCCGTCTCGGCCTCCCGGCTCATGTTCAACACGCCGAAGGGCGAGAAGTGACGCCGGCAGGAGATGTTGATGTTCTCCTCGACCGACCGGCCCTGCAGGATGCCATCCGTCTTCCGGTCCTCGGGGCAGAGCACCAGCCCGGCGCGCACCGCCTGCCGGGGATGATCGATCCGGACGGCCTTGCCGTCGATCCGCAGCTCGCCCGCGTGGCGGCGATCCGCGCCGTAGAGGATGCGCGCCAGCTCGCTGCGTCCCGCGCCCACCAGCCCGAAGAAGCCGAGGATCTCCCCGGCGCGAACCTCGAAGCTGGCCGGAGCCGCCAGACGCGGGCCGCTCACCCCGGAGACGGACAGCCGCACCGGGCCCTGCTGCCGGGGCCTCCAGCCCCAGATGTTCTGGATCTCCCGCCCCACCATCTCGCGCACCAGCGTCTCGCGCGTCAGGCCCTCCATGGTGTCGTGCCAGGCGACCCGCCTGCCGTCGCGCAGCACCACACAGCCGTCGCACAGGCGGAAGAGCTCGTCCAGGCGGTGCGAGACGTAGAGGATGACCTTGCCCGCCTTCCGCAGGCGGTCGACCAGCCGGAAGAGGATCTCGCTCTCGTGCGCGGAGAGCGACGACGTGGGCTCGTCCAGCGCGATGACCGAGGCGTCGAAGATGGCGGCCTTGGCGATCTCCACCATCTGGCGGGCGCCGATCGACAGGTCCACGACCTTGGCTTGTGGATCCACGTCGATGCCGATGTCCTGCAACACCTTGCCCACCTGGGCGAACAGCTCCCGGTAGTTGACGACGCCGAACCGCGACGGGATGCGGCCCAGCATGAGGTTCTCGGCCACCGTCAGCTCGGGGACGAGCTGCAACTCCTGATGCACGACCGTGACCCCGGCCGCGATCGACGCGCGCGTCGAGGAGAAGCGGTGCGCCTTGCCGGCGATGTGGATCTCCCCGGTATCGGGCACGTAGTCCCCACCGAGGATCTTGATGAGCGTGGACTTGCCCGCGCCGTTCTCGCCCAGCAGGCCGATGACACGCCCGGCCGGGACCGAGAAGCTCAGCTCGTTGAGGGCACGGACGCCGGGGAAGCTCTTGGTGATGTTCTTGAATTCGAGAAAGGCCGTCATGCGCCCTCGCCGCTCGCCGGACAGGAGACGTGGCGCGGCGCCGGAGCACCGCGCCACGTTCCGGGACAACGCCTACTGGAGGCCCAGCTCCTTGCGGACGTCCTTGTACGTGTCGCGGGTGGCGAGCTTGCCGGAGGTGAGGATGAGCTTCTCCGGCTCCTTGTTGGTGGTCACCCAGTTGTACATGTTGAGCGTGGTCTCGTAGCCGTGACGCTTCGGCGAGATGATCACGCTGCCGTAGAAGCCGGTCGGAGCGGGCTTCTTGAACTCGTTGATGGCCGCGTCCGAGCCACCGATGCCCACGGCCACCACGTCCCCGGCCTTGAGGCCGGCCGCCTCGGTGGCGCGGACGGCGCCGAGCACGGCCTCGTCGTTGAGACCGAAGGCCACCCACTTCTTGATGGTGGGGTTCTTGTTGAGGACGACGGTGGCGGCGTTCAGCGCCGCCTCGGTGTCGGTCTTGGCCTGCGGGGCGTCGAAGACGTTCTGCGCCTGGAAGCCGTTCTGCTTCAGGACGGAGATGGCGCCCTCGACACGGTCCTTCGCGGTGGGCAGCTGGTCGTAGGAGACGCGGATCGCACCGACCTCCTTGATGTTCCAGCCACGCGCCTTGATCTGCTCCACGATGGCCTGACCCACGGTCTCGCCAATCTTGGTGGCCGAGATGCCCATATGCGGCACGTTCTCGAGCGGCTGACCCTTGCTGTTCACCAGGCGGTCATCGACCGTCATGAGCTTGAGCTGATTGGCCTTGGCGCGAGCGACCAGCCCCGGCCCCAGCTTGACGTCGGGGGTGCAGATGATGACGCCCTTCGCACCCTGGGCGCCCAGGTTGTCGATCGCGGACAGCGCCTTCTCTCCGTCCTCGGCGCCAATCTTGACGAGGGTGAACCCCTTCTCCTTGGCCGCGATGTCCGCGAACTTCCACTCGTCCTGGAACCACGGCTCCTCGGGCTGCTTGACCACGAAGCCGATCTTGACGTCGGCGGCGGTGGCCGCGGCAGACACCACGAGCACCGCCATGGCACCAGCCATGACCAGATTCTTCCAAAGGCGCATTTTTCCTCCCTGAAGCGTCCAAGGCCTGACGCTTGGGTGTTGTGCGGTTTTACGATTGGCGGGGGGTCAATCGCGCGGGGAGCGTAGTGTAAGTGGAGGTCGAGTCAATACAAACCAGTCAGGCGCTACGAGCGTGGAGAGCGGCCCGGGCCACATGGCGCCCCCCACCGTATGTCAATGGAAGGCTGTGAAGGGACTGGAATCCATACGCGGTCCATCACCTGCTCATAGAGAGAGCGCGCAACACCTGCCCCTGGACCCGGCGTAGAGTCGGTACCGCTTGGACGATTGGCGCATCGAGCTTCTGGGCAGGGCACGGCTCAGCGGAGGACGCAACGGTCCACGACCGCTGGAGCGGAAGACAGCGGCATTGCTCGCCTATCTCTCCCTGGAGGGAGAGACGGCGCGAGGGAAGCTGGCGGGCCTGCTCTGGCCGGAGTCTCGCGAGGCCACCGCGCGTAACAATCTGTCACAGTTGCTGCGACGCCTGCGCGAGCTGCTCGGGGAGCCAGGAGTCGAGGGCCGCGAGAGCGTGCGGCTTCGCGAAGGGCTGAGGGTGGACGTGAGGGAGCTCGTCCGCGGCGAGCCCTCCTGGGCGGCCAGTCCGGGTGGCGAGCTGCTCGCGGAGCTGAGCTACGACGAGTGCGATGACCTGGAGGACTGGCTGCGCGCCACCCGCCCGCGCGTGCTGCTCCTGCAGCAGAAGTCCCTGGAGGCGCGGGTCCTGCTCGAGGAGAGCGAGGGGCGGCTGCCCTCGGCCCTGGAAGTGGCGCAGCGGATGCTCCTGCTGGAGCCCACCTCCGAGGAGGCGTTCCGGCTCCTCATGCGCCTGCATCACCAGCTCGGGAACCGGAGCGCCGCGCTCCAGGTCTGGCGCCAGTGCGAGGAGGTGTTGGAGCGAGAGCTGGGCACCCGGCCCTCGACCGCCACGCGCCAGCTGGCCAACGACATCCAGAAGGAGTCAGCCCCACCCGCCATTCCCTCTCCGGCCAGACGGGCCCTGCCCCTGGCCGTGGTGCACCCGCCCGTCCTGGCGGGCCGCGAGCCCGAGTGGGCGCGGATGGAGGAGGCCTGGGAGGCACGCCGGCCCATCTTCGTGGTGGGACCCCCGGGCGTGGGCAAGTCCCGGCTGCTCGTGGACTTCGCCCGCTCCCGGGGACGCTGGCTGATGCTGACGGCGCGCCCGGGGGACTTCGACGTGCCGTACGCCACGCACGTGCGCGGCATGCGCGAAATGTTGCGGCGCAACCCCGGGCTGGTCCTGGAGGACTGGGTCCGGCGCGAGCTGTCACGGGCGCTCCCGGAGCTGGGTGACGAGGCCCTGCCCCTGCCGCCTCCTCCAGAGGAAAAGGCCCGCTTCTTCGCCGCCGTCCTCCACCTGGCACGGCTGGCGCTGCGGGAGTTGGACGTCCTCGCCTTCGACGACGCCCAGTACATGGACAGCGGCAGCAGCGAGCTGAGCCTCTACCTGCTCGCGCAGCTCCAGGACGACATGTCCGCCGGGCGCTTTCCGCTGATCATCCTCAGCCAACGCACCGACGAGACCCTCTGGAGTGGAGAGCGGATACGGCAGGTGGTGGATGCCGGGCTCGCGGAGTGGATCCAGCTCGAGCCGCTCGCGCCCCAGGCGGTGCACACCCTGCTGCGAGGCATGGAGCTGCCCGCGCTGGAGCGCATGTCCGGCGACATCGCCCGCTACACCGGAGGCAACCCGCTGTTCGTCGTGGAGACGGCCCGGCACCTCTTCGAGTCCAATGCGCTCGAGGGTGAGTTCCCCTCGGGACTGCCCCCTCCGGGCCGGGCGAGGGCCATCATCCAGAAGCGGCTGGCCCGCTTGTCTCCGGAGGCGTTCCGGCTCGCGCAGGTGCTCGCGGTGGCCCGGGTGGACGTGGGCCTGGATCAGGCGGCGGCGGTGCTGCGGACTCCCGCCGAGCGGCTGGTGGATGCCTGGCGGGAGTTGGAGGAAGCCGCGCTCGTCCGAGGCGCGTGGTTCAGCCACGATCTCGTGGGCGAGGCCCTGCTCGCCGAGCTGCCCTCGTCCGTCCGGGAGCTGCTCTCCGGGAGGCTGACCGGGCGCGACGTCCCGGTCGACCCGGTCACGTAGCCTTGGCCGCGTCCAGCGTGTTGCGCATCAGCATGGCGATCGTCATCGGCCCCACGCCTCCGGGCACCGGGGTGATGAAGGACGCGCGCTCCTTGGCCTTCTCGAACTCCACGTCGCCCTTGAGCTTGCCGTCCGGCATCCGGTTCATCCCGACGTCGATCACCACCGCGCCGGGCTTGATCCACTCGCCCTTGATCAGCTCCGGCACACCCACCGCCGCCACCACGATGTCCGCCATCCCGACCTCGAACTTCAGGTCGCTCTTGCGGTGGCACACCGTCACGGTGGCGTCCGCCTGAAGGAGCATCAGCGCCATCGGCTTGCCCACGATGTTGCTGCGGCCCACCACCACCGCCCGCTTGCCCGCGGGGTTGCACCCCACCTCCTGCAGCAGCCGCATCACCCCGAACGGCGTGCACGGCCTGAGCGCCGGCTTGCCCAGCGACAGCTTCCCCGCGTTCATCGGGTGGAACCCGTCCGCGTCCTTCTCCGGCCTCACCGCCGAGATGATCCGCTCCGAGTCGATGTGCTTCGGCAACGGCAGCTGCACCAGGATGCCGTGCACCGCCGGATCCTTGTTGAGCTTGTCGATGATCGCCAACAGCGCGTCCTCGGTGATGCTCTCGTCCGGGTGCTCCTCCCACGAGTTGAAGCCCACCTCCTCGGCGGCCTTCTTCTTGCCGGTGACGTAGATCTTCGAGGCGGGATCCTCTCCCACCCGGACCACCGTCAAGCCCGGCACCAAGCCTCGCGAGGCCTTGAGCTGCTCCACTTCCGCCTTCACCTCCGCCCGCACCCGCGCCGCCACCGCTTTTCCGTCGATCAACTGAGCCATAGCGCGGCGGACTCTATGCCAAACTGACTCCCGTCAAGGGAGTGAAGCGCACGTGGCACCTGGAAAAGTTCTCGGAGCGATGCTCGGACTGGCCATCGGCATGTTGATCGGTGGACCCCTGCCCATCGTCCTGCTCGTCATCGCCGGAATCTTCCTCGGCCACCAGGTCGACGAGCTGCACCTGCTGCCCTCCGAGACCGCTGGCGAGGGCGAGCCCCTGTCCCGCTCCGTCCTCAACACCGCCGCGCAGGACCACTTCGCCCGCCACCTGTGTGCCCTCTTCATCGAGGTGGCCCGCGCCGACGGTGACGTCGTGCGCGACGAGGTGCGCGTGGTCCGCGAGTACTTCGCCGATGAGCTCAAGTACGGCCCCGAGGCCCTCGGCCTCGTCCGCCGCTACCTCAAGGAGCACCTCGCCCGCCCGCCTTCCCTGGAGGACTCCGCCGCCGCCTGCCGCGAGGAGCTGCCCACCGCCGAGCGCCTCCTGCTGCTCGATGCCCTCTACACCCTGGCGCTCGTCGACGGGAACCTCCACCGCGCCGAGCAGGACACCCTTCGCCGCGTCTCCCAGGGGCTCGGGCTCTCCGAGGAGGACTTCCGCTCCGTCACCGCGCGCCACTTCGGCGCCGGTGACGTCCACTACTCCCGGCTCGGCCTCTCCCCCGATGCCAGCGACGCGGACATCAAGCGCGCCTACCGCCAGCTCGCCGCCACCCACCACCCCGATCGCGTCGCCCACCTCGGCCCGGGGGCCGTCCAGCAGGCGTCGCGCCGCTTCCAGGAGATCAAGGAAGCCTACGAGGAGCTCCGCCGGCTGCGAGGGTTGTGATCATCCCGCATCGAGCGCCTGCTCGAGGTCCGCGATGAGATCCTCGACCGCCTCCAGGCCCACCGAGTAGCGCAGCAGCCCGTCCCCGATCCCCCGCTGGAGCCGGACCTCGCGCGGCATGGCCGCGTGCGACATGAGCGCCGGGTAGGACAGGATGCTCTCCACCGCGCCCAGGCTGACCGCCACCAGGGGAACGGTGACCCGATCGAGCACCTGTCTCGCGCGCTCCCCGGAGCCGACGTCGAAGGACACGATGGCCCCGTAGCCCTGGGACTGCCGCTCGTGGATGGCGCGGCCGGGGTGCTCGGGCAGCCCGGGGTAGTAGACCCGCGCCACCGAGGACTGCTGGGTCAGCCAATCCGCGAGCCTCCGCGCGTTGCGCTCGGCGAACTCCATCCGCGCCAGGAGCGTCTTCATCCCGCGCATCAGCAGCCAGGAGTCCTGGACGCCCAGCACGCCGCCCAGGGCGTTCTGGAGGTACTTGAGCTCCTGGCCCAGCTTCTCGTTGGCCACCACCGCCAGCCCGGCCAGCACGTCGCTGTGCCCCCCGAGGAACTTGGTCGCGCTGTGCACCACGATGTCGATGCCCAGCTCGATGGGACGCTGGAGACAGGGCGTCATGAAGGTGTTGTCCAGCATCGTCAGCAGGCCATGCTTCCGGGCCCACTCCGCCACCGCGGCGATGTCGGTGATCTTCAGGGTCGGGTTGGACGGAGTCTCCAGGAACACCGCCCGGGTGTTCGGCTGGCGCGCGGCCTTGAGCCTGTCCAGGTCGGTCGCGTCGACGAAGGTCGTCTCGATGCCCATCCGGCCGAGGATGGCCGTCAGCAGCCGGTACGTCCCACCGTACACGTCCTCGGAGCAGATGACGTGGTCCCCCTTGGAGAGCAGCATGAAGGCGCAGGAGATCGCCGCCATCCCCGAGGAGAAGGCGAAGCCCCGGACACCACCCTCGAGCTCGGCGATGGTGTCCTCGAGCGCCTGGCGGGTCGGGTTGCCGGAGCGGGTGTAGTCGTACTCCGGGGGGTTCTCGAGCGAGGCATGGTGGAAGGTGGAGGCCTGGTACAGCGGGATGCTGGAAGCGCCCGTGCGCGCATCCATCCCCGAGGCGGAGTGCAGCACCCGGGTGGCCAGCTTCTGGCGGGGACGAGGCGTCTCTTGGAATCGGATCATGGTTGTCTCACCGGGTACAGGCTC
This sequence comes from Archangium violaceum, assembly GCF_016887565.1. NCBI lineage: Bacteria > Pseudomonadati > Myxococcota > Myxococcia > Myxococcales > Archangiaceae > Archangium > Archangium violaceum. The sequence goes on from NZ_CP069396.1 coordinate 8,175,928, forward strand.
CGCCGTCGATCTCCCGGCGGGCCGCTTCGAGTGACTGGGACAGGTCGGAGATCAGGTCGTCCACGTGCTCGATTCCCACCGAGTACCGGAGCAGCCGCTCATCCACGCCCACGCGCCGGCGCAGCTCCTCGGGGATGTCCGCATGGGTCTGCACCGTGGGATACGTCATCAGGGACTCCACTCCGCCGAGGCTCTCCGCGAAGGCGATCAGCCGGACGTGGCGCAGGAGCGGCTCGACGAGGCGGGCATCCTTCAGCTTGAAGGAGAAGATGCCCGTGTTCCCCGAGGCCTGCTTCTTCTGGAGCGCATGGCCCGGATGGCTCTCGAGACCCGGATGGAAGACGGACTCGACGAGCGGATGCGCCGCCAGCCAGGTGGCGATGCGGAGGGCGTTCTCCTGGTGGCGCTCCATCCGCAGCGCCAGCGTCTTCATCCCGCGCATGAGCAGCCAGGAGTCCTGCGGCCCCAGCACGGCCCCGATGGAGTTGTGCAGGAAGGCGATCTGCTCGGACAGCGCCTTGACCCGCGTCACCACGAGCCCCGCCAGCACGTCGTTGTGTCCGCCCAGGTACTTGGTGGCGCTGTGGACGACGATGTCCGCACCCAGCTCGATGGGACGCTGGAAGAAGGGGGTCATCAGCGTGTTGTCCACGATGGAGATCAGCTCGCGCGCCCGGGCCCAGCGGCAGACCTTGTCGAGGTCCGTGAGCCGCATCAGCGGGTTGCTGGGCGTCTCGATGAGCACCGCCTTCGTCTGGGGCCGGACGTTCGCCTGGAGCTCGTCCAGGTCATTGGTGTCGACGTAGGTCGCGGAGATTCCGTAGCGGGACAGCACCTTCTCCAGCAGCCGGTACGTCCCTCCGTACAGGTCGTGTGAGACGAGCAGGTGCGACCCCTGGCCGAACAGGGAGAAGACGAGCTGGAGTGCCGCCATGCCCGAGCTGCAGGCGAAGCCGGCGTCACCCGATTCGAGACGGGCGATCGCCTCCTCCAGGACGGCCCGCGTGGGGCTCTTCGTCCGCGAGTAGTCGAACCCCGTGCTCTGCCCCAGGCGGGGATGCCGGAAGGCGGTGGCGTGATGGACGGGAACGCTGACCGCGCCCGTCACGGAATCTGAAACGGAACCAATCTGCGCCAGCTGACTTTCGATCTTCATGGTCATCTCCTCCCCCGAACGTTCTGCGCGAGCCGCAGGATGTCGGCCAACACGCCCGCTGCCGTCACGTCACCGCCCGCGCCCGCGCCTCGGACGATGAGCGGGAACTCCCGGTACCGCTCGGTGAAGAACGACACCATCGCCTCCGCGCCCTTCAACCCGGTGGCCGGGTGTGTCGCGTCCACCGCCACGGGGCCCACCTTCACGCGGGGACCCCCGGGCGCATTCGGGAGGATCTGCGCCAGGTAGCGCAGGCTCCTGCCCGCCGCCCGGTAGCGCGCCACCTGCGCGCTCACCTCCGCGTCCAGCGAGGACAGGGCTCGCAGGAAGGCCTCGGGATCGTCCTCGCGGAGGTACTCGCGCGGGACGAGCGGCTCCACGGCCACGTCCTCCAGCTCGAGCTCCAGCCCCAGCTCTCGCGCGAGGATGAGGCCCTTGCGCGCCACGTCCAGGCCCGACAGGTCATCTCGAGGGTGGGGCTCGGTGTAGCCGTTCGCGCGGGCCGTCCGCACCGCCTGGGACAGGGGAACGCCCTCCGTCAGCGCGTGGCAGATGGAGCCGAGCGAGCCGGAGAAACAGCCCTCGATGCGCTCCACGTGGTCCCCGGTGCGCACCAGGTTCTTCAGCGTCTCGATGACCGGGAGGCTCGCGCCCACGGTGGTCTCGTAGTGCCAGGCGCGGAAGTGCTCGCGGGCCTGGTTGAGCAGGGACTCGCGCTCCTTCCAGGGACGCGCGAGCGGTTTCTTGTTGGCCGCCACCACGTGGATGCCACGTCGAAATGCCGCCGCGTAGAGCGCCTCCATCCCGTCCGCCGCGGTGCAGTCCACCAGCACGGGCACGGACAGGCGCGACAGCCGCTCCAGCAGCGGCACCACGTCCGGAGGAGCGCCTCGGCTCGGGGAGACCCCGGCGAGCTTCGCGAGGGCCTCGGCGGGAGGCAGGCCCGCGGGCTCGAAGAGCGCACGCTGGCTGTCCACCAGCCCCACCAGCCGCAGGGACACACCGTGCCGGGCCTTGAGCGTCCTCGCGTTCTCCGCCAGCTGCGCGAGCAGCCGTCCACCCACCGTGCCCTTGCCCACCAGGAGGACGTTGATCTCCGTCTCGGTGAGATTGAAGGCGCTGTGCACGGTGCGCACCGCCACCGCCGTGTCCTCCGCGTCCACCGCGCACGACACGCTGCGCGAGCTCGCGCCTTGCAGGATGGCGCGCACGTTCACGCCCACGCTGCCCAGCGCGTGGAAGAAGCGGCCCGCCACGTTCGGCCGGTGGCCCATGGACTCGGCGACCAGGGTCACCAGCGTCACTGGCGCCTGGGGCGGAGGCACCCTCACCTCCCGCCGCTCCCGCTCGCCCTGGAGCGCGGCCTCCAGCACGGCGTGCGCGCGCTGCGCCTGGGCCTGGGGCACCACCAGGGAGATCGACGGCGCCAGCGCCGACAGAGTGCCACCCCAGACGGTGATCCGCGCCGCGTCGAGCGCCTGCAACACGCGATGCCCCAGGGGCTCGCTGAGCGTGGGACGCAGCGACTCGACATGGAGCAGGGCCAACCGCTCCAGGCTCGTCACGCTGGTGGGCCGGTGAGGATCCGGATTGCCCTCGGCATCGATGCACGTGCCCGGCGCCTCCGGCTCGGTGGTGCTGCGGATGTGCAGGGCGGCCCCGCTCTCCAGCAGCGGAATCATCGTGCGCGGGTGGAACATGCGCGTGCCGAAGTGGGCCAGCTCGAGCGCCTCCGCGTAGGTCATGCGCGGCACGGGGTAGGCGTCGCTCACCAGCGCCGGGTCCGCCGTCATGACTCCGGGCACGTCCGTCCACACCGTCACCTGACGCGCCCCGAGCAGCCACGAGAGCAGCGTGGCGGTGTAATCGGAGCCGTTGCGGCCCAGCGTGGTGGTCCTCCCCTGGTGCGAGCGGGCGATGAAGCCGGTGACGACGGGCACCACGCCCTTCCACCCGGGCACCAGGGACGAGAGCTTCGCGCGGCTCGCCTCGATGTCCACCCGGGCCGCGCCCGCCGTCTCGTCGGTGACGAGGAAGGTGCGCGCATCCACCGGGAGGGCGGGCACTCCCCGGGCCGTCAGCGCCCGCGCCACCAGCTCGGAGGAGATGCGCTCTCCCACGGACACCACCTCGTCGAGCGTGGCCGGCGTGCACTCCCGGGTCAGCTCCACGCCCGTGAGCAACCGCTCGATGGGCGCCAGGAGCTGCTCCACCGTGAGCTCGTTCGCGGAGAGGCCGGAGCCCTCCAGGGCCGTGCCCGCGATGGTCCTGGCGAGGCCCCGGACCCGCTCCAGGTTCGCGTTGGCGTCCGCCGCGTCGCCTCTCGCGGCGGCCTGGGCCGCGGAGATCAACCAGTCGGTGGTATCACCGAGCGCGGACACGACGACCGCGAGCGGACGTTGCGCCTCGGTGATGAGGGAGAGGACGCGCGGCAGCCTTCCAGGCGTGCCGAGCGAGGAACCGCCGAATTTATAGACACGCCAGCCACTGCTCTCGGCGCGTTGCGAGTGTTCACTGCTCACGGATGTCTTCCTTTCGGGAACTGCGTGGGACGGGGAGCCGGGGCCCACGGCGAAAGGCAGACGGTCGAGGAGTGCTCGGGACGTAGCCGTGCCGCGGGGCGCTGTTCAGGTCGGAAACCCGGGCACCCGCGGCTCTTCGGTACGAGAGGTCAGCTTAGAAACGGCTGGAAGCCCATCCTCCCGCGAGCGCGCGCATGCCCGGGCCACGCATGAGCATGGCCTCCATGGACATCGGCATTCGGGTGACAGGACAGGACAAGAGAATCTCCAGACGTGTGGCAAGAGGTAACAACAAGCCCCTCACGCTGTCAATGCCGTGATGCGTGACTTTCAGGTAACCAACAGCGATGGGGCGCGGCGGCGACAGCGGTTACGCTCTCTCCCGATGCCTACCCACTCCACCATCCAGGTCCAGTTCATCGACGCGAACACGGGGCAGTCGCTCGGGGAGACGGAGATGCCCGCCGACAAGCTGCCTCCGAGCTTCGACGACGTCGCGGCCCTCCAGATCGACGACAAGCCCTACGAGGTCGTCTCCGCCGAGCCCAGGACGGCCGCCGAGTACCGCCAGACGGGCACCGTGCGGCTCATGCTCCGGGCCAAGAGCCTCCCGACCGCAGTGAATCCGCGCGACATCCTCTTCTCCCTGCCCACCCTCTGCGATGCGCTTCCCGCGCTCGACGAGGGCTCGACGAAGCAGGGCTTGAACGTGCTCGAGCTGCACGAGGACGACTGGCGGCAGATCGAGTTCGTCGCGCTCACGCTCGAGTCCTCCGTCGAGACCGACCTGCGGGCCGTCGCGCAGATCCACAAGAAGCACTTCAAGGATTCCGGCTTCGACGCCATCCACGTCCGCAAGGCGGTGGCCTCGCCGCTGGAGGGCACCTGGCTCACCCTGGATGACCTGCGGAGCACGCTGGGCCCGGCCGCGACGTGGTTCGATGGCCTCGCCTTCCAGGGCGCCACGGGGCTGATCGCGGGGGGCTTCGCCGTGAAGCTGGCCTCGGGGCTCACGCTGTACGGCACGCAGCGGGGCGGGCGGATCAGCGTCCTGGCCCTGCGCAGCAGGGATGGCACCACGGATGTCGAGGGGGATGCCCGCCTGCTGGCCTCGATCGCCTCCAGGAGCCAGCTGCTGCTCATCGACTGGTGCCGGGTGGAGCAGCTCCCGCCCGTGGCCCAACACATCCGGGACTGGCTGTCCGGACGCTGACCCGCGAATCCCGGACAGTGCGCTCGATGGCGCGGTGCCCAGGACGAACCTGGGTTACCGGGCACCGCCTCCCTGCTCCTCACCCCAGAGGAAGGCCAGCTCCAGTTCGAGCGCCTCGAAGGGCTCGGCGCGCACAGGGGCCATTCCCGAGTGCGTGACGAGCAGCGAATAGCGCGCTCCCTCCAATCGGAGCACCTCCAGCGTGCGCAGTTCCGGATCCATCAGCCAGACGTGCCGCACGCCCTCGCGCGCATACACCGGCAGCTTGGCGGACCGGTCCAGGGCCGCGGTGGAGGGAGAGAGCACCTCGCACACCCAGTCCGGCGCGAGAGTGAAGGCCGCCGTGCGCGGTGGCCGAGGCATCCTCTCGCGGCGCCAGCCGGCCAGGTCCGGCACCAGCACATCCTCGCCCAGGTGTAGCTCCGGCTCGTCGAGGAGGAGCCAGCCGCCAGGACCCCCCCGCCCCCGATCGAACGGACCCGTCAACTCGCCGCCCAACCGAGAGGCCGCGACCGTGTGGGGAGCCGCGGGCCGAGGGCTGACGTGCAGCTCTCCCGCGATGATCTCCCCCACGACATGCTCGGGGAGCGCCTCCAGGTCCGCGTAGGTGGCCGGTCTCCGTCCCATTCCTTCCCCATGTTCCCCGACGCCCGTCTCCGTTTCCATAGGGAGAGGGCATAGCACCCCGATCTGACTTCCCAGGACGGTTCCCGAGGCATTCCCGCCCAGGTCGTTCCCAGGAAACGCCCGGCTACCCGGGCGAGCAGGCATGAAACCGGGTTGAACCTCGGCCCGCGCTGACGCATTACAGGCGGTATATGAGCGACCGCGGCTCCCCCAAGAAGAAGAGCGAGAGCTTCAACAACCCCTTCAAGTCGGCTCTCGCGGACCTCAAGAAGAAGCAGGCCGAGCCGCCCAAGAAGCCCCAGGCGCCTCCCCCGCCCCCCAAGCCGACGAAGTCCAAGCGCTCCCAGGAGGAGGACGACACGTCCCTTTTCCTCTCCGCCATGGACGGCGTGGAGCAGATCACCGAGCGCGGCGAGGCTCCCACTCCCAATCCCCGCCTCCCGGAGATCATCGACGAGAACGCCGAGGCCCTCGCCGAGCTGGCCGAGCTCGTCGCCGGTCAGGGCACCTTCGACGTCGCCGACTCCAACGAGTTCATCGAGGGCGCCGCCCCCGGCATCGATGCCCGGTTGCTGCGCTCGCTGCGCCGCGGCGACTTCTCCGTCCAGGGCCGCCTGGATCTCCACGGCATGACCCAGGCCGAGGCCAAGGAGGCCGTGGACCGTTTCCTCTCCGAGAGCCGCCGCGCCCGCAAGCGCTGCGTGCTCATCGTCCACGGACGTGGCTTGAACTCCAAGGATCAGATCCCCGTCCTCAAGGAGCGGATCGCGGTGTGGCTGAACCAGAAGAGCATCGGCAAGACGGTCCTGGCGTTCGCTACCGCACGTCCGCAGGACGGTGGCGCGGGTGCCGTCTACGTGTTGCTCCGCCGTTAGCTGGACGCCCGGGCGGCTCTGTGCATACATGCCGCCATGGCACGCGATCTCATTGATCTGCACATCCACGTGGGTGGCTCCGTCGCCCCCCACATCCTCTGGTCCATCGCGCACCAGCAGGGCTTCAAGCTCCCGGTCAAGAACTACTTCGACTTCGTCGAGCTCATCACCTCGCGCCCCGGCAAGGTGGGAAGCCTCGAGGACTACCTCAAGATCCTCCACACCTGGACGGAGAAGATCCAAAGCTCGCCGATGGCCATCGAGCGCTCCATCTACGAGATCATCGGCAAGGAGTACCGCGGCAGCCGGGTGACCCAGATCGAGCTGCGCTTCAACCCCATGAAGCGCAACCTCAACTCGGAGCTCGACCTGGACCACATCATCCACGCGGCGCTCCGGGGCATGGACCGCGCGGTGCTCGAGTACGGGGTGAAGGTCGGCCTCATCTTCTGCCTCGCCCGCGAGTTCGATCACCGGCTCAACAGCATCGTCGTGGAGAAGGCCATCAAGTACCGCAACCGCGGCGTGTACGGCATCGACCTGGCCGGCACGGAGAAGAACGCCCTGGAGCTGGAGCCCACCATGGTGCCCCAGTACGAGGAGCTCTTCGCCCGCGCGCGAAAGGCCGGCCTCAAGTGCACCGTGCACACCGGCGAGACCAAGGGCACCGGCGCCGAGGGCGTCATGGCCGTGGTGGAGAAGCTCAAGCCCCACCGCATCGGCCACGGCATCCGCGCCGCCTACGACGAGACGGCCATGAAGATGCTCCGCGAGAACGACGTGGTGCTCGAGCTGTGCCCCACCTCCAACATCCACACCCGCGCCGTGGAGGGCATCGACGAGCTCAAGCACATCATGCGCACCTTCTGGGACCGCGGCGTCAAGTTCACCCTCAACACCGACGGCACCTACCTGCTCGAGACGGACATGGCCCGCGAGGTGGAGCTCGTCGAGAAGAACGGCATCCTCACCCCCGAGCAGGTGGACCAGACGCTCGCCTGGGCCCGTCAGTACTCCTTCATCCCCACCTGAGGTCTATGTACCGCATCGCCCGCGCCCTCCTCTTCCTCCTCTCCGCCGAGCGCGCCCACCGGTTGGGGATGACCCTGTTGCGATGGCTCGGGCACCTGTCGGGGATGTGTCGCGGCATGCGCGCGCGGACGCTCGCCGCCGTCACCTATGACGCCTCGGTGAAGGTGGCGGGCCTGGAGCTCGCCCACCCCGTGGCGCTCGCCGCGGGCCTCGACAAGGAGGCCGAGGCCGTGGACGGACTGCTGGCGCTCGGCTTCTCCGCGGTGGAGGTGGGCACGCTCACCCCTCGGGCCCAGCCGGGCAACCCGAAGCCGCGCCTCTTCCGCATCCCCGAGCACCGCGCCCTCATCAACCGCATGGGCTTCAACAACCACGGCGCCGCCAACGCGGCCGAGCACCTCCGCGCGCGCTCGTGGCACCCCGCCCCCGTGGGAGTGAACATCGGCAAGAACAAGGACACGCCGCTGGAGCGCGCCGTGGACGACTACGTCGCCTGCGTGGACACGCTGGCCCCCCTCGGGGACTACGTGGTGGTCAACGCCAGCTCGCCCAACACCCCCGGCCTGCGCAAGCTGCAGGAGCCCGAGCAGCTCACCGCGCTCCTGCGCGCCGTGAAGGAGCGGCTCTCCCGGGTCGCCCCCGGCAAGCCCCTCTTCCTCAAGATCGCCCCGGATCTCACCCCCGAGGCCGTGGACGAGGTGGTGGACGTGGCGCTCGCGTGCGGACTGGACGGGCTCATCGCCACCAACACCACCATCGCCCGCCCCTTCGAGCACCCGCTGGCGAAGGAGGCCGGCGGTCTGTCCGGGGCCCCCGCGCGCGAGCCGGCCAACGCCGTCATCCGCCGGGCCTTCGCTCGCAGCGGGGGCACCCTGCCCCTCATCGGCGTGGGCGGCGTCTTCACCGCCGAGGACGTGTACGAGAAGCTGCGTGCCGGAGCCTCGGCCGTGCAGGTGTACACGGGCTTCATCTACGAGGGCCCGGGCATGGTGCGCCGGCTGCTCGAGGGACTCGGTCCGCTGCTGGCTCGGGACGGTTTCCGCTCGGTGCGCGAGGCCATTGGGGCCGACCACCGTGTCCCTCCGCCGGCCGCCGCCGTGCCCGAGCGCCAGGCCTCGCACCCCCAGGCCTGAGTCCCTCCGAGTAAAAGCGGGGCGCTCGCCGGATCCTTGGAGTGCAACCGACGAGCGCCCCTCACAGTGCCGTGGCTGCACGGCACGTGAAGATATTCTACTTCCGATCCTCGTCGGACTGCACGTCAAGAGCACCACTGACGGTGCTCACTTCCACGTCGTGCTCCCCGTTGCCGTAGCGATGCTTGGCGGAGCCCAGGCTCACATCACGCCCGTTGAAGTGGCCGCCCACGGAGGAGTACTCCACGTTGGCGCCCGCGCCGCGCGGCAGCTTCAGCTTCACGTCGCCGGAGACGGTGCTCACCTCGGTGTCCGCGAGTGCCTCGGGCGCCAGCTTCACGTTCCCGCTCACCGCGGCCACCTCCAGCTTCCCGCGCGAGCCCTCGAGCGACGCGTCGCCGCTCACCACGGACACGTCCTGATTCCCCGCCACGCCGGACACCTTCACCGGCGCCTCCACCGAGCTCACCTCCAGCGAGGAGTCGCGCGGCACCTTCACCACGAAGTGCGTGGCCACCGGGTCCGAGCAGCCGCGGAGCTTCCCGCAGGTGCTGCCGCAGCACAGCCGCACCGATACCTCGTCCCCGTCCTGCTCCACCTCCACGGGGAACCTGGCGCGCTCGGCCTCGTCGCCCTCCTGCTTCACCTCCACCGACACCGTCTTCCCGTCCGTCGCTTCCACCCGGATGGAGCCGCTGACGTTGGAGATGGTCACCTTCGGCGAGCCATCCGTTTCGAACTTCCAGGACTGCGAGGCGGGAGCGGCGGCCAGGACCAGGAGCAGGGCGAGATTCACGGAGGATGCCTCGTAGGGAAGAAGGTTGTCGCCCTCCCCTACGAGACACCCGGAAAACGATTTCACCCGCCGCGGGCCACCCGCCGGTACAGCGCGTCGTGACGGCGCACCAGCCGCTCCAGGGACAGCTCGCGCTCCACGAAGGCGCGCGCCTCCGCCCCCATGCGTCCACCCAGCTCCCGGTCCGCCAGGAGCCGCCGGAAGGCCCCGGCCATCGCCTCGGGCTGCAGGGGCGGCACCACCAGGCCCCGCTCACCGTCCGCCACCAGCTCCGGATTGCCACCCACCCGCGTCACCACCATGGGCAGCCCCGCGGCCATGCCCTCCATCACCGCGTTGGACATGCCCTCGGCGGTGGAGCACAGCACCCCGAAGTCCGCCCGGGCGTAGATGGCCGGCACGTCCGAGCGGTGGCCCAGGAAGTGGACCGTGTCCCTCAGCCCCAGCTGTCCCGCCAGTCCCTCCAGCTCCGTGCGCCGGGGACCATCCCCCACCAGGAAGGCGTGCAGCACGTGCCCCTCGCCGCGCAGTTGCGCCAGCGCCCGCAGCAGATCCTCCTGCCGCTTCACCGGGTGGTTCATGTTCGCCACGTGCACCACCACCGGCGCGCCCTTCGTGTCCGGCAGCGGCGCCTTGAGGCCCTCGCGCACCCGCGCGCCGAAGCGCTTGAGATCCAGGCCGTTGGGGATGACGGACACCCGCTCCGGCGGCAGCCCCTCCTCCTCCACCAGCATCCGGCGGATGGCCTCGGCGTTGCCCACCACGTGGTCCGCCATCCGCGTGAGGCCCCTGAGCACCTCCCGCCGCGCCGCCCCGTGCCAGTGCGCCAGATCCAACCGTCCGACGATCACCTTCGTCCCCGCCAGCTTCGCCGCGGGCACCACCAGCATCGTCGAATAGAAGTCATGCGCGTGCACCAGCTCCACCCGCTGTTGCCGCAGCCAACGCGCGAGCCGCACCACCTGCACCACCGAGTTGGGCCGCGCCAGCGAGCCATTCAGCGGGAACACCTCTGGAGTGAAGCCCAGCCGGTGCACCGAGTCCATCAGCGGCCCCATGTCCTGCAGGACCCCCAGCTGCACCCGGTAGCTGGAGGGCAGGCCCCTCAGCAGCTCCACCACCTGGACCTCGGTGCCACCGATGTGGAACGACTTGGTGAACTGCAAGAGGCGGAGGGGTTCCTCCGCCATGCGCGCCTCCTCACGCCGCATTGTTCGAGCCCTCCCAGCTCGCCGCCAGCTGCCCCTTCACCACCGGAACCTTCACCGATTCCTCCGACTCCTGCGCCCGGGCGATGCGCTGCGCGCACGCCGCCAGTCCGAACAACACGTAGAGATGTGCCGACAAGATGTAACCGGAGAACAAGTCGCAGATGAGGTAGCCCGCCATGGAGGCCGACAGCCCTCGCGCCAACCACCCCACCCGGCCGCTGCGCGAGGCCTCGAAGGCGGCACCCGTCGCGCCTCCGGCGAACACCAGGAAGAAGAGCAGGCCCACCCAGCCCAGCTCCCCGATGACGTCCAGGAAGATGTTGTGCGCCACGTACGCGCGAGTGGCCTCGGGCGGCGCGTACAGCGGCCAGGCATGGCGGAAGGCACCCGCCCCCACGCCCAGCAGCGGCTTGTCCAGGCTGATGCGCGACGTCACCTGCCACGCGTACACACGGCCCATGGCCGAGGCGTCCTCGTGGAACGTCGCCACCGTCTCGTTGCGCTGCCAGAAGCTCTTGGGCGCGAAGATGGCCAGCCCCAGCGCCAGCGCCGTGCCGATCAGCACCGAGCGCATCTTCCTCTGCTCGCGCATCGCCCAGATGGCCATCGCCACCGACAGACCGATGAAGCCACCGCGCGAGTAGGTGAAGACGATGGCCACCACCGCCAGCACCACCGCCACGGCACACGCGATGCGCCACACCCAGCCGCTCTCCTTGCGCGCCAGGAAGGCCACCGCCAGCGGCACCACCAGCGCCAGGTTCATCGCCGAGCGGTTCGGGTCCGCGTACACCTCCACCCAGTGCGCCCGGTAGCCCTCCACCAGCGTCTCGGGCGTTCCGGTGAGGTACGTGGTGATGACGCCGTGGGACGTCACGATCGAGGCCAGCACCACCGCCCCGCACACCACCGCCAGCCGCTTGGGCGTGGTGACCACGTTCACCAGCGTCAGGTAGATGGCCGTCAGCTTCAGCAGCTCGATGGCGGTGAAGCGCGACACCTCCGGGTTCACCGACCACGTCATCGAGGCCAGCGCCAGCCCCGAGAAGGCCAGCAGCGCCAGGCCTCGCGCGCCGTCGAAGTAGAGCGGCTCCGCGCGCCCCAATCGCCTCAGGGCCATCAACCCCGCCGCCAGCCCCGACGTCAGCAGCGCCAGCCGCAACGGAGCCAGCGCGGGGATCCACGCCTGCGGCACCATGTACATCAGCGCCGCGAAGGCGGTCAGCGCATAGAACGCCACCACATCCCGACGCTCCGCCGTGTCGCCCACGACCATCCCGTCCTCCTCCCGACCGAGCTCCCCGGTGCGCACACCGGGGCCCTCATTCGAGAGCAGTTCGCTAGCAGGCGATATGCCAACCACCCTGGAGGGCGAAGTCTCGTGGATCCAAGCCCTTAGCCACCGGGGTAATCCGGGGGACTGAAAGGATTACGGCTTTCCGCTTTCCATGGGCAGCAGAACGGAGGCGATGGGGTTCAACTTGCCCTCCTGGAGGAACGAGGGTGCAAGCTCCTCCAGCAGCCGGGCGAGTGTCGTCTTCACCACGCGGCGCAGCTCGGGCCGGGCCGACTCGGGCACCACCGGCTCCAGCACCGCCACCACGCGATCAGCCACGCCCGCGCGCAGGCGCGGGGCCTCCGGAGTGCCCTCGAAGAGCAGCGCCCCCAGCTCGTCGCCCCGCCCCGAGGGCACCGGCCTCGGGTCCACCTTTCCCTCCAGCAGCGCCAGGGCCACCACGGCCGCGAAGAAGTGATCCACCCCCAGCGTGCCCGGCTCCACGCCGAAGCGGGCCAGCAGCTCACGCGCCCGCGCCTGCGAGCCACCGAGCAGCGCGCCCAGCAGCGCCACCTGGGCCTCCGCCCGCGCCAGCACCTCCTCGCTGGCCGCCAGCTCGCGTCGCGAGCGGAAGGGCACCGCCTCCGCCCCGGGCACCTTCAACGTCCGGCGCGGGCGCTTGCGGCGCAGCGCCTCGAGGGCCGCCGCCTCCTCCGGGAAGAGGAGCGCCATGCCCTCCACCTGCGCCAGCGGCTGCTTCATCAGCCGGTCCGCGCGGAACTTGAGCGCCAGTGTCAGGGAGAAGCCCACCTGGAAGACGCGCCGCATCTCCGTGTCGCGCACCACCTGCGTGGCCCGCGAGGGGTCTCCTCCCGTCAGGTGCTCCAGCCCCAACAGCAGGTAGTCGCGCGCCATCTCGCCCACGCGCCGGATGGAATCCAGCTCGCCCGGCTCCTCCACCTCTGCCACCAGCGTGGCGTTGGCCAGATAGCGCAGCTCGGTCTCCAGGTTCTCCCGCTCCAGCTCGTCCAGGCCCCGGAAGGCGGCCTCCAGGTAGTCCGGCTGGCCCTGTCCCGCCACCAGCGCCGTCCCCGAGGACGGAGCCGGCGCCGGCCCCGTTTCCACCCGGCTGAAGAGCCTCGCCGCCTCCTCCAACGGGGGGAAGCCCAGGTCCTGCAGCCGCGCCGTGCGGAAGCGGTGCGCCGTCTCCTCCAGCTCGCCGGGCACCTCCCAGCGCGTGGCCTCCAGGAAGCGCACCGCCTCGAAGGGGTTGTCCGCGATCAGATCGTTGATCAGGACGCGCATCCCGGCCAGCTCCGGGCCCTCCACGCCCTTGAACTCCACCAGGTAGCGGCCCTCGGGCGTCTCCAGCGTCACGCCCTCCGGGTTGACGTCCGGGTTCTCCTCCAGGTCGTGGATGACGGTGAACTCGCGCAGCAGCGACTCGAGCACCTCCGTGTCCACCCCGCGCAGCTTCTGGAGGAAGTCCGCGGGCTCGTCCCCGCGCGCGGCGCGCAGCCAGGTGAGCACCTCGTGCGGCGAGAGCTTGTCCTTCTTCCACCCGCCCAGGTCCACGAAGGTGCGGAACTGCTCCGGCGACGCCAGGTGGACGAGCTCGGTCGAGTCCGCCAGCCCCACCTCCATGATGGTGAAGTAGAGGTCCTCCGCGGGCAGCGAGCGCACCAGGGCGCGCGCGTCCCGGGACTCGATGAGGGCATCGAGCCGCCTCCGTGCGGGCAGCGACGCGAGCTGCCGGCGCACGGCGCTCAGCGCGCGCTGGGTGTCACTTCCATTCCCACTGCTTCCGTTTCCCTTGCCGTTCGACACGGCGCGTGCCTACCACAGCGCCTCCCGGGCCGGGAGTGGAAGCGGGGCTCAACTCACGGCGCTCAACAACGCGTCCCACACCTCGTCCAGGCCCAGCTTCTCCGTCGCGGAGAAGGACAGGACGGCCTCGCGGGGCAGCGACAGCTCCTCGGCGAGCGACTGCAGCCGCGGCTTGCGGCGCGCCTTGGGGAGCCGGTCGATCTTCGTGGCCACCACCAGGATGGGGCGCTTGGCCTCCTGGAGGTAGTCGAGCGTCTGGAAGTCGTCCGAGGTGGGCCCCACCTCGGCGTCGATGATGCTCACCACCACCTTCAGGTCCCGCCGCTTCTCCAGGTAGGTGGTGATCATCGACTGCCAGCTGGACCGCTCCGTCTTGCTCACCTTGGCGAAGCCGTAGCCGGGCAGGTCCGCGAAGCGCACGGTGTGACGCTTGCCCTCGCGCTCCACGTCCACGTCGAAGAAGTTGATCGTCCGGGTACGCCCGGGGGTGTTGGAGACGCGCACCAGCTTCTTGCGGCCGGCCAGCGCGTTGATCATGGACGACTTGCCCACGTTGGAGCGGCCCACGAAGGCCACCTCGGGGGTGGCCACGCCGGTGGGGTAGCCCTTGGGCTCCACCGCCGTGGTGAGGAACCGGGCATCGAGGATCTTGATCACGCTATTTCTTCTTGGCGGTGGCCGGCTCGGGCGAGGCGCTCTCGGCGCGGGGCTGCTTGCCCGCGGTGCGCTCGGCGGACCAGTGGTCGATGGCCTTGAGGGCCTCGACGAAGTTGAAGGGCTTGAGGGACGGCGAGGAAGCGTCGTGGCAGGTGCGGCAGGCCTTCTCCGAGGGATCCACCAGGCCCACCAGCCGGGCGAGCTCGGCGTCCTTCATCACGTAGGCCGGCGCGTAGTACTGGCCGCCGCCATGGCAGGTCTCACACGTCACGTGGGAGACACTCTGGGCGGATTGGTCGGGCGCGTGGCACGACAGGCACCGCGCGTCCTTCTTCTGCGTCTCGGAGAGCGAGTCCGTGGCACGGGCATGCTTGGACTGCATCCAGGCCTCGTAGGCGGCCGGGTGGCAGCCCTTGCAGCTCTCCGGGCCGAGGAAATCGGCGGCTCCGGCGGCTCCGGGCAGGACGAAGGCGAGGACGAGCAAAAGGATCCAGGGGCCACGAGCGCGCATCGGCCCGGTCACTAGCAGACACACCCGGAGCGGGCAAGGCGCAGGTGCGAAACCCGGGGGTCATGTGACCTGCCTGACGGAGGGGGTTCTTGAGAGGGTGCGGGGGGATCCGTTACACCAGAAGGGATGAAGACCATCGCCCTCGTCGCCGTGCTCCTCGCCTCCGCACCCGCCGTGGCCAAGCCGTGGCAGGGGATCGAACCCGGACAGTCCAAGAAGGAGCAGATCACCCAGAAGTTCGGAGAGCCCTCCCGCGTGGTCACCGTCGAGGGCAAGGAGATCATCGCCTACTTCGATCAGAAGGCCATCAAGGGCACCAAGCAGGTTCAGTTCAAGGTGGACCCGGGCACGCAGCTCGTCGAGCGCATCGACGTCTTCCCCGGCCCGGTCATCGACAAGGAGTCGGTGGAGAGCACCTACGGCCCCGCCTGCCCGACCAGCGGCAAGGCGCCGCCCTCCCCCTGCTACGTGAAGAAGCTGACCGACGACTTCCGCACCTACATGCTCTACACCCGCCTGGGACTGGCCGTGTTCCTCAACGAGGACGGCAAGACGGTGCACTCGTTCATCTTCACCACCCAGCAGGCCGCCAAGTAGGCCCCGCTTGAAAATCTACGGACTGACTGGCGGTATCGCCTCCGGCAAGAGCACCGTGAGCCGGATGCTGCGGGAGCTGGGCGCCCAGGTGCTGGACGCGGACGTCATCGCCCGCGAGGTGGTGGAGCCCGGCACCCCGGGCCTCGCCGCCGTGGCCGAGCGCTTCCCGGGCGTGCTGGACGCGGAGGGGCGGTTGGATCGGGCGAAGCTGGGGGCGCGCGTCTTCGGGGACCCGAAGGAGCGGGCCGCCCTCAACGCCATCCTCCACCCGCTCATCGGACAGCAGTTCCTCCTGCGCACCCAGGCGCTGGCCGAGGCGGGGGTGGAGCACCTCCTCTATGACGCTCCCCTCCTCATCGAGAACCGGCTGCACGAGGCCATGAACGGGGTGGTGCTGGTGTGGGTGCCCCGCCAGGTGCAGAAGGCCCGGCTCATGTCGCGCGACGGCCTGGACGAGGCGGCGGCGGAGGCCCGGCTGGCCGCTCAGCTACCGCTCGATGAGAAACGCCAGCATGCGACCTGGCTGGTGGACAACTCGGGAGATCTGGGAGCAACCCGGGCCCAGGTGGAAGAGGTGTGGCGCGCCATGCTCGCGCGCGGCTGAGGGACGGGTATGCTCCGCCGCCCATGAGCGAGAAGCGCAAGGAGCCCCGCGGCAAGGCCGGGACGTACTTCATCACCGGCTTCCCGGGGTTCATCGGCAAGCGGCTGGTCGAGCACATCATCCGGGAGGAGCCCAAGGCCCATGTCTATGCCCTGGTGCAGCCCAAGCACCTCAAGGAGGCCCAGCAAGTGGCTTCCCGGCTGCACGGGACGGGGGCCACGCTGGAGCTGCTCACCGGCGACATCGTGGACATGCACCTGGGCCTGTCCGGTGAGGAGTACCAGCGGCTGTGCGAGCGGGTGACGCACATCTACCATCTGGCCGCCGTCTTCTACCTGGGCGTCCCCAAGGAGACGGCCTGGCGCATCAACGTGGACGGCACCCGCAACGTGCTGGAGCTGGCACGCGACTGCGAGCACCTCAAGCGCTTCAACCACTTCTCCTCCTGCCACGTCTCCGGGGACCGGGTGGGCGTCATCGCCGAGGACGAGCTGGACTGCGGCCAGGGTTTCCGCAACGTCTACGAGGAGACCAAGTTCCAGGCGGAGCGGCTCGTCCAGCGCGCCGCCGCCTCCAACATGCCCGTCACCATCTTCCGCCCGTGCAGCGTGGTGGGGGACTCGCGCACGGGGGAGATCGACCGCTTCGAGGGCCCCTACTACCTGGGCATCCTCCTGGTGACGAGCCCGCTGGTGGTGCCCCTGCCGCTGCCCGGCAACGGCGTGGCCCCGCTCAACGTGGTGCCCGTGGACTACGTGGTGCGCGCGGTGTGGACGCTGTCGCACGACGAGCGCGCCGTGGGCCGCACCTTCCACCTGGTGGACCCCAACCCCATGAGCGCCCGCCGCGTCTACGAGCTCATTGCCGAGAAGGCCCACAAGAAGCTGCCCCGCTTCAACCTGAGCGCCCGGGCCGCGGACGTGATGATGCGCCTGCCCGTGCTGGAGAAGCTCGCCCGCCCCCAGCGCGCCGCCCTCAACTACGTCAACCACCTGGCCATCTACAACTGCCACAACACCCTGGAGCTGCTGGACGGCACTGGCATCCGCTGCCCTCCCCTCTCCTCCTATCTGGATCAGCTGGTGGCCTACGTGCGCGATCAGTACCGCCAGCGCCGCGAGCAGGCCACCGAGGTCGAGGACCCGCTGGACCGGACCCCCACCATCCCCGATGAAGAAACGGGCACCGGCCCTCGTCGGAGCCGCTAATCATGCGCCACCTCTCCCGCCTCCTCTTCCTTCCGCTCGGTGCCGTGCTCGGCACGGGCTGCTTCGTGAACACGGGCCCCGATGTCGAGAAGAACCCGTGCGACCCCAACCCCTGCACCCAGGGTGACAAGACCCAGTGCGTCAACGAGGACGGCAACGCGCGCTGCCTCTGCAAGCCGGGCACCGTCCTGCGGCCGAGCGGCGCCTGCGAGCCCCTCACCGCCGTCAACTGCCCCGAGCACGGCGGCGATACCTCCGAGCCGGATGACTGCCTGTCCCGCGCCGCCCCGCTCGCCACCAACGTCCAGCGCCAGCAGAGCATCGAGCCCGTCGGCGACTACGACTTCTTCAAGATCGACGGCACCGTCGACAACGTCTACACCGTCACCGTGGAGCCTGGGCCCGGCTCGCTCATGCCGCGCGTGGACGTGTTCGATCAGGGCGGTGAGTGGATCCGCGCCCACGACGGCCGTCCCAAGGCCCAGGTGGGCTTCAAGGCCCGCGCCTCCGCGCCCTACTACGTGCGCGTGAGCCACTCGCCGATGGATGCCTCCGCCGCCACCGGCGCCTACGCCCTCACCTCCAGCCTGGTGGGCAAGGATGACTACGGCGACCTCCCGGCCGACTCCACCCTCTTCGTCCCGGACGTGGGCGGCACCAACACCCCGAACACCCGCTACGGGCGCTTCGAGTACGGCCAGGACGAGGACTGGATCGCCCTCGACGTCACCCAGGGCACCACGTACCGGATCGAGTTCGACACCAGCCGCTTCCTGCCCGCGCTCGCCGCCTTCACCCGCGAGGACGTGAAGAACCCGTTCCGCACCGCCCGCGCCGCGTACGTGGACATCTCCTCTCCCGGCGGCAACACCCGGGTCTACCTCAACCTCTACTCGCCGCAGGCCGAGCCGGGCAGCTACGCCTTCCGGCTGTTCCGTTACTAGTGGAGTCCTTGGACAGGGTCCGAGGGCCCGTGGATGTCCCCTCTCCCTCTGGGAGAGGGCTAGGGTGAGGGTCTTCCCCCTGGAGCGCATCCCCACATGGGAGCTCACAGAGAGACGGCGAGGAGGGCAATTGCGTGCCGCGATGCAAGCCGGGGCGAGGAACACGAGGGTGACGTGACGACCCTCACCCCCCGCCCTCTCCCAGAGGGAGAGGGAGCATGCGCAACACGACTCTGTCCACGAACTTCGCGGACACTCCACCAGGCCTCGGCCCGATTCAGCGAACGGTGATGATGTCCTGGTCCAGCAGGTGGGCCAGGACACGCAACGTGTCCAGCCGGGACATGCCGGAGACGGAGAAGAGCGCCTCGTAGGTGAGCTGCCCGTCGATCCGCGACAGCAGGAAGCCCGCGCGGGGATCCAGGCTGAGCCGCATCAGGTCCGCCATGCGCAGCTTCAGCACGGGCACCCGCTTCAGGTCCCCCAGCTTCGCCTCCAGCGCGGCCTGCTGCGCGCGCGCGCAGCGCTCGCGAGCACTCGCCAGCCGAGCATCGCCCGGAGCGAGCGCCTCGGCCTTGAGCACCAGCGCCATGGCGCTCGACGGATCTCCCAACGAGAGCAGCTCCTCCACGCCCTGAAGCAGCGTGACCACGTCCGTCCGGGGAGCCACCTGGGGCACGGGCACGGGCGGGGGCGTGATCGCACGCAGGGGCGTGCTCACCCGAGCGGGCGTGACCGGCCGGGGCGCCTCCACCCGCCGGGGAGCCGCCACCACCGGCTTCTCCTCCTCGAGCGGCGCCTCGGAGAGGAAGGCCAGCACGTCGGCGGTGATGTGGCTGCCCTGAGCCGGAGCGGCGGGCGCCACCTCCATCTCCTCGTCCAACAGGATGACGCTCACCTCCAGCGCGGGCTGGGGCGCCACGGGCCGGGGCACGGCGGCCAGCGGGCGCACGGCGGGCGGCGGAGGCCTCGTGACCGCGGCGTTGCCGCTCTTGGCGAGCCACTCGCGGGCCCGGGGGTTGGAGGGGTCATGCGCCAGGGCACGCACGAAGAGGCGCTGGGCGCCCTCGGCGTCGCCTCCGAGGCGCAGCCAGAGCCCCGCCTCGATGAGCTGGTTGGCCCGGATGGCGTCGTGGCTCGGGGCCTGCTCGCTACCGAAAGAGGCGTGTGGGGCAATCATCGGGACCTCCGGAACGGAGGAGTCCCCCCAGGGGAACTCAGGAAAGCTCAAGAACTTGAGAAATCCTAAGCCCCCACCGGGACCGCGTCAAACACTTTTGGCGGATTTTTCCAAACGAGCGGAATCCCTACACCCTCGAACAATCTCCTTCATTTCCGGAGAGTGTGCGCCCGGACGGCGAGCGCACACTCCCGGGAGAGGCCGTCCCTCAGGACTTGAGGGCGCGCTCGAGGAGGCGCACGCCCTGGTCGAGCTCGTCATGGGTGACGGTGTAGGCCGGGGCGAAGCGGAGGGTCTTCTCGCCGGCGGCGTTGAGGAGCAGGCCGAGCTCGCGGCACTTGGCGATGTAGGGCGCGGCGTCCTGGAAGAGCTCCACGCCGATCAGCAGGCCATGGCCGCGCGCCTCCTTGACGACGGTGGGCAGGCGACCCTGGAGCTCGCGCAGGCGGGAGAGGAAGTAATCCCCCTTCTGCGTCACGTCGCGGAGCATCTGCGGATCCGTCACCTTGCGCAGGACGACGTTGGCGGCGGTGGCGGCGATGAGGTTGCCGCCGAAGGTGGAGCCGTGGGTGCCCGGCACCAGGCTCTTGCCGGCCTCCTCGGTGCACAGCATGGCGCCAATGGGCAGGCCGTTGCCGAGCGACTTCGCCAGGCTGATGCCATCCGGGAGGATGTCCTCGTGCTGGTAGGCGAAGACCTTGCCGGTGCGGCCCATGCCGGTCTGGATCTCATCCACGAGCAGCAGCAGGCCCTTCTCGTCGCACAGGGCGCGCAGGGCCTTGAGGAAGCCCGCGGGAGCCGAGCGCACGCCGCCCTCGCCCTGGATGGGCTCCACGAGGATGGCGGCGGTGTTCGGGCCCACGGCCTTCTTCACGGCCTCCAGGTCCCCGTAGGGCACGTGGGTGAAGCCGGCCGGGAGCGGCTCGAAGCCCTTCTGGTACTTCGTCTGGCCGGTGGCGGTGACGGTGGCCAGGGTGCGCCCGTGGAAGGAGTTCTCGAAGGTGATGATCTCGTAGCGGTCCGGGTTGCCGCGGTCCTTCTGGACCTTGCGGGCCAGCTTGATGAGGGCCTCGTTGGCCTCGGCGCCCGAGTTGCAGAAGAAGGCGCGCTGCAGGCCCGAGGCGGCGGTGAGCCGGCCGGCCAGCTCGATCTGCGGCTCGGAGTAGAAGACGTTGGAGACGTGCCAGAGCTTCTCCAGCTGGCTGCGCACGGCGGCGACCACCTCCGGGTGGCAGTGGCCGAGCCCGCACGTGGCGATGCCGCCGAGCAGGTCCAGATACTCACGGCCCTCGGCGTCCCAGACGCGCGAGCCCAGCCCGCGCTCCAGCACGATGGGCTGCTGCTTGTAGTTCTGCAGCAGGTGGGCCTTGGCCTTCTCCATCCACTGCTCGTTCTTGCCGGCGGTGGAGGCGGCCTTCGAGGCGGCTTCGGTATTGGCGTTCTTCGTCGGAGTGGTGAGGGGCACGGGGACTCCCGGGTGGGCTAGAGGATGTAGCGCGACAGGTCCTCGTCCTGGACGACGGAGGCGAGGCGTTCGCGGACGTACGCGGCATCGATCTGCAGGTCCTTCGGGCCCTGCTCGCTGGCGTTGAAGGATACCTCGTCCAGCAACCTCTCCAGAACAGTGTGCAGGCGCCGAGCGCCGATGTTCTCGGTGCGCTCGTTCACGGACTGTGCGATGCGGGCCAGTTCCATGATGGCGTCGTCGGAGAATTTCAGCTGCACGCCCTCGGTGGCGAGCAGCGCGGTGTACTGGCGGATGAGCGAGTTGCGCGGCTCGCGGAGGATGCGCACCAGGTCCTCGCCCGTGAGGGGCTCGAGCTCCACGCGGATGGGGAAGCGGCCCTGGAGCTCGGGGATGAGGTCGCTCGGCTTGGAGACGTGGAAGGCCCCCGCGGCGATGAAGAGCATGTGGTCCGTCTTCACCTGGCCGTACTTGGTGTTGACGGTGGAGCCCTCGACGATGGGGAGGATGTCGCGCTGCACGCCCTCGCGCGACACGTCCGGGCCGGCGCCCTTCCCTCCGCCCTCGCGGCTGGCGATCTTGTCGATCTCGTCGATGAAGATGATGCCGCTGGTCTCCGCGCGCACGAGCGCCTCGCGGTTGACGCGGTCGCCGTCCACCAGCTTGGCGGCCTCCTCGCGCTCCAGCAGGCGCAGGGCCTCGGGGGCACGCACCTTGCGCCGCTGCGAGCGGCTCATGCCGGGCATGTTCTTGAAGAGATCCTGCAGGTTGACGCCGATCTCCTCCATGCCCTGGCCGGAGAAGTTGCGCAGGAAGGTGGGAGTCCCGCTCTCGGTGGTCTCGAGCTCCACCTCCTGGTCATCGAGCGTGCCGGCGCGCAGCTGGGCGCGGAGCTTCTCGCGCTCCATATCCCCGAGCCGGGGCGCGGAGGGCGGCGGCGGAGGCGCCATGAAGCCGATGCCCCCCGAGGGACGCGGGGTGGGCCCCTGGCCGGAGAGCAGCTGCGCCAGCCGATCCTCGGCGATCTCCGTGGCGCGGGCGCGCACCTTCTCCATCTCCTCGTCGCGCACGAGCGCGATGGCGGCCTCGACGAGGTCGCGCACCATGGACTCGACATCGCGGCCCACGTAGCCGACCTCGGTGAACTTGGAGGCCTCCACCTTGACGAAGGGAGCCTGGGCGAGCTTCGCCAGGCGCCGGGCGATCTCCGTCTTCCCCACGCCGGTGGGGCCGATCATGATGATGTTCTTGGGGTGGATCTCATCGCGCAGGTCCTCGGAGACCTGCTGGCGGCGCCAGCGGTTGCGCAGGGCGATGGCCACCGCGCGCTTGGCGGCGTTCTGCCCGACGATGTAGCGGTCCAGCTCGCCCACGACCTCGCGCGGAGTGAAGGTGGGGTTCTTTCGTGCGTTGCTCACGGTGACGCCCCCTCAGAGCTCTTCGATGGAGATGTTGGAGTTGGTGTAGATGCAGATGTCCGCGGCGATCTGCATGGCGTGGGTGGCCACCTCACGGGCGGGCAGCTGCGTGTGCGCCATGAGGGCGCGGGCGGCGGCGAGCGCGTAGGAGCCACCGCTGCCCACGGCGGCGATGCCGTAGTCGGGCTCGATGACGTCGCCGGAGCCGGAGAGGATGAAGGTCTTCTCGCGATCGGCCACGACGAGCAGGGCCTCCAGGCGGCGGAGGAAGCGGTCGGTGCGCCAGTCCTTCCCGAGCTCCACGCAGGCGCGGGCCAGGTTCTTCTGGTGCTCCTTGAGACGAGCCTCGAAGCGCTCGAAGAGGGTGAAGGCGTCGGCGGTGCTGCCCGCGAAGCCGGCGATGACGGAGCCCTCGCCGATGCGGCGCACCTTCTTCGCCGTGTTCTTCATGATGGTCTTGTCGAGACTGACCTGACCATCGCCCGCGATGACGACCTTTCCCTCGCGGCGGACGCAGAGGATGGTGGTGCCGTGGAACATGGAGGGGGGTTTAACAAGTGGAAGCGGGGGATTCCATCGTTCCCCGACTGGCTGTTCGCCCTCGCACCCTTTTCGCAGTAGCCCCGCCTGGAGCGTCGTTCAGCGCGCCTTGAGAGGGGCGGTGCATTGGCCCGGCGCATGCTTCCGGCGCCGCTCGCCATGCCCGGACCCCATGACCTCTTCGCACGCTTCACCTTCGGCCACCCCGAGCGAGCCGCGGCGGAACTGCGTGCCGTCCTGCCTCCGCATGTCGTCTCCGAGGTGGACTGGTCGTCCCTGCGGAGAGAGTCCGGCTCCGTCGTGGACCCGGAGCTGAGGGAGACCGAGAGCGACCTGCTCTTCACGGCCCGCCTGCGCGAGGGCCGGCCGTTGCGGCTGTATGTGCTGCTCGAACACCAGTCCTCGGTGGACAGGTGGATGGCGCTGAGAATGCTGCGTTACGTGGTCCGGCAGGTGGAGCACTGGCGCACACAGCATCCGGAGAGCACGGTGCTCCCGGTCATCATCCCGCTGGTCATGTACCACGGGCCGGACGGGGCCTGGTCGGCACCCCGCCGGGCGGAGGAGCTCTTCGACGTGCCGGGCGAGGGGGAACAACGGGAGCGCTGGAGGGCGCTGATGCCACGCTTCGGCGACCCGCCTCCGCATGCTGGGCTACAAGGTCGCGCTTTGCAGGATCGATGAACAGACGAGCTCCCGAGCAGACGAAGGCGCTCGTCGTACCCGGTGATGACTCCCTCCGGTGCGCGGCGTCGTAGACGGCCTGGAGCCGATCCCAGCTCACATCCAAGACCATCAACCCCTGGGCCAAAAAAAAAGCCGGCCACACAGGGCCGGCTTCTTCTACCTACAGAGGTCTTCGAACACCGCGCTCACTCCCCGAGGACGAGATCCGCGGGGACGTTGTTGCGCAGGATGATCCGGTTGAGCTCCTCCACGTACTCGCTCTGGTAGCGGATGGAGCCATTGAGATAGCCCTGGGCCACCAGGATGTTGGAGGTGAGATCCCGGCTCACGGGACGCAGGTTGTAGACCTTGCCGAACCACTCCCGCCGCTCGATGGCGAGGATCTTGTCGAGCGTGCCATCCTGCTTGACCAGGTACTCACCCGGGATGAAATCCATGGCCTTGGAGACTGCGCCCTCGCTGGTGACGAGCGGGTGATGCTCCGTCACCGACAGGCTGCCACCCGACTCCATGTGGAAGTCCAGGATCTCCTGCTTCGCGGGATCCTTGTCCAGGGTGTAGGTCGCGACAGGGTTGGCGATGTAGGTGAGGTTGTCGAGGGTGGCGTCCGGCGAGAGGGTGATCAGATCCGCGCGGCCAATGGACTGGGCCGCGGAGATGCTCTGCTCACCCGCCTCGAAGAGGACCTGCTGGTCGGGGGTGTAGCAACCCGGCTCGCACACGCCATCGTTGAGGACGTCCGCGGGCTTCTCCAGGTGGCCCAGTTGAGCGAGCTGTTCACCCGTCAGGGTCCAGGAGCTGGGCGTCACCTGGGCCTGGGAGCCGGCGGCACCGGGCCCGATCCAGATGTCGTAGTTCACCCTGGGATCCACATACACCGGGTAGATGTAGATCTGATAAGTGAGATACGCGGTGTTGGCATCCTCCGTGAAGACGGGGGACCAGAAGCGGCTGTCCTTCGGTTTGCCCGCGAGCTGATAGAGGTTCTTGTTCGCCTGAATCTGGGCCCACCGCTGCCGCCCATAGGCCTGGCTCGAGTTGGTGATCTGATCAAAGGTGCAACGGTACTCTGAGGGAGCCCAGGTGACGGCGGATGCCTGGGATGCAATACCCAGAATCGTCATGGCAGCAAGGGAATAGATGTTTTTCTTCATGCGTGGTGGTCTCCAGGCCAGAGGGACTGCGTGTGATGCGGGAGTTGCCCGCCTCAGCTCTTCAATGCTGGGTGAAAAGCGTCATTCAGTTCCGTGGGATGACTTCATCCGGCACGTTGTCGCGTAGGATGATCCGGTTGAGCTCCTCGACGAGCTCGCTCTGGAAACGACCCGAGCCGTTGAGATAACCCTCCGCGACCAGGATGTTCGACGTGAGCTCTCTGCTCCGGGGACGCAGGTTGTAGACCTTGCCGTACCATTGCCGCGCTTCGATGGAGACGATCTCGTCCAGGGAGCCATCCTGCTTCACCAGGTGCTCGCCGGCGACGAATAGTCGGGCCTTCTTCACACGGCCCTCGCTCGTCACGAGCGGGTGCTCGAGCGTCACGGCCAGCTTGCCCCCGGACTCCATGCGGAAGTGGAGGATCTCCTGGCTGGAGGCATCCCGATCCAGCGTGTAGCGCTCGACGGTGTCGCGGACGAGCTGGATGGAATCCAGCGTCGACTCCGGCGCCAGCGTCACCAGGTCGGCGACGCCCCTCGTCTGGGCCTCTTCGATGGAGACGGCCCCATCCTGGAAGAGAACCTTCTGGTCCGGCATGTAGCAACCCGGCTCGCAAATACCATCCACGAGCACCTGGACGGGCTTCAAGGTATAGCTGGCGTTGAGGATCTGGCTGCCGGTGTAACCCGCGGTCGGGGAGTTGGGCGCGCCCGGACCGAGGTACGGCACGTAATAATTGTCAGGATCCACGTACACGGGATAGAGCCACATGCCGTAGTCCACGAAGGCGGTCGTGGAGTACGCCGTGTACTCCGACAGCCAGAAACGCTGATCCCGGGTGGCCGAGATGTTGTACGGGTCGTTGTTGGCCCATCGCTGGGCCCATTTCTGGCGACCTTCCCCCTGGTCGCTGTTGAGCTGATCCTGCGCGCACCGGTAGTAGCTGGGCGTCCAGGGAGGAGGCGGGACTCCACCTCCTCCGCCACCCTCGCTGGGTTCCTCCGGGTACATCTCGAGCATGTCGACCGCCCGGAGCTGCGCTTGCTGTTCCTGCTGCTCGAGGGCGAAGGCGTTCGTGGCACTCACGCAAAGCGCGAGCACCCACAGGGAGGGATTCTTCATGGCTGATGACTCCAATCCTCAAGACATCGACAAACAGCGAAGCGGCTTTCACATCAGGCGGAGGCGGGGCCGAGCGACCCCGCCTCCCGCGCTCCGTCAGTCGTTATGGGCCGACTGGAGCGAGACCGGGGCCAGCGCCGGACGGAGGTTGAGCTTGCCGAGCGCACGGCGCAGATCGGGCCTCGGTCCAATCTGCTTCGCGTCGGCGGCCTGCGCGGTCCCCGTGGACACCAGGAGATCACGAATCGCCAGGGGCGACAGCGGGTAGCGCCCATTGGCCTTCAGGGCCCCCTGGATGCTGGCGACCGAGGCGGTGACGATGGGGGAAGCGCTGGAGGTGCCGCTGAACACCGAGGTGTAGTACTGGTTCTCGTCACCCGGGTTGAAGCGGTCCCCGTAACCCGTCGAGGTGACCACCTCGCCCCAGGCGTGCACGTCCACCCGGCTGCCATAGTTGGTCCAGCACATTGGCACCCGGCCCGCGGACGAGCTGGCGCCCACGAGGATGGCACCGGAGTCTCGCGTGTTGCGGTTGAAGACACCCCCGTAGGCGGCGTCATCCAGGTTCGAGCTGCCGTTGCCGGCGGCCTCGACCACCGTCACGCCATTGATGGAAGCCAGGGAGATGGCGTCGTACTCCGCCTGCCAGTACTCCATGGCGATGTAGTCGCACTGCGGGGTGTTGCACGTGCAGGGAGTGCTGTTGGCCGGTCCCAGGCGGTGCAGCTCGATCAGGACGACGCCTCCCGCCCCCACCGCGTTGGCGGCATTGGTGATGGCACTGGCCACGCTCTGCGCGCCAATGGCCTCGTGGCCAATCTGGGCCCCATGGGCAATGCCCGTCACGCCATAACCGTTCTGTACGCCCACCATCTCACCCACCACCGCGGTGCCATGGTTGCGCCAGCCGATGTCGGCGAACTGGGTGCCCCCCGTATGGAAGAAGGTGGGCAGATCCTCGTGAGTGGTGCGCCACGCGCCCTCCACGTCGACGATCTTCACGCCCGAGCCATTGCCTCCGGCGACGGTCCACGCGTACAGCGCGTCCACGCCCAGCGGCGCGGCCTGGAGGTAGCCCTGCTCCCCCTGGAACTGCGGGGTGGTCGGAGCCAGGTCCACGGCGCCCAGCACGGACGTCACCAGCTGGGGCAAGGAGACCGCCGCGGGCTCCGCCAGCGGCTCGGCATAGGCGGTCTCCACGCTCGGCAGCGCGTCGAGCTCGGCCACCAGCTTCGCCATGTCCGAGGCGGTGGTGCCCTCCGCCAGGGGCACCTCCATGTACAGGTTGAGGTCCGCCATCTCCCGCCCACCGCGGAGCTCCGCGGTGGCCTTGTTGGCCGTCAGCGTCCGCTCGTCCGCGGTGAACAACCGGGCCAGCCTGCCCGCGCGAGACTCTCGCGACACGGCCTTGTGGACGATCTCCAGATCCGACGACAGCCGGGCATCGTCCAACCGGAGCGCGGACAGCTTGGAGCGCTCCTGCTCGCTACGCTCCGCCACGTCCACGCTCAGCGAGCTGCCCCGCAGGCGCACATGGGTGCCCTCATGGAACTTGATGACGACGCGCGAGACCTGGACGTCCCTGCGCTGGCTCGCGGCAACTCCCTTCTTCGGCAACACTCGGGGCTCCAGCTCCCGCGCCCCCGCGACCGCCGGGGCGGCAACCCCCAGGGCAAGCGCCATGGACAGACCACGCATGACACCACCCAGCTGAACACTCCTGGCACTCATGGAATCGCTCCTCTTGTTCGGATAGTCGTTACGGCTGTGAATTCAGATTGAAGCGGGCGATGAACGCATCCTGCCGGCCCTGGCTGCCCAATCCCCACAGATCGCCCGTCGTGAAGCCCGTGATGACGACGTCTCCCGCCTTGGTGACGATGACGTCGGAAGCCTCGTCGTTGCCGGTCGTTCCGATCTGACGGGACCAGTCCATGTTCCCCTGGGCGTCGTACCTGGCGACGAACGCATCCCGGCCTCCAGCGTTGTTCTTGCCCTCCTGCATCGCGCCGGTCGTGAAGCCCGCGACGTAGACCCTGCCCTCCGTGTCGAGCGCCATCCCCGTCGCACGGCTGAACTTCGACTTCACGCCGATCCGCTTGATCCACTCCGGCCGGTCTCCATTCACGCTGTACTTCAGCAGGAACGAGTTCTGGAGGCCGTCGTTCTCGGACATGCCCTGCTCGAGATCGCTGAAGGAAACGGCCAGGACATAGAGATGACCCGCGTCATCCACCACCGCATCGAGCGCCGCGTCGATGTCGGACGTTGCCACCTGGCTCTTCCACGCCTCCACGTCCAGGTCATCCTGGGCAATCTTCGTGACGAACACATCCGTGGAGCCCGCGTGGCTCCCAGGCTCCTTGTAATCACCCATCGTCGAGCCCACGATGAAGATGTTGCCGGACGAGTCGAGCGCGAGGCCCTCGGCCCGATCATGGTCGGACGTCCCATACATCTTCCGCGTGGCGATCGTGCCGTCCGGGCTCAGCTTGTCGAGGGTGATCTGGAAGCCTTCGTAGACATCCTCCTGTGAGGTGCCCGCGATGTAGGCGTTGACGCCATTGCTCTCTTGACGCAAGGCGACGCCCAGCGCGGCATCTTCCTCGGCCGAGCCGTACTGCCGTGTCCATTCCCGGGTGCCAGTGGAGCGCAACTTCGTGGCGAAGATGTCATTGAAGCCCTGTCCGGACTCGGACGCGCCTGGCATCTGACCGGCGGTACTCCCCACCAGGTAGGTCGTCCTATCGGACGCGATGGCGATGTCCTTGACACTGTCTTCGCCCGCGGAACCCAGCTGGGTGATCCTCACGTCGGGAAAGAACAACGTCCCCGCGGGGCTGGTGTCCGGCATGATCGGCGGAAAACGGGCGGAGAAGACATCCAGCCCCGCTCCGGCCTCCGTCACGTTGAGGTTGCCAGCCCCACTGAAGCGGCCCCGGGTGTTGCCCGCGACATAGATATTGCACTCATCATCGGTGCCAATCGCGACCCCCGTATCGTCCTGGTCCGTGCCGAATTGCCAGATGTCCCAGACGTGCACCCGTGAGCAAGGGGGGGAGCCCAGATTTCCACAGGTCCCGGATGCCTCGCAGCCGGTGGGGTCACCATTGGGCTCATCGACGTTAGGGGTATCGCAACCCGTCCAGGCCAGCAACAGGGCGGAGAGCAGCTTGGAGGCGTGAAGCGTGGAGCGTAGGAGCGTGTTCATTTTTTGTCCGCGAGTGCCCAGAGGGCGTCGTAGCGAAGCATGGAGTACTTGAGCAGCTTTTCCAGGTCCGTACCGCGCACGCTCGCCAGCAGTTCCTCGGCCCGCTTGCGATCGTTGTAGAGCATGACCATGAAGAGCTCGACCTTGTCTCCAGACAGGGAGCGGCGCAGCTCCAGATCCTGATCGGCTCGGATGTTCCTGGCGAGGATGACCTCCTCGACGTCCTTCAACAGCGCCTGCCGTTCCGGGTTCTCCTTCCACTCCAATCCCATCCCCAGATATTCGACCCGGTAGAGCCGCTTGAACTGTCCCTCCTCCGTGAAGGTCTTCTCGTCGGCGGCGAGCAGATCCCTCTTGGCGGCTTCGATGAGCTCGCGATCCTTGTACATGCCGCGCAACATCTCCTTCTCTTGCGGCTTGAGCAGGACCTTGCGCTGAAGTTGCCGGAACTGGGCGATGTCCGGATTGGCCGCCATGACGCGCTGACGGAGGGCATCCAGCGGCGAGCGGGGCTTGGCCAGGAGCGGCGGCGTGGTGTCCGTCTCCAACGGATCACTGACGACCACGGGATGCGCGGACTCGACGGGCACCTGGGGCTTGCCGGACTGGGGACTCAACGGCCGCGCGGGCTCGGATGGCGGGCTCGCGGCCACACGGGGCTGCTCCGGCGCGGGAGTGGGCGCCTCACTGGCGAACACGCCCGCCTTGCTCAGGAAGAAGAAGAGGACGGATGACCCCAGGACCAGGACGGCCAGCAGGGGAAGGACGAGATGCTTGGATTGAGGCTTGCGGTCCATTCGGAGCTCCAACTTCGGGACTGGCAGCGCTGGGTGGACGAGAGACACCAGGGGTGGGAGCCCGCTCCTCGTGGACGGGCTCCCCTCCCCCAGCCATACAACGTCACTCACTCAGTTCTGGGGGATGACGTCGTCCGGCACGTTCTTGCGCAGGATGAGCCGGTTGAGCTCCTCCACGTACTCGCTCTGGAAACGGGCGGAGCCATTGAGGTAGCCCTCCGCCACCAGGATGTTGGAGGTGAGATCCTTGCTCACCGGGCGCAGGTTGTAGACCCGGCCGTACCACGAGCGCTTCTCGATGGTGACGATCTGATCGAGCGAGCCGTCCTGACGGACCAGGTGCTCACCAACGGTGAACTCCTTGGCCTTGCGCAGGCTGCCCTCGCCGGTCACGAGCGGGTGCTCGAGCGTCACGGACAGCTTGCCACCCGAGGCCATCCGGAAGTCGAGGACGTCCTGCCGGACGGGATCCCGATCCACCGTGTAGCGCTCGACGGTGTTGTTGACGAGCTGCACGGCGTCCAGGGTGGACTCGGAGGACAGCGTCACCAGATCGTCGGCGCCCGCCTGCTGGGCCTTCTCGATCGGCACCTCACCGCTCTGGAAGAGGACCTTCTGATCCGGCGTGTAGCAACCCGGCTCGCACACGCCGTCCATCAGCACCTGGACCGGCTTGATGGTGTAGTCCAGGTTGAAGATCTGATCGCCGGTGAGGCCGGCGGTGTCGCTCCCCGCGGCGCCGGGCCCCATCACCGGATCGTAGCCCTGGTTGGGATCCACGTACACGGGGTAGAGCCAGGTCTGGTAGTTGTTGAGCGAGTCCAGCGCGTCCTGGTTGAACATGGCCGCCCAGAAGCGCTGATCCTTGTTGGCCGAGATGTTGTAGGGATCGGCATCCGCCCACTTCTTGGCCCACTGCTGGCGGCCACGGGCCTGATCCTGATTGGTGATCTGATCGAACGCGCAGCGGTAGCTGCTGGGGGCCCACGCCGCGGATGCCTGCGTGGCGAGACCCAGAGTCATGGTGACGGCGCAAAGCGACAGGCTCTTCTTCATGCCCGACTCCTGTGGTGTGATTTCGAATGGACTTCGTCCCTGTCTTGCGCCACGACTGACGACAGGGGTGCTGCTTTCCCGCCTGGCTGTAGGAAATCCCTACACGAGTGCCCTCTGGCTACCCCACGAAACCTTGGGGAAACCTTGGGCTTGGCGCCTCATGACCAGGAACGGATTTGGAGCACTCGTCCAGACAACGACTGCCGCGCAGCTGAAAGAAGTGAAAAGCCGCGCTCACCTGGAAAACGAGTATAAAACTTTTTCACGGAGTGTCAAACCACAGCGTGAAAAAATAGCAGGAACTGATACAGACACGGGGAACGGACGTGGAGCGCCAGAGAAGGGAACCCCTGGCGCTCCGACAACCCGCGCATGCAACGGCTACATGCCCATGGGATCCATTCCCAGGATGAGCGAACCGTTGTTGGTGTAGAGGTTCCAGTTGCGAGTGATACCAGACCAGCTGGCAATGGTCAGGGTCCAGGTCTTCTTGAAGAACCAGAAGCCCACCCGCACCCAGAGCTTCAGGTTGCCATTGAGGGTGTTCAGGTTGAGATCCGCCTTGAGCGTCCAGTCGAGGGAATAGAACGGCCAGAACAGCTCGGCGAAGGCGGGCAGGCTCACGTTGATGAGCGTCACGGCGCCCTCCACGCCCACGCCCGCGACGACGATGTCCACGCCCGCGGAGGCATTGGCATTACCCCAGCCACCCGCGGTGGCGGTGAGCCTGGCCACCGTCGGACCAATCTGTCCCGAGACCGTCAGCTTGAGACCGCCGCTGACGGACGCCGAGACGGAAACCGGCACGGGGCCCACCATGAAGCGCTTGGTGGCGGAGAAGAAGGTGCGGCTCCAGTTGATGGGGGTGATCTCGAAGCTGTAGTAGAGGTTGCCCGACCATACCTGCTGACCCATGGCGAACAGGCGCGCGGTGCCACTGTTGTTTCCGCCCTGCTGACCGGAGACCTCGGCACGTGCCCGGACGATCTCCTTCTGGGCTCCGAAGGCCACGGCGTAGACCTTGCCCTCGGCGTAGGCCTCGACCCGCTTCTCGGCCGTGCCCGTCGACGGAGTGGCGGTCATCGAGGCATCGATGATGTAGCCCGCTCCGAACACGCTGTTGCCCAGGTTCTCGCTCCGGTAGTAGCTCTTGGTGAAGGGAGAGTTGGCGGGAGGCGCGGCGTTGTCATTGGTCACGACCGTCGGCGGGGAGACGTCACCCTGGTTGGCCTCCGGGATGATGCCCTGATTGATGGTGATGACCTTGCTGCCATCCGTCGGGTCCGTGGAGAGCACGCCCCCGGTGCGCGACAGCTCATCATTGATGATGAGCTGCTGCTCGGCGGCAGAGTAGGAACCCGCGAAGGGGTAGCTCGACTCCCACTCGTAGTTGTTATTGAGCTGGTAACCACTCGGATAGGACGTCGTGGGAAAGCTCGCGTGATCCACCTCGTAGACGACGGGATCGACGTAGGTGGGAACCTGCGCTGAAGCCGCCTGCGGAAGACCTAGCGCGAGCAGAAACGCGGCAGCGCCCATCGACAAACGAATACCGGACATGAAACCCCCTCTACAAGTCTGGTTTGTTGACGCAAAAGCCAACCCTTGTACATTTCTCACACTCCCAGTGTCAAAGGGAAAAACCCGAAGTGAAGTCAGATTTGGAAAGACGGTCGGCGCTGTTGGCGTGGAAATCCCCGAAAACAAGCCACGAATCCAGTGTTTGATTATTTTTCCAATGTTCCTGGATTGCGTATGGGTGGCTCCCCACGAAGGGCAGACCCGCGGGCGGATGGATTGAGCAATCACAACCCGCTCGGCGCGAGGTGCGACGGGGAGTGAACCCGCCACTAGGCGGAGAGCAGTGGGCCGTGCTAGCTGTCGAGCACCATGCGCATGTCCTGGAAGCGGCATCACTTCTTCGTGCTGGCTGTCGTCCTCGTCTCGCTGGGCCTCGTGGCGTGGTGGGCTCTGCCCGGGAGTGCTCCGGAAGAGACGCCCACGAGGACTCCGGCCCGGAATGCCAGCACCCAGACGGCCTCCTCGCCGCGCCCCGAGCTCCCGGAGTTGCCGACGAAGACGGCCGATGGCTCCCGGCTCTGGGCTCCGGGCATGAGTTATCGCTACGCCGTGGAGACGGACCAGGAGGTGACCTTCAGCTCGTCACAGCCCGGTGCGCCCGTTCCTCCTGGCATGCGCTTCCATATCCAAGGGGAGTGGAACGTGGGCATCGTGAGCGCCGGCGAGGCCCGGATCGAAGCCCAGGTGCGGCTGGTGCCGGCGAGCGTCTCCGTCAACGTCGATGGAAAGGACGCACTCACACCCGAAGTGCGTCAGGCCATGATGGCCAGCCTGACCATGCCCTTTTTCATGACCCTGGAGCGCTCCGGTGCCGCGCGATGGGTCCATTTCGAGATGGGCACGGATGTGCTGGCACAAGGCATCCTCCGCTCCGTGGTCGCGGCCTCCCAGTTCGTGGTGACTGGCGTTCCCCAGCAGTCGTGGCAGACCGACGAGTACGACGTCACGGGCCAGTACCAGGCCTCATACCAACGACTGTCAGGTGTGAAACAGTTCGAGAAGACGAAGCAAGCCTATACACATGTGGCCACCTCCCAGGGGCTTCAGCCCTATCAGGCGGGCACGCTGCGCATCGACGTGAGCTCGCGCACCACCTTCGGGCTCGCCGAGGATGGCTGGGCCGAGACGCTTCAGGCCCAGGAGCGGCTGGAGGTGGATGCCGGTCAGGGAATGCCCAGGGTGAGCAACCAGCTCCAGCTCCGTCTTCGTCTGCTGGAGCGAACCCGGGACGTCTCCCTGCTCGGTGCGCTGGAGGCGCGCCGGGCGAGCTTGAGCACGATGCTCCTGGCCAGCTACCAGGCCCAGACGCAGGATCCCAAGGAGCGTTACCGTCGGCTGCTGGCGGGCAAGCACTTCAATGATCTGCTCAACGACTTGCGCTCCCTGCCCAAGACGGAGCGGGAGCGGGACGACGCCCGCTCGCTGGCGTTGGAGCAACTGCGCGCGCTCTTCATGCTCGAGCCCACCGAGGCCCTGAAGGTGCCCGATACACTGCGCAAGGGGGACCTGGATCCCATCGCGGCCAGTCCCCTGCTCGGCGCACTCTCCGCGGCCAGCACGCCAGAGGCCATCCAGGCCCTCTCGAAGGTCGTCGACGATTCCTCCATCGGGGTGCCCGTGCGCACGGACGCGACCGCCGCGCTCGGCATGGCGGACGCCCCCACCCAGGAAGGAGTCAATGCCCTGAGGAACCTCAGGCGCGCTCCCCAGCCAGAGCTGCGCGACACGGCGACACTGGGGCTGGGCAACGCGGCGTACCAGATGCAGGACGAGAACGCCCGCGGCGCGGAGGGCGTCGTGCGAGAGCTCGAGACGGCGTACCGCTCCGCGAGGACCCCGGAGGAGCAAGCCATCCTCCTGCGGGCCCTGGGCAATACCCGGGACGCGCGCGCCCTGGCGACGATCCAGAGCGGACTGGGCTCCAACTCGATCCTGGTGCGACAGGCCGCGGTCGAGGCCCTGCGCCTGATTCCGGAGCCAACCGCCGACCGGCTCCTGGCGACACAGCTCCTCGGGGATGCCTCGCCCGACGTGCGCAAGGCCGCCTTGTTCGCCGCCAGCTTCCGGCCTCTCGAGCCCCTCCTGCCCTCGTTGCAGCAGGTGCTGCAGCGGGACCCCGCGGATGCGGTCAGGAGCGAGGTCGTCCACCTGCTGGGGGCCAACCTGCCCAAGCTGCCCGGCGCGCGCGTCCTGCTGAGCTGGAGCAGTCAGAACGACGCCAATCCGGCCATCCGTCAGCTCGCCACCCGCTTCCTCGACCACGTCGCCGAGAACGCTCACCCCTGAGCGGCCCCGTTCAGTCCCCGCGCACCCGCGCTCAAGCCCTCGGGTGCGCGGCGTCGTAGACGGCCTGGAGCTGCTCCCAGCTCACGTGCGTGTACCGCTGGGTGGTGGAGAGGCTCGCGTGGCCCAGCAGCTCCTGGATGCTGCGGATGTCCGCCCCACCCCCGAGCAGGTGTGTGGCGAACGAGTGACGCATCGCGTGCGGGCTCACCTTGCGCTGCAGCGCGCACTGCACCACGTACGTGTCCAGATGCCTCGCGATGCTCCGGGGCGTCAGCCGGCCTCCGCGGTAGTTGAGGAACACCGCGTCCGCGTCCTGCTCCGGCCGAGGCACCGCGAGCAGCTCGCCCCGTCGCGCCAGATACGCATCCAGCGCGCGGATGGCCTGCGCGTTCACCGGCACCAGGCGCTCCTTGCTGCCCTTGCCCATCACCCGGACGATGCGCCCGCTGCGGTCCACGTCCAGCAGGTTCAGCCCGCACAGCTCGCTGATGCGCAGGCCGCCGCCGTACAGCATCTCCAGGATGGCCCTGTCCCGCAGGCCCAGCACCGTCTTCCGCGACGGCATGTCGAGGATGGCGAACACCTCGTCCACGGGGAGCACCTTGGGCAGGCTCTTGGGCAGCTTGGGGCTCTTCACCAGCTTGGCCGGGCTGCCCGGCAGCAGCTTCTGCCGCACCAGGTACTTGTAGAAGCTCTTGATGCTCGCGAGCCGCCGCGCGCGGCTGCTCGGCGCATGGTCCACCGCCAGCGTGCCCATGTAGCCACGGATGGACGCGTGCGTGGCCGCCAGCAGCGTCAGCTTCATCCGCTCGACCAGGTAGCGCTCGAAGTCCACCAGGTCGATGAGGTAGTTGCGCACGGTATGGGGACTGGCGCCCTTCTCGTCCTCGAGGTGGGCGCGGAACTTCTCCAGCAGCGGCGACAGCTCGGCGGTGCTCATGGGCGGCTCCAGCGTAGACTCAACCGGGCCGCCCGCAAGCTTCTCACGGCTGGGCCGGCGCCACGTACACGCCGGGGTTCGGCCCCTGCTTCACCACGTACACCGCCAGCGAATCGTCCGGGCCCGCGAAGTACGCCGGCAGCTGCGCGCCCTGATCGAGCGTCTTCCTCGCCTGCGTCTTCACGTCGTAGACGGCCACGTCGAACGTGTCCGAGTCCATCCGCGCCGAGGTGGCGAGGATCCGGTTCCCATCCCCGGACAGCTTGTAGCTGTAGATGCCCTGCATCCACGTCTGGGGCTGGGTCTGCTCGGCCGGAGGCAGCGTCAGCGCCTTGAAGTCACAAGCACGGCCCTCGCGGATGCAGCCGGCGCGGAAGACGAGCGCCTTGTTCTCGGGGGCGAAGCCGTAGCCGAAGACGCCCGGGTGGGCCTTCTCCGCCTTCTCCGCGCCCACCTGGTACAGCATCAGGTCCACCGAGTAGATGGGCTTGAGGAAGCGCGAGAGGAAGGCCACGTACTTGCCGTCCTTGCCCCAGAGGAAGTTCGGCACGCGGCTGCCCACCAGCTTCGGCTCACCGTCCGGCAGCGTCACCACGCCCATCAGCCCCGCGCCCGCGGGCAGGTCGTACTTCGCCAGGAAGCCCAGTGCCTGGGAGTCCGGCGAGAAGGTCAGCTCCTTCACGCGCTCGCCCACCTTGCGTCCCGGCTCGCCCGACGCCGGGCCCACGTACAGGTCGCCCGGCACCTCCGGCTTGCCTCCATCGTTGCGCGCCAGCCACTTCGAGTCCGGCGAGAAGGCGAACGCCGTCGAGCCCGAGGCCACCTTCCGGCCCTTCAGCTCCGGCAGGTCCGCCAGGTACAGGTCATACATGCCCGGCATCGCCGGGGTGCGCACCTGGTACGCCACGCGCTTGGAGTCCGGCGACAGCACGAAGTCGCCCACCTGGTCCGCCAGCTTGATCGGCTCGCCCTTCTTCGCCGCGTCCTCCACCACCGGCGTCGCCAGGAGCCCGCCGGCCGCCGCCAGCCGCCGCTTGAAGAAGAGCATCGTGCCGTCCGGGGAGAAGCCCGCGGTGGACACCTCGCCCCCCACCTGACGGAAGGGCCCCGCCGGCAGCGGGCCCAGCTTCAGCACCCCGCCGTCCACGAAGGCCAGTTGCGCGCCGTCCGGACTCGGCAGGAAGTACGTCACCGCGTCGCCCAGCTTCCTGGGCTCGGCACTGGGGTCGCTGAGCGCCAGCACGTGCAGCGCACCGGACTGGTTCGCCAGGTTGTACCCCGTGAGGTACAGCACGTGCTTGGAGTCCGGGGTGAAGAGCATCCCCCCGGGCACGTTCGTCACCCCATCGCCCAGCTTGCGCGGCACGCCGCCCGTCACCGGCACCATGTACAGCTCGCCCAGCCGCATCTGCGGCGGAATGCCCTCCACCGTCGGCTTGCGCGTCTTGCGCAGGTACGTGGCGAACTGCCCGTCCTCGGTGACGCGCAGATCCTCCGCCGCGCCCTCGGCCAGCATCACGCCCACTCCGCCCACCACCGCTCCGGCCCGGGCGCTCCCCTTCCCTCCCCCGGCCTTGTCCCCGTCGCGCTTGCACCCCACCAGCGCGAGCGCCATCAGCGCTCCCGCCATCACGGTTCGTCTCATGCGGTCCTCTGGAGCTCCTGCGCGGGAGGGACACTCGGCAGCCACGCGGTCAGATCCGCCCGCGCCCGCTCCGCGTACTTCGCCCGCTTGTCCGCCTTCTTCACCCGCCCCGGCAGCGGCGGGAACAACCCGAAGATGACATTCGAGGGCTGGTAGTCATAGTCCGGCGGGTGTGCCTCGCCCGTCACGTGACGGTAGAGCGAGCCCATCGCCGTGGTGGCCGGCGGCGGGACGAACTCGCGCCCCGTCAGCCGCGCGTACACCGCCAGCGCCGTCATGTAGCCGCACGCCGCCGACTCCACGTACCCCTCCACGCCGGTGATCTGCCCCGCGAAGAACAGGCGCGGCTCCGCCTTGAGCGACAGGTCGCGCCCCAGCAGCCGCGGCGAGTCAATGAAGGTGTTGCGGTGGATCTGCCCCATCCGCAGGAACTCGGCGTTGGCCAGGCCCGGAATGCACGTGGTGAAGATGCGCTTCTGCTCGCCCCACGTCAGGCGCGTCTGGAAGCCCACCATGTTCCACGACGTGCCCGCCTTGTCCTCCATGCGCAGTTGCACCACCGCGTAGGGCTCCTCGCCCGTGCGCGGATCCTTCAGCCCCACCGGCTTCATCGGCCCGAAGGCCAGCGTCTCGTCGCCTCGATCGACCATCACCTCGATGGGCAGACACCCTTCGAAGTACCTGGGTTCCTCGAAGCTGTGCGGCTGCAGCTTCTGGCCCGCCTTCACCTCGGCGATGAACCGGTAGTACTCCTC
Organism: Archangium violaceum; assembly: GCF_016887565.1. NCBI lineage: Bacteria > Pseudomonadati > Myxococcota > Myxococcia > Myxococcales > Archangiaceae > Archangium > Archangium violaceum. The sequence continues at coordinate 8,213,958 of NZ_CP069396.1, forward strand.
CTGGTTCATCGGCAGGTTGATGTAGTCATCCCCTCCGCCCTTGCCGTAGCGGCTCGCGCGGAAGGCGATGTTCATGTCGATGGAGTCCCCCGCCACGATGGGGGCGATCGAATCGTAGAAGTAGAGCTTCTCCCCCACGTAGCGCTCGAGGTCCTTCGTCAGCGCGTCCGAGGTGAGTGGCCCCGTGGCCACCACCACCAGGCCCTCGGGCAGCTGGTCCACCTCGCCCGTCACCACCTCCACGCCCGGGGCCTCGCGCACCGAGCGCGTCACCGCCGCCGAGAAGGCCTCGCGCTCCACCGCCAGCGCGTCACCCGCCGGCACCCGGTGCGTGTCCGCGCACCCGAGAATCACCGACGACAGCGTCCGCAGCTCCGCGTGCAGCAGGCCGATGGCGCTCTCCGGGTTGTCCGAGCGCAACGAGTTGGAGCACACCAGCTCCGCGAACTGGTCCGTCTTGTGTGCCGGCGAGCGCCGGTGCGGCTTCATCTCGCGCAGCGTCACCGGTACCCCGCGCCGCGCCAGCTGCCAGGCGCACTCGCTCCCCGCCAGTCCACCGCCAATCACCGTCACCCGCTGAAACTTCACGTCCTGCATCACACTCTCCGGGGGCCGTCCTGGGCCCGTCCGGCAACTGTTAGCAGGACCACCCCGCCCTTTCCCACACTCCCGCGCATGGATGTCCACTCCCGGGGCAACGATCCCCTGCTCGCCCGCCTCCTCCCCGGCCCTGCGACAAGTAGGAGAAACAGAAACAGTTTCCCTACCTCCCCCTGGCTCCTAGCTTTTCCCCGTTCATCGCGCGGGAAAGTCGGTCCGGGCGACGCAGTGCACCATTGGATGGAGCGACAGGCCATGAACCGAGACAACGACCTTCTGAGGATTCGCGAGCTCCTGCAGCGCCGCCGTCGGGACATCCTGCACGCGAGTCAGGGGGCACAACGCGAGCTGAGCGCGCTGAAGGACCAGGACCGCGATCCGGAGTACGAGGAGAACGCCCAGGCGGAGCTGGCGGACTACACCCTGTCCAGCCTGATGGAGGCGCAGCGGCGCGAGGTGATGCTCATCGATGCCGCGCTGCGTCGGATGGACACGGGCGTGTTCGGCGTCTGCGTGGACTGCGGCTTCGACATCCCCATCGAGCGGCTGGAGGCGCTGCCCTTCGCCATCCGGTGTGAGGAAGACGCAACGCGTCACGAGCTGGACATGCGCGGCGGGCACCACCAGGCGGTACCGACGCTCTAGCACGCACGTCCGGTGGGGCGCCTGGGAGGCCAGGGGCGCCCTACTGGGGCTTGCCCTCGTCCTGGAGGACCACGAACCGGTAGTTCTCCAGCTCGTTCTGGCCCGCCGTGTAGAGCACCGTGAGGAGCATGTCGTACGGGATGGCCTTGTCCGCGATGACGGACAGCTCCCGGTTGAACGGCGCCGCCGGGTTGCGCTCGGCGATGTACTTGAGCTTCTCCACTTCCTTCTTGAGCTGCGCGTCCAGCGAGACCACCAGCCGGCCCTGGAGCGCCTCGGGGGGAATCTGCCCTCCCTTGAGCCGCAGCACTTCCTTCTCCCCCACGAGGATGTTCTTGGGGGTGACGGTGACGGCCACGGTGTCCTTGGGCGTGGCGCGCGTGGAGGACACCGGCGGCCGCACGTCCTCGCTGGCCGTCAGCGCCGCCGAGGACGAGGCGAAGGACTTGAGGAGGAACACCAGGAGGATGGTCATCATGTCCATCATCGCGGTGATGTTCAGCTCCTTGATCTCCCCGGCGGCCTCGCGCTCCTTGCGCTTCTTGCGCGCGAGCGCCTTGCGGTAGCGCATGCGCTGCAGCCGCTCTTCATCCGACGGCACCTGGAAGGAACTCTCGCCCGTCGACATCTAGATGGCTCCGAGGGTGACGTCCGGGAAGAGCACGCGGTGCGACTTGTCCTGCGTCTCGCGGACGGCATCCATGGTCTGGATGAGCGCGTCGTAGGGCGTCTCGGGGTCCGCGGCGACGATGACCTTCGTCTCGGCGGGGAAGGCGCTCTTGATCTTCACCATCTGCGCGTTGAGGGCGGCGTAGTCGTACGAGCCATCCGCCTTGACGGGGATGGTGGGCTCGCCCTCCTTGCCGAGGATGGTGTTCTCGCTGTTGACGAAGTGCCCCTTCTTGCTGATGAGCACGCTGAGCGTCAGCTTGGGCTGCTCCGGGTTCTCCTCCGGGGCCACCGAGGTGCTGGGGCCGCCGTAGCTCGGCGCGCTCACGTTGACGATGCCGAAGGCCGCCAGCCCGTTGATGGACAGCAGCATGAACAGGATGAGGTTCATGAGGATGTCGAGGTACGGGACGATGTTGAGCTCGCCCGTCTCCTCTTCCTCACGCGGCTTGAGCTTGCGCCTGGAGTAGTAGAACGCCATGGAAGCGCCCTCAGGCGGCCCGGGCCTCGTCGGAGGCCGTGGACTCGCCGGCGGCCTTGCGCGCCAGCAGGTTCTCCAGCTTGAGCGCGTTGAGCTCCATCGTCTCCACCATGCTCTTGGCGTACGAGGTGAGGAACAGGTGGAAGATGATGCAGAGCACCGCGATGGAGAGCGCGAACGCGGTGTTGTTCATGGCCTTGGAGATACCGTCGGACAGCAGGGCCTGCTTCTGCTCGGCGGGCACGTTGCCGAGCGCCTGGAACGTGCCGATCAGACCGAAGATGGTGCCGACGAGTCCCACCAGCGTGGCGATGTTGGCCAGGGACCACAGCCAGGGGATGCGCGCGCCCACGTGCGGGCTGTGCTCCACCAGCGACTCCTCCACCGCCTTGGCCACTTCGATCTCCCCGCGGTTGGCGCGGGTGAGGCCGGCGCGGATGATCTTCGCCAGGGGCGAGTGGGGAGCGGCGGCGCACAGCTTCACGGCGCGGTCCACGTTGCCGGTCATCACCAGCTTCGTCACCTGCTCCATGAAGGGGGGCGCGTTGAGGTTGTAGCGGAACATCAGCGTGACGATCCGCTCCAGGGCCACCGCGAGCGCGGCGGCCAGCCAGAACAGGTTCACGAACATGAACGGGCCGCCGTCCTTGAAGAACTTGATGGTGGAGTCCACGACGCCGAGCTTGGCCGGCGCCGCCTTCACGGCCTCCGCTGCCGCCGGGGCCTGGGTCAGCACCACGTCCAGCAGCTCGCTCACCATGGAAATCATCGCGAAGTGGGTCCTTTCGACGACCATGCCTGCCCTGGGGGCGGGCACTGAACTTCTAGAGGACCCACTGCTGGGGTGTCAAGCCAGGGGCAGGCCATGCCCCTGATATCCTTGGACTTTCAGCCTTTCAGGCAGCCGAGGAAGCGGTGCTGCCCGTGGCCGCGGCGGCCTCCGGCTCGACGATCTGCCGGCGGTAGTCGCACTCCTTGTTGGGGCAGGCCACGTACGGGCCGTCCCGCTTGGAGTACTTCTGCAGCAGGTAGGGCGACTGGCACTGAGGGCACGCCTCCGGAAGCGGCCGGTCCCAGGCGGCGAACTTGCAGTCCGGGTAGCGGTTGCAGCCGAAGAAGATCTTCCCCCGCCCGCTGCGGCGCTCGGTGAGGTAGCCCTGCTTGCAGTCCGGGCAGCTCACGCCGATGGAGATGGGCTTGGACGTCTTGCACTCGGGGTAGCCCGAGCACGCCAGGAAGCGACCGAAGCGGCCCCGCTTCACCACCATGGGCTTGCCGCAGTTCTCGCACTTCTCGTCGGTCGTCTCCTCCTCGATGATGACGATCTTCCCCTCGGCGTCGCGCTTGAAGTCCTTGGTGTTCTTGCACTCGGGGTAGTTCGAGCACGCGAGGAAGTGGCCCATCTTCCCCCACTTGATCACCATGACGTTGCCGCACTTCTCGCACGCCACGTCGGTCTTGATCTCCTCGCGCTTGACGTCGCGCATCTCCGCTTCGGCCTTCTCGAGCGTCTCCTTGAAGGGCGCGTAGAAGTCCTTGAGCACGGCCTTCCAGTTGGCCTCGCCCTCGGAGATCTGATCGAGCTTCTCCTCCATGCTGGCGGTGAAGGCGGCGTCCAGCTCGTGGGGGAAGTGCTTGACGAGCAGCTCGTTGCAGATGACGCCCAGGTCCGTGGGACGGAAGCGGCCCTCCAGCTTCTCCACGTACTTCTTCTCCTGGATGGTGGAGAGGATGGCGGCGTACGTCGACGGACGGCCGATGCCCCGCTCCTCCAGTTCCTTCACCAGGGTGGCCTCGGAGAAGCGCGGCGGGGGCTGGGTGAAGTGCTGCTCGTCGAGCAGCTTCTGCAGGCCCAGCTTGTCCCCGTCGTTGAGCGAGGGCAGCTCGCCCACGCCGTCCTCGTCGGTGTCCTCGCCGGCGGCGCGCGCCTTCTCCTGGGCGGCCTCCTCCTCGGGGGTGAGGGTGGCGCCGTAGACGGCCAGGTAGCCCGGGAACTTCAGCGTGGAGCCCGAGGCCCGGAAGAGGGCCCGGCCCGCGGTGATCTCCGCGCTCGTCTGGTCATACACGGCCGGCATCATCTGGCACGCCACGAAGCGGTTCCAGATGAGCTCGTACAGGCGGAACATGTCCGCGGCCATGTCGTCGTTCATCGAGTCGAAGTACGGCTTCACCTTCGAGGGCGGGTACTCGAGCGAGGTGGGACGGATGGCCTCGTGCGCGTCCTGGGCGCCCTTCTTGGTGCGGTACACCACGGGCGCCTCCGGCACGTAGTCCGCGCCGTAGGTGTTGCCGATGAAGCCGCGCACCGCCGTCACCGCGTCGTCGGACAGACGGGTGGAGTCCGTACGCATGTACGTGATGAGCGCCGTCTGGCCCTCCTCGCCGAGCGGCACGCCTTCATAGAGCCGCTGAGCGAGCGCCATCGTCTTCTTGGCGGTGAAGTGCAGCCGGTTGGCCGCCTCCTGCTGCAGCTTGGAGGTGATGAACGGAGCGGGCGCGTTGCGGCGCCGCTCGCGCTTGTCCACCTTGGACACCACGAAGGCGGCGCTCTTGAGCTCCTCCACCAGCGTCTCGGTGGAGGCCCGGTCCTTCAGGTCGGCCTTCTTGCCGTCCACCTTGGACAGCTTGGCCTTGAAGGGCGGCGGTCCGGCGGGCCCCTCCAGCAGCGCGTCCAGCGTCCAGTACTCCTGCGGGACGAAGGCCTTGATCTCGTCCTCGCGCTCGCAGACGAGGCGCACGGCCACCGACTGCACGCGGCCCGCGGACAGACCCCGGCGCACCTTCTTCCAGAGCAGCGGGGAGATCTGATAGCCCACCAGCCGGTCCAGGATGCGCCGCGTCTGCTGGGAGTCGTAGTTCTCCTGGCTGAGGTGGCGCGGCTGGGAGATGGCCTCCTGGATGGCCTTCTTGGTGATCTCGTTGAACATCACCCGGTAGGCGTTCTCGTGGCCGAGCTGCTGGTGGATGTGCCAGGCGATGGCCTCGCCCTCGCGGTCGGGGTCCGTCGCGAGGAACACCTTGTCCACGCCCTGGGCGGCCTTCTTCAGCTCGCCGAGCACCTTCTCCTTGCCCTTGATGACCTCGTACTGGGGCTCGAAGTCGTGCTCGATGTCCACGCCCATCTTGCTCTTGGGCAAGTCGAGGATGTGGCCAACCGAGGCCTTCACCGTGTAGCCGGAGCCCAGGTACTTCTTGATGGTCTTCGCCTTCGCGGGCGACTCGACCACCACGAGGTAGTGCGGCCCCTTGCCGCGCCTGGGGGACTCGGTGCCCTCGGCGTCCTCGGCGGAGGCCTCCACGGTGGCCAGGGCCCCGTCACCGCCCTTGCGGCGCGAGGAGGCCTTCTTGGCCGCCGTCTTCTTGGCGGCGGCCTTCTTCTTGGTGGCCGTCTTCTTCTTGGCGGCCGTCTTCTTGCGCGCCGCCGGCTTCTTGGCTGCCGTCTCGGCGGTGGCCGTTTCGGCGGTGGCCGTCTCCTCGACCTCCGTCTCGCCCGCCCCTGCCGTCTTCTTCGTGCGCGTCGCCATGATTCTCCTCAAACCTTCTCGTACAACCTTCCAGGATGCTGGATGACGAGCCCAGACAGCTCCAGCTCCACCAGCGCGCTCGAGAGCACCGCGGGCGAGAGCCGGCTGCCGGCCAGCACCTCATCGAATGACCTGGGAACCCTGTCCAACACCTGGTAGGCCCCCCTCGCTTCCACCGAGAGCTCCGTCCACGAGGAGCCCTCCCCTGGCGGCACCGCCTTGTCGGGGTGGATGCCCACGGCCCGCCAGACTTCCTGAACCGAGAGACACGCCCGGGCGTGTCCGTCCCGGATGAGCGCGTTGCAACCAGCCGCTCCCTCGTTCAATACATCACCGGGCAGGGCCAGCACGGGCCTGCCCTGCAGCCGGCCCGCCTCCGCCGTGTAGAGGCTGCCGGAATCCGCCCCGGCGCGCAGGACCAATACCGCATCCGACGCGCCAGAAATGAGTCGGTTGCGCCGGGGGAAGGTCGTCGTGCTCGCACGGACCCCTGGCGGCAACTCGCTGAAGAACACGCCACCCCGGGCCAGGAAGTGCGGCAGCAGCTTCGCCTGGGCGGGATCCAACTCGTCCAGCGCCGAGCCCAGGAAGGCCCACGTCTCCCCGCCCGCGTCCAATGCCCCCCAATGGCACGCCCTGTCCACCCCCGCGGCGGCGCCGGACACCACGCCCACCCCGCCCTCCGCCACCTGACGGGCGAAGCCGCGCGCGAAGGGAAGGAAGCCCTGATCCGGGTGCCGGCTGCCCACCATGGCCACCCGACGGCGCGGCGGCCCCACCTCTCCCCGGTAGAAGAGGAGCGGCGGCGCGTCGTCCACCTCCGCCAGCCGCGCCGGGTAGGTCATCTCTCCCGCGAACGTCACGCCCATGCCCACCGCCGCGCAGCGCTCCAGCACGCGCTCGGCCAGCAGGCCCAGGTCGGGCACCTCGGCCAACCTGCGCCGGACGGGCATCGGAACGGGCGCCTCGCCCAGCCACTCCCTTACCGGGCAGGCAAGCAGGCGAGTGAGCTCTCCCCGGGTGAACGCACGCAGGGCACTCAGGGCCCTCGGGCCCAACCCGGGGACCGCCCAGAGCGCCAGGAGCGCGCGTTGCTCCGCCGTGGAGCTGTTCGTCGTGAAATCCACCATGCCCGACCCCCTCCTGGGCCCACCTATATAGAAGATGGATCCGACGGAAAGGGGCGGGACACATAAACACCGGACTGGCGGTGGTCAAGCGGCACGTCCCCTGCAGTAGGGGCCAGGCGAGCCGATCCAGGGGGTTACGTGCCCCATCCGAGGGGTCATCCGGCGGCGTGCCGGCCCCACCTACCGCTGGGCGGTGGGCTGCTGGCCCACGCGCAGCACCGCGCGAGCCCCGGGCACCACCTCCTGGATGGAGTACGTGAGGACGCAGTTGCTGGTGCGATCCTTCACCTCGGTCACCATGCACAGGGCGATGTTCTCCGTGGGCATCGGCTGCGGCTTGCGCTTCTTGATGGGCAGATCCAGCTCGAGGACGTGCCCCACGCCGGGGTCTCCCTGCCGGGTGATGGTGAAGGTGTTGCCCACCTGGACGCCGTCGCTGCTGCCCTTGTCGATGACCAGGAAGTGGTGCTCGCCGATGATGGTGAGGTACGGCACGAGCGCGGTGACGACGACGCCCGTCACCTCCTTCTCGTTGTTCCGCGCCACCACCTGCTCCACCAGCCGCTCGCCATACGGACCCACCAGGTCGCCGCGCGCGATGGCGTCCCACGTGTCCATCACCTGCGCGGTGACGAAGAAGTCACCCAGCTTCACCACCCGGAGGGTGCCGACGAACTCGGTGAGGTAGCCCACCGGCCTGTTCGTCACCGGGTGCTTCACGCTCTCCACCGTGTGGAACACCACGTACCGGTCGCCGATCTTCGCATCCGCCTTGCGCTTGAAGCGCACATAGACGGTGTCGGGGAAGGACAGCATCGTCGCCTCGGTGGAGGCCCCCTCGATGCGGCCCGCCTCGTCCAGCTCCCGCGTGGTGACGAAGCCATGCGTCATCACCGTGCGCGAGGCCTTGGGCTCGTAGGTGAGCTTGCCGGCCACCTCCACCGCGGCGCCGGAGCCCTCCATCTCGGAGCCCTCGGCGATGTCCCCCGGCTCGGCCACCATCTCCGTCGGGGCCGGGCCGACGCCCGCCTCCACCCGCGAGGGGACCTCCTCGCCCGCCGGGAAGAAGCGCACGTTGTTGCCGGGGTAGATCCAGTGCGGGTTGGCGATCTCCGGGTTGTAGGACCAGACCTTGGGCCAGTACCAGGGGCTGCCCAGGTACTTCTGGGAGAGGTCCCACAGGGTGTCGCCCCGCTCCACCGTGTGCACCTCGCCGGGAGCGGACTCACGGCCACCCTGGCCCGGGGGAATGACGAGGTTGCCGGGCCGGCCGGGAGGCTGCTGCTCATCGACGACCTCGGACCCCTCGGTCTCGTCGCCGGCCTCGGGCTCCTGTTCCTCCGCGTTCTGCGCCCAGACGGCGGGCGGCACGAGCACAGTGGCGAGGAGGAGCGAGGAGAGGATCCGCGAGCGCATCGGATGACTTCCTTTCGGACTGCTAGTGCGAGAGGGACGCGAGCCGCTGTTCCGCCTGAGTGGCGGCGGCCGTCCCCGGGAACTGGGTGAGGATGCGGGTGTAGAGCGCCCGCGCGTCGTCTTTCTGGTTGAGCCGCAGCCGGCACTCGGCCAGCCGCAGCATGCCGTCCAGCACGGCATCTCCAGCCGGATAGCTGGCGATGAGGCGCTCGAAGGTCTTCGCGGCGGCATCGTGGTCCTTCAGCCCGATCTGCCCGAGCCCGCTGAAATAGAGCGCGTTGTCCGCGCGCGGGTGACGGGGGTTGTCCTCGGCGAAGCGCGACAGGCGGACCACCCCACCCTCCACGTTGCCGGTGCGCAACGCCGCCACCGCCTGCTCGAACTCGGCGTCCAGGATGGTGACGTCCAGCTGCTCCTTCGGCTCGGCGGCGGCGGGGCCGCTGTCCCCCTCGGGCGCGGAGCTGATGAACATCTCCATGTCGTCGGGCGCGGGCTCGACGACGGGCACCTGGGTGGGCAGCGAGGGCGCGGGCTCGTTGCGCGGCTTGAGCTTCACCACCGCCAGCTCGGGCGTGGTGAAGGACTTCTCGGGCTCGGGAGCGGCCGCCGTGGAAGCGGACCCCTTGTTGGACGGAGCGGCGGCACGGGCCTGGGTGACACTGGCGTGCAGCTCCATGCGCTCCAGACGCTTCTCCAGGCGCGCCTGGGTGTCGCGCATGGCGCGCACCTCGGCCTTCAGCTCCGCCAGCTCCGACGTCTGGGCGGAGCCGGTGGTGGCACAGGCGGTCAGCGCACAGAGAGGCGCGAGGGCAAGCAGTCGGCGAATGATGCGGTGCTCCAACACGGTGACGGGGGTACCCGGAGGATAGGAAGGGGTGCTGGAGACCGTCAAGAAATCGGCCCAGAGGCCGATCAGAACCGGTGCACCACGAAATTGAGGTGCCTGCCCGTCCGCCCAGCGTCACGTCGATGCGAGAAGAATCGGCTCGCATCACATGCGGTGCAGTGGGGCAGCACGTCCACATGGGCGGCCTTCAGCCCCGCTCCCAGCAACGTCTCCCGCACGGCCCGTGACAGGTCCAACCGCACCTCACCGCGCTCGCGGACCACCACCTCCGCGCCGAAGCCCGCGGTGAAGCGCTCGCCCAGGTCCTCGGAGACGACATAGCAGCAGCGCTGGATGCAGGGGCCCACCGCGGCCAGCAGCCGCTCGGGCCGCGAGCCCCTCGCCACCAGGGACTCCACCGCCCGCGCCACGATGCGCGCGTCCGTGCCCTTCCACCCCGAGTGCACCCCCGCCACCCGCCTCCCCTCCGGGTCCACCAGCAGCACCGGCACGCAGTCCGCCGTGCCCACCGCCACCCAGTGCTCCGGCCGCTCCGTCCAGAGCGCGTCCGCCTCGCCCTCCGTCGGACGGAGTGTCCCCGTCCCCTCACCCGCCCCTACCTCCACCACGCGAGCTCCGTGCACCTGACTCACCCGGTGCAGCGAATCGAGCGCCGCGCCCGCCGCCGCGGCCAGCCGGCGATGGTTCTCCTCCACCCGCTCCCTCAGGTCACCCACCGCGAAGCCCAGGTTGAGGGAGGCATACGGCCCCTCCGACACCCCACCCGCCCGCGTGGCGAAGCCATGGGGCACGGGGAGCAGAGAGGAGAGCACGAAGGCGGGGGTCTGAGCGGACATGGTGGATCCGATCCGAGCACACTACGCGGTGCGTCAGGCAACATCTACCTCCACGACATCCGTCCTGACGAATAATTTCCAACAGAGTCCGTTTGACAGTGTGCGTCAGCCGATCTGACAATCCATCAATGACACGGGGGTTGACGGCAGCGGGCCGGGGGTTCCTGCCTCCACGGACATGGCATTGGGTCTCGAAACCGTAGGCAGGAAGCTCCTGTGGAGCGTCGCCCTGCCCGGGCTGCTCGCGGCCGTCCTGGGCATCGGCTACTTCTGGCGTGAGGCCCAACGAGCGGCCCAGGACGCCACCCAGGACGAGGCCCTGGTGCTCACGGAGTTCATCGGCACCCACTTCCGGCTGCCCACGCCCCAGGGTCTGCCGCCCCACTCGCCGGTGGCCGAGCTGCTGCGCTCGGAGACGCGGCTGCTGCGCGCCACGGCGGAGCTGGACATCGTGTCGCCGGACGGGCGCATCCTCTGGTCCTCCCGGCCCGAGGAGGTGGGCACCCGCCACCCCAAGGCCGCGCTGCTGGCGGAGTCCGATCAGGAGAGGAGCTTCTCGGACGCCCAGGCGACGGAAGTCATCCGCCCACTCGGTGGAAAGGACTGCGCGGGCTGTCACGTGGACGCGGCGATGCGTCCCCTGGGAGTCCTGCACCTGCGGGTGAGCGAGCCCGTGGTGCACCGCGAGCTCACCGAGGCCCTGGGCGGCGGACTGGTGGCGGTGCTGGTGCTGGGCACCATGCTGATCGTCGCCACCGGGGTGTCTCTGCACCTCTTCCTCACGCGGCCCCTGCGCCGGCTGACGGCCGCCATGCGCCGCGCCGAGGAGGGAGACTTCCTGGTGCGCGCCGAGGTGCGGGGCACGGATGAGATCTCCCGGCTCGGCTCGGCCTTCAACGCCATGCTGGCGCGCATCACCTCCATGAAGGCCGAGGAGATCGACACCCACCGGGATCTCCAGGTGACGAAGTGGAAGCTGTCCCTCAAGGAGGAGCTGGAGGAGCGCATCGCCGAGCTGGCCCTGCTCTTCGACGTGGCGCGCTCGGTCAACTCCACCATCGAGCTGTCCGAGCTGCTCTCGCGCATCACCCAGCTGGTGCCCGAGCGGCTCCACATCCCGCACTTCTCCACCATGCTCGTCAACGCGGACGGAGTGCTGGAGATCAAGAGCACCTTCCCGGCGGATCCGGCCCTGGATGGGATGACCTTCCAGATCGGCGAGGGTGCATGCGGGCGCGCGGCGGAGACGCACCGGGCGGTGTACGTGCCGGACGTCACGGACCCCTCGAGCGTGTTCGCCCGGCGCGCGCTGCTGCCGGGACACGAGGCCGGCGCGCTGCTGTGCGTGCCCATGGTGCACATGGACTCGGTGCTGGGCGTGCTCAACTTCCGGCGCCCGGAGGTGGCCAGCTTCGCCCCCGAGGAGCTGGAGCTGCTCAGCGCGGTGGCCGACCAGGTCGCCACGGCGGTGAAGAACGCCATGCTCCACGCCGAGGCGGTGAAGCTCACCATGACGGACCCGCTCACCGGGGTGCCCAACCGCCGCCACCTCTTCGCGCGCCTGGAGTTGGAGGTGGCACGCGCGCAGCGCTTCGGCTCGCCGGTGTCCATCCTCATGGTGGACATCGACCACTTCAAGAAGCTCAACGACGCCGCGGGCCACCGCGCCGGTGACGAAACGCTGCGCAAGGTCTGCGACGTGCTGCGCGCCCGCGTGCGCAAGGTGGACACGCTCGCGCGCTACGGCGGCGAGGAGTTCATGCTGGTGCTGTCCCAGGTGTCCAAGGACGACGCCTACGACGTGGCCGAGAAGCTGCGGCGCGCCGTGGCCGAGGCCCCCCAGCTCGCCGCCCCCACCCAGCCCGGCGGCCACATCACCGTCTCCATCGGCGTGGCCACCATCCCCACCGACGCCTCCAGCCAGGACACCCTGGTGGATTGCGCCGACGCCGCCCTCTACGCCAGCAAGCGCGGCGGGCGCAACCGCGTCACCTGCTACGAGGCCGGCATGGAGCTCCACCCGGGCCGCGAGCGCGGGCTCTCCCGTCCCAACGATCCCTCCTCGCCCACTCCGTCCGTGGCCAAGGCCTGACCTGGCGCGAGGTGGACCTCCCTCTGGTACCCTCCGCGAATGCTCGCACCGCTGCGCCGCCTGTTGTCTGCTCTGGGTCTCCAGAATCGAGACACCCCATCAGACCTCCTCGAGCCCGCGGAGCTGGCCAGGTGGTACTCGGGCCTGGGTCCCGACGAGCGCGCCGCCGTCAGTCGTGAGCTCGCCTCGCGCGTCCGCGCGCCCCGCCCCCTCCGCGACCCCGCCACCCTGCCCGCCGTCGCCACCGGACGCCTGATCTTCGAGCACGACGGCCCCCAGGGTCCCATTCCCCTGCACCACCTCAAGGTCGAGCTGTGGGACCGGGATCCCGGCGCGCCGGACGACTTCCTGGGCGAGGGCTTCACGGACGACGACGGGCACTTCGCGGTCCGTTACGATCCCGCCGACGCGGGGCTGGGAGATTTGCCGGACCTGGAGCTTCGCTTCTTCGAGCCCCAGCACACCTTCCGCAAGGACGGGCGGATCGTGGAGTCCTGGCGGCGCATCGGCGCGCAACGGGGCCCCGATGACCACGGCGGGCACTCCTACGACTTCGGCACCCTCCGGCTCCCCTACTGGGAATACGATCCGTCGACGCCCCTGGCCCGGCTGCTCGTCACCGAGCAGGGCACTCCCCCGACGGCCTACGCCCCGGGACGTTCGCTGGCGATGCTGAAGGCGGTCGCCCCCATCGAGCTCGTCAAGCGTCAGCACCTGCTCCAGATCCGCCTCGGTCGAGCCCCCAGCATCGCCGGGTTGCAGGCCGACTATCCCGAGCCGATGACGGTCCGCATGGAGCGACAGGAGCCGGGCTCCACTCGCGGTGACGCCTTCTTCGGCGAACGGCTCCTCAACGGCATGTTCGCGACGGTCATGGACCGCGATCCCGAGGCGCCCGGCGATCCCAGTGCCTTCCGGCTCTACTTCCCCTGGAACGCCTACGAGCAGGACGGCCTCCACTGCCAGCCCGACGTCGACGTGCGGCTGCGCCTGGTGGAGGGCCGGCTCCTGCCCGTGCGCATCATCCTGGGACTCCGGGAACCGGGGGCGACGGCGCCCGGCTCGCCCACCACGCGCCGGACCTTCACGCCGGAGGATGGCGCCAGATGGGAGGCCGCCAAGCGCATCGCACGGGTGAGCGCGACACTGGACACCGAGCTGGGCAACCACCTCGGGCAGTGCCACTTCAACGTCGAGCAGTACGCCATCGCCGCGCACCGCAACCTGCGGCGCAACCCCCTCCGCTGGTTGCTCATGCCCCACATGCGGGAGGTGGTCCTGATCAACCACTCCGCCAACGGGTTCCTGGTGGGGCCGAACGGTTACATCACCCGCGCCAGCGCGTTGACCGAGCGGAGCGTCGATGCGCGGCTGCTCCACCTGATGGGCAGCTACGACTGGCGGGGCTTCGCGCCCGCGGCGCCGGTGTGCGAGGGGCACCGCTACGCCCACGCCGCGCAGCTGTTCTGGCGGGTGCTCGGGGAGCACGTCGACGCCTTCTTCGCCGAGCACGGCGGCGCGGTGGAGGCCCAATGGCGGGAGGTGCGCCGCTTCTCGGACGACCTCGTGGCCCACTCGGTGCCCGCCTTCGTGTGCCGCTATCTCCGGGCGCGGGTGTCGGGGAAGGACGCTCCGTGGTTCGTCCGGTCCGAGCGCATGGACCTGGACGCGAAGGCCGCCGAGCCACCGCCCAAGGCCGTCAGCGCGGTGACCCATACCGACGTCCCCCAGCCCGGCGAGCTGGACGCGCTCAAGCAGCTGTGCCGCTACGTCATCTTCTTCGCGACCTTCCGGCACGCCTGGGCCAACAACCTCCAGTGGGAAGACGCCGGAGAGGTCCTCTACTCCAGCCTGGGGCTGCGCTGGGGCAAGGGAGGAGGACTCCCGGAGAGCGAGGAGGATCTGGACGCCGCCCCTCCTCCGGACGAGGCGACCGAGATGCTGTGGATCTCCTGGATGCTGTCCAAGACCAACTACGGCTTCCTCCTGGCCAACGAGGAGGACGACGTGCATCCGCGGCTGGTGGAGCTGCTCCGGGCCCGCGCCGCCGAGTTCGCGGCGCTGGGCCTGGACGTCAGGACGATCAGCTCCCGCATCAACATCTGAGCGGGGTGAGCGGGCTCAGGGGACGCGCAGGGCGCGCAGGAAGCGCCCGCCACCCGGTGTCTCCACGCGCAGCAGCAGCGTGCTGCCCGGGGACGCCTTGCGGATGAGCTTCGCCAGCTCCTCGGCGTTGCGCACCGGCTTGCGATCCACCTCCACCACCACCATGCCCGGCTCCAGCTCCGCGCGCTCCGCCGGCGAGCCCGGCAGCACGTCCGTCACCAGCGCGCCCTGCGTCGACGTCAGCCCCGTGCGCTCCACGATGCGCGGATCCACGTTGCTCAGCGACACGCCCACGCGCGCCTTCGAGGACTGCTCGGTCTCCTCGTCGCCACCGCGGCGCTGGCGCACGCTCACCCCCTCCAGGTCCGGCCGCGTCCCGAGCTGCACCTTCAGCTCCTGCCGCTTGCCGTCCCGGAACACGTCCAGCACCGAGGTGGTGCCCGGCTTCTTCAGCGCCACCGTGCGGGTGAGCTCACCGCCCGAGCCCACCTTCCGCCCGTCGATGGCCACGATGACGTCATCCGCCCTCATGCCGGCCTTGCCCGCCGGGGAGTTGTCGTTCACCTGCGACACGATGGCGCCCTCGTTCACGGGCAGCGACATCGCCTTGGCCAGGTCGCCCGTCAGATCCTGGATGCCGATGCCCAGCCACGCGCGCGTCACCGCGCCGTCCTTCTCCAGCTGCGGCAGCAGCGCCTTCACCATGTTGCTCGGCACCGCGAAGCCGATGCCCGTGCCACCACCCACGATGGCGGTGTTGATGCCCACCACCTCGCCCTTCATGTTGAAGAGCGGGCCACCCGAGTTGCCCGGGTTGATGGCGGCGTCCGTCTGGAGGAAGTCGTCATACGGGCCGGAGTGGATGTCGCGCGCCCTCGCCGACAGGATGCCGCTGCTCACGCTCGAGGCCAGCCCGAACGGGTTGCCGATGGCCAACAGCCAGTCACCCACGCGCAGCGCGTCCGAGTCTCCCAGCTTCACGAACGGCAGGTTCTCCACCTTGCCCTGGAGCTGGATGAGCGCCACGTCGGTGAGCGGATCCCTCCCGACGATCTTCGCGTCGAAGCTGCGCCCGTCGTCCATGCGGACGCGGATCGTCACCGCTCCTTCGATGACGTGATTGTTGGTCAACACCAGGCCCTTGGGGTCGATGATGAAGCCCGAGCCCGCGCCCTGGCGGAGCTGCTCGCGCCTCTGACCCTGGCCTCCGCCTCCGTTTCCGAAGAAGCGATCGAAGAGGGGATTGTCCTGTCCGAAGCCCTCGGACCTGGAGGCCTTGGCTTGCACGTCCACGTTGACGACGGCGCCCTTCACCGACTCCACGAGCGGGGCCAGCGAAGGCAGGGCCTGCGCTTCCCGGGTGGCGGGCTGGACGGGGTTGGAGGACGGAGCCGCCGTCTGGGCGGGCGCGAGGATCGGCAGCGCGAGGACGAGAGCACCCGCGAGGGCGCTCTTCTGGGGGTTCAGTCGCTTGGTCATGGTCTCTCCCGAGATAAGACGGAAAGACTTCAAGGCAAGGCAGACCCGCCCTGCCTGCACGACTGGGAAACAGTGCGGCGCCCCTTCTCTTCCCGAGAAAGACCGCGAGCGTGTAGGAGTTACACCCCCAGCAACAGGGCGAGTGCCCCGGGCTGGCCCGGTTCGAGGGCGAACAGCAGCCGCTCGCGCAGCACCTTCAGCTCCTCGTAGCCCATCTCCACCGCGCGGCCATGGGCGACCGGATCCCTCAGGCGCTCCTTGGCCTGGATGACGAAGTCCGCCAGCACGTCCAGCAGGCGCCCAGGCAGGGGGTAGCGCTCCGTGAGGAAGGCCAGGAAGAGGTGGAGGTAGGGCTCCTCGCGCCGCTGAAGGACGCGCGCCACCTCGCCCATGGAGGGCGGACGGCCGGGCCGCTCGGGATCGAAGGCGGCGGCGAAGTTGTCGAAGTACTCCACCTTCCGGCCGCGCTTCTCGCGCGTGGCCGCCTGGAGGAAGTCCTTGAGCTGGCCCCGGGCGTCCAGCCACTGGCGGAAGCGCTCCACGAAGAGCGTGTACAGCGCGCGCTCCAGCGCTCCCGCGAACAGCACCGCTACCGCCGCCGCGGGCAGATCCGTGTAGAGGGCCTTCTGGTACGTGCGCTCCGCCACCATCATCGCCTGCAGCAGCGGCGGCGGGCACGTGGCCAGTGCCTTGCCCAGCCCCCGCTCCACGTTCTCGCGGGCCTTGGCGTCGATCTCCGTCTCGCGCTGCTCGAGCTCCTCGCGGGTGCGCCGGGCCTGCTCCGCGCGCGCCGACGCCTGCGCCGCCCTCGCCTCCTCCTCCGCCCGGCGAGCCTTCTCCTCGGCCTGGGCCTGGGCCGCCCGGAGCGTCTCCAGCTCACGGCGCAGGGCCTCCAGCTCGCTCTCACGGGCCACGAAGCGCCGGCGCAAGGCATCGGACTCGGCCTTCGCCGCCTCCACCTGCGCCTCCACGTTGGCCTGCAACTGCGTGCGCCACGCCTCGCGGCGCCGCGTCAGCTCCAGGCCCCGCCGCGCCTCGGGCTCGTCGGGGTCCATCTCGAGCGCCGCCTGGAAGGACTTCTCGGCGGACTCGAAGTCCCCCTCCTCCGCCGACAGGTGACCCAGGTCCACCTGCAGCTGAGGCCCCAGCTTGCCCTGGGACTCCGCGTGCCCCGAGGCCCGCGCCAGTGCCTCACGCGCCTCCTGACGCCGTCCCAGCAACCGCAGCGCGCGGCCCCGCGTGGCCTCCAGCTCGAAGATGAAGCCCTTGTAGTGCTCGCCCGTCGCCGCCTCCGCGACCGCCAGGTGCTCCAGCGCGTCCTCCGGGCGATTGCGCAGGTTGGCGATCTGCGCGAACAGGAGCCGATCCTCCGCCGTGGGCACGGAGCCCAGCCGCTCGGTGATGAGCTGATCGCACAGCCCCGGCTCCCCGGCGAGCTGCGCCGCGTACGCCATGTGCCCCAGTTGCTCCGGTTGCAGCTCGCCCGCCGCGCGCTGCTCCTTCCACAGCCCGAGCGCGGGCGCGGCCTGCCCCTGCATGAGGAGGCAGTCGGCCAGCAGCCCCTTCGCCTCGGACTGCACCTCCGCGGGCACATCGCCCTCGCGGAGGCTCCGGCACATGTTGGCCGCCTCCTCGTAGCGGCCCAGCTTCGCGCGCACGCGCGCCAGCAGCATCCTCGCCTCGGGCCCGGCGCCTCCGGCCACCGCCCGCGCGAAGATGCGCTCGGAGGCCGCGTAGCGCTCCAGCCGCGCCAGCGCATAGCCGTACTGGGTGAGCAGATCCGGCCCGAGCCCCTTGAGCTCGAGCTGCCCCATCAGCGCCACCGCCTCCTCGAAGCGGTCCTGGCGGATGAGCACCAGCCCGACACGGGCCGTCAGATCCCTGTTGCCCGGGAAGCGCGACAGGCCCTCGCGGTAGGCGGACGCCGCCGCGTCGTACTCGCCCCGGCCCAGGTGCACGTCCCCCAGCGCCGCCGGCACCTCGGGCCGACCCAGGCTGTCATGGGCCGCCAGGTCGCGGAGGATCTTCTCGGCCTCGCTGAACTCCTCGCGGGCCAGCAGGGTGCGAGCCCTCTCGTAGAGCTTGACGGCCTTGTGCTTGGGCAGCGTGGAGCTCACGGTCGGTAGACCCGGTAGTCTATCTCGGGAAAGAGGTTGTTCTTGCCCTCGATGTGGGACAACCAGCCCTCATCGATGTTCCCATCGCGGATCTGGTCGTGCAGGCGCTGGAAGCGCAGGATGTGCTCCTTGGTGCGTCGCACGGCGTAGTCCACCATGGTTCCCGTCTTCATGATGAACGCCCAGTCCGACGATTGCGCCAGCAGGAGCTCGCGCGCGGCCTGGTTGAGTGCCCGCCGCTGGAGCGTGGAGGCATCCGGGTAGTCCTTGGCCAGGTCCGCCATCTGGCGGGCGCAGTGGTGGAGGTGCCGGTAGATCCAATCGTTGGAGCCATCCAGCCACATGTTGGCGTAGCCGCCCGCGCCCCAGGAACTCAGGGGCGGGGTGGCCACCTGGTTCTCCGGGTTCTCGGCCAGGTCATCCGAGGCCGTCACCAGCCGGAAGGTCTTCTGGTCGAAGGCCACCTTGCGGATGAGGGCGTCGAGGAACCACGGCCCCTCGAACCACCAATGGCCGTAGAGCTCGGCGTCATAGGGGGCCACCACCACCGGCTTGCGGCTCCCCATCTTCCCCGCGAGCCACTCGAACTGCTTCTCCCGGTTGAAGAGGAAGTTGCCCGCGTGGGTGGCGGCGCGCTCGCGCGCGACGTCCGGATCATAGGGCTGCTTGTCCTGCGTCTTGCCGGTGATCCGGTAGTACTTGAAGCCGGTGTTCTTGCGATCCCCGGTGGGCTGGATGAAGGGCCGGATGTAGTCCAGGTCCAGGTCCCAGCCGATGTCCCGGTAGAACTCGCGGTAGACGGGGTCGCCGGGGTAGCCGTGCTCGGAGCTCCACACCTGCTGGCTGCTCTCGGGATCCCTCGCGTACGCGGCCACGCCCGCCTCCGTGTAGATGGGCGCGAAGGGGCCATGCAGCGGCCGGGGCGTGGCGTCCATGACACCGTGCGTGTCCACGAAGAAGTAGCGGATGCGCTCGGCCGACAGGTACTTCTCCACCCCGGGGAAGTAGCCGCACTCGGCCAGCCAGATGCCCGGCGCGTCCCGGCCGAAGGTGAGCCGGTAGTGGTTGGCGGCCACGGAGACCTGGGCGCGCACCGCCTCGGGCGTCTGCTGCATCAACGGCAGGAAGCCGTGGGTGGCGTTGCAGGTGATGATCTCCAGATGTCCGGCGTCCTGGAGCCGGCGGAAGGCGCCCACCAGGTCGCGCTTGTAGCGCTCGCGGAAGGCGCTCCGCAGGGACTCGAAGTGGTCCCGGTAGAAGTGGGCCAGCCGGCCGAAGACCGGGTCGTTCCGGGTGCGGTGCACCTCGCGAGAGCCCAGCTCGCAGAGCTGATCCAACTTGTGCGCGTAGCGCCCCATGAGCAGCTCGTCACGCAGCATGGTGACGAGCGTGGGCGTGAGCGTCATCGTCACGCGGAAGGGGACGTTCTCCTCCGCCAGCCGATCGAACACGAGCAGCAGCGGGAGATACGTCTCGGAGATGGCCTCGTAGAGCCAGTCCTCCTCGAGGAAGTCCTCGTATTCGGGATGCCGGACGAACGGCAGATGCGCGTGGAGGACGATGGCGAGCGAGCCGATGCTCATGTCATTCCCCTATCGGCCCTGACCCGAGGAGGACGGGCGCGACCACGTCCACGACTCGGAGACAGCCCCCGCCGGGCCATACGCCCAGACCCACTGCTCGGAGGACCCGCCCGCGCCGCCCTGGGACCACGTCCGCTGATCCGAGGACCCACCCGGACCGTGCGACCACACCCGCTGATCCGAGGACCCGCCCGGACCCTGGGACCATGTCCGCTGCTCGGAGGACGCCCCGACGCCGTACGACCAGGCCCGCTGCTCGGAGGAGCCCACCATGTCCCGCAGCCCCGCCCACTGCTCGGAGGAGCCCTCGTGGCGGCGGCTGACGCTCAGGTACTCCTGCTCGGGCGCACCCTCGCCCGGCGCGCCGGGACCACCGGGACCGACACGCTCCCGGTGCCGCTCGGGGATGTCCTCGAAACCACCGCTGCCCGGCAGGGCCACGCGGCGCCAGGTGATGTACTCGCGCTCCTCGACGTCCGCGGTGCGGGTGGGCGCGGTGGCGGCCACCGCCTCCACGCTGGTCTTCGGGGCGACGACAGGCGGCATGCGCAGGAGGCGCACCGAGGTGTCCTCGGACGGGCCCGCGGGCGGCAGGAAGATGCGGTTGGAGGAGTGCCCGATGCGGCGCGAGCGGCCGGAAACACCGACGAAGTGGGCCTCCACGCGGTAGGGCCTGCCCGGGGGCAGCCCGTGGATGTAGTAGCTGCGCGACTCGAGCGCGACGTCGATCACCCGCACCAGCACGTCGCTGTCGTCGTAGACGCGCAACACGGCGCGCGGCGACACCAGCCCATCCAGGGCACGGCGCCGGGCCTCGGCACTGAAATCCCAGCAGACGAAGAGCGTGTGCGGGTCGCGCGGCATCAGCAGCGCCGTGTCGTCCTCGTAGTCCATCGGCAGCTCGCCGAGCCGCTCGTCATAATCCGGCGAACCGAGCGCCTCGACGGGCCGGCGGCGCTGCGACTCGGTGAGGTGGTGGCGGAAGGCCTCCTGCTCACCCGCGATGCGCGCCACGAAGAAGCCCTCCACCAGCGGCTCCGCGGCGTGCTGCGCCACATGGACGTGCTGCTCCGCATGGGCGGGTGGCTCCGAGTGGACGGGCGGGTCCACCAGGGCGGGCGGCGGGGACTCGGGGGCCGGCGGCTTCGTGAGGGTGGGCTCGTCGTCGATCGACGACCGGCCTCCCGCGGGCTTGGGCTTGGGCGGGAAGTTGACCACCTCGGCGGGCCGGGGCGTGGGGTGGACGGGAGTCTTCTCGTCGTCGTCCCCGGGCAGGGCGCGCTCCGGGGCGATGGGCTGCGCCGGACGCTCCTCGGGCGTGCCGGTGCGCGAGGCCGCGGAGACGGCGCCGGGGACCTTGCGGGCGCCCTTCACCCTCTCCCGGGTCTCCTTCACCTTCTCCCGGGCCCGTTCCACCTTCTCCTGGACCTGCTTCCTGACGGACGCCCTGACGGACTGCCCCGCCGTCCCGTCCGCCTTCGCGGTCCCCGGCTCCTCCTCGCCCGCGAGCTTCGCGAGCCCCGGCACCAGCCGGGCCAGTGCATCGAGGAGGTCCTTCTTGGTCTTGAGCTTGCTATGCCCGCGTCCCAGATGCTTGCGCGCGAGCTCCCGCAGGTATTCCACCGTGACGCTCTTGAGGTCGGCCATAGGCGGATTCCGGCTTAGGTCGACAGGGCCGCGAGGGTCAACGAACGATTTCACTTCTGTTCGTGGTCGTACCCCGGGTGGAGTCGGGGGACGGACGGTGACAAGTCGGGAGCCGCCTCTGTATCCTCCGGTCCGCCTTGAGCGACCTGCCCAGACTCCTGCTGTGCAGCTTCGATGTCATCCCCGGCCCGTCTGGATCCTCGCGCCGGGTGACCGAGTATTTGAAGGCATTGCCCGATCGGTTCTCCGTGGTGGTGCTCTCGGTCAAGACGCCGGACCATTCGCACATCGAGAAATACCAGGGCGCGCGACTGCTCCGGGTGCCGGTGGGCTCGGGGGACATCGCCTCGCGCATCCAGGCCTTCGAGCGCGCCGTGCGGCGTCAACTGGAGAGCGAGGAGTACGCGCTCGTCCACTTCACGGACCCCTTCGGCGGCTATGCCCTGTGCGAGCTCAAGGGGGACTACGGCTACCGCCTCGTCTACGAGGCCCAGGGCTTCCCCTCCCAGGAGCTGCGCTACACGCACCCGCAGCTCGAGGGGGACAAGAAGTTCCTCTCCAAGGCCCGCCGGCAGGAGCTGTTCTGCCTGATGAACGCGGACCTGGTCATCACCGGCTCCCCCTCCACGCGCTCCTTCATCCACTCGCTGGGCGTGGGCCAGGAGTCGGTGCGCGTGGTGCGCGCGCCGGTGGACCTGGGACCCTATGTGCCCGAAGCGCTCGGGGCGCCGGATGGCAGTGGCCCCATGCGGATGATGTACCTGGGCAGCCAGGTGGCCTGGCAGGGACTGGCGGGACTGCTGCGGGGACTCGCACTGGCCGTGCGCGAGGTGGACGTGCGGCTCACGCTCGTGGGCCCGCGTCACCCGGACTGGCAGCCCCATCTGGAGGATCTCGTCTCCGAGCTGGGCCTCGGCAAGCACGTCGAGTTCCAACCCCCCGTGGCCCATGACGACGTAGCCAAGGTGCTCGCGCTGGCGGACGTGGGCGTGCTGCCGCTCGATGACGTGGACCGCAACCGCGTGCAGGGCGGCGCGCTCTCCAAGGTGTCCGAGTACCTCGCCGCCGGCCGCCCGGTGCTCGCCGCCGACCTGCCCGTGGCCCGCGAGCTCGTCTCCTCCGCCGCCGGCGTCTTCTATACCCCGGGGGACCCCCAGTCCCTCGCGGACCGCATCATCGAGCTGGCCCGCGACGTGCCGCGGCGCGTCGCCCTCGGCAAGCAGGCCCGGACCTACGCCGAGCAGTGGCTGGACGCGGGGCTCATCCGCGGCCAGCTCCTGGACATCTATGACGGCCTGCTCGGGAAGCGGGCGGTGGCGTCGGGCACCACCTCCGAGCCCGAGATCCACCCGACGATGATGACGGGCACGCCCACCAACCGCGTCCTCGCGCTCGAGGGAACGGTCAGCGCGGAGCCGGAGCCCGCCCCCCAGGCCCCTCGCGAGCCGCCACCCGCCAGCGAGCACATCCCGGACACGGATCCGAACCACGCCCCCGCGCGCGAGGAGTTGCCGCTCGTCACGGGCCACATCCTCCAGGAACAGGAGCCGGGACTCGACACGCGCCTGGTGAAGACCGAGCCCGCCTCCGCGCGGCCCGACATCCCCGTGGTGATGGGGCTTCCCCTGCGCGAGCCCCCCTCCGCATTGGAGAGCGCGCTCACCGAGCAGGAGGTGCGCTCGACCGAGCCCCCCGTGGTGCTGGGCCTCCCCCTGCGCGAGCCCCCCTCACCCGCTCCCGCCCCCGCCAGCGAACGCCCACGTCCACTCCTCTCCGAGGAGAGTCCCGTGCCGACTCCGCCCGCCCTCCCGCCCCGCGCGAGCCTGCTCACCCGAACGGTGTCCTCCGAGAACCGGCCGGCCACCGCGCCCGAAGCCGCACCGGCGCGGCCTCCCGCGCTGCCTCCCCGGAAGGACGAGCGCCCCGCGTCCAAACCCGCCGAGCCTCCCGTGCTCCAGCCCGTGGAGACACCGCCGCGTCTGCCGCCACGTCCGTCGCTCTCCATCCCCCCGCTGCCTCCACGGGCCCGGCCGCCCAGCGGCTCCCGTCCCATGCCTCCACCGCTCCTCACGCCGGTGGAAGCCCCCGCCGTTCCCCCCCGGGTCGCGCGTGCCCCAGCCCCGGCCGAAGAGCCCGAGGAGATCTCCGAGGCCGAGGCCGAGGAGATCCAGGAGGTAGAAGGTTCTCCGACACCTCCTCACGCTCACCCACTGGAGGAGCCAGAGGAGATCAGCAGCGCGGAGATCCACGAGGCCGAGACGGAGGCGCCGCCGCGAGAGCCGCCGGAGTCGCGGTTGAACCCGTGGTTCGCCCAGCTCGCCCACGGGTACTGCCCTCCCGAGGGTACCCACTTCGCCCGACATACACCCCCCACCACCATGCCCGGACGTGACGAGGAGCCCGCTCCCCCACCCGCTCCGAAGGCCCAGGGGAGTGTGCGCGGCAAGCCCTCATGAGTTGAGACTCGTGCAGCAGCCAACCGAGCTTGGCATGGAAACTTTCCAAGCTCCGCCGCGCGTGCCTAGGATGTGCCGGTTTTCATTGCACTTTTCTTGGGTCAAAGGGCTGCATGGAGCGCCGGGTCCTCATCGTCGAAAGCCAGAACGACTTCGCCCTCAGCATGGCCACCGTGCTCAAGAGCGCGGGTTACCAAACGGCCATGGCGGCAACTGCCGCCGACGCACAGCGTGAGATGGAGAAGCGCCGGCCGGATCTCATCGTGGTCCGGGCCGAGTTGCCGGATCAGTCCGGCTTCACCCTCTGTGGGCAGATCAAGAAGGGCAAGTGGGGGCAGAACCTCCGCGTCCTGCTGCTGTCCTCGGACACCGGAGTGGAGGGGCTCAACCAGCACCGCCAGACGCCGGGTGCCGCGGATGGCTATCTCCTCATTCCCTTCGAGATGGGCGAGCTCGCCTCGATGAGCGTCGGCATCGTGCCGCCGGAGGAAGACGCACCGCAGCAGGCCGCGGGCCCGGGTGACGGTCCGCCGGCCATACCGCCGCCGCTCAAGGGTGCGCCCAATCCCGCTGGCGGCCCGCCCCGGCTGCCCAAGCGCGAGCGCCGCAGCGCCATCACCGAGGAGGATCGCGGCTTCCTGGAGCGCTCCTTCCAGTCCATCGCGGACCGCAAGGCGGAGCTGCTCGCCGAGTCGCGTCAGCTCAAGCGCCCGCCTCCGCGGCGTGACCTGATGGGCACGCCCGAGGGCAAGGTGCAGCTGCTGCGCGACGAGCTGAAGACGCGCGAGGCGCAGATCGCCCGCATCTCGGAGATCTGGAACGTCCGCGAGCGCGAGCTGCTGTCCGTCGAGGACCGGCTCCACGAGAAGGACGTGGAGCTGCAGGGCCTGAAGATGCAGGTGGATGACCTGCTGCGGCGCTTCAACGAGGCGCAGCAGGGCATGCTGCAGAAGGAGCGCGAGCACGGCGCGACCGTGGACGACCTGCTCCTGCAGAAGTTCTCCGCGGAGAAGGATCTCATCGAGGTGGTGGCCTCCAAGGAGAAGGACATCAACGTCCTTCGCCGCGAGGTGTCCAGCCGCGATGACGAGCTGTCGCGCCGCGCGCAGGAGCTGGAGCACGCGCGCGAGGAGTACGACAAGCTCGAGAAGCACCTGGGCATCGTCACCCTCGAGTTCGAGGTCAAGGAGCAGAAGCTCACCGAGACGGTGCAGGCGCACGAGGCCGAGCTGGCCCGCCGCCACCAGCGCATCGAGGGTCTCGAGGGCGAGCTGGCCCGCACCATCAGCGAGCGTGATCAGCACTACGCCGAGCTGAATGGGGAGATCCAGGCGCTGCAGGAGAGGCTGGCGCAGACGGAGCAGGAGCGCGACACCACCGTGCGCAACCTCGAGGCGCGCGCCACCGCGGCCGAGGAGCACGGCGCCCAGGCCGACGCGGAGATCGTCCGCATCACGGACGAGCGCAACGCGCTGGAGGCGCGGCTCAACGAGCAGATCGCCGGCCTGGAGTCGGATCTGGCCCGCATGACGGGCGAGCGCGACCAGCTGCAGCAGGACAAGGACGCGCTGGAGAGCGATCTCACCCAGCGACTGGAGGAGCGCGAGGCCAAGGTCGCCACGCTCGAGCGCGAGCTGCAGGAGACCATCGCCCGCAACGAGCACCACGAGGCCGAGCTCAACGCCAGCATCCAGCAGCAGATGGAGCGCGTCGGTGAGCTGGAGGGCGAGGTCGAGGCCGTCAAGGCCCACCTGGCCGACCGCGAGGCCGAGCTGACCGGCGAGGTCGAGGCGCTCACCCAGGCTCGCAACGAGCTGGAGGCGGCCAAGGACGCGATGGAGGCCGACCTCAACGGCCAGCTCCAGGCGCTCAACGAGGCCGTCGCCGACCGCGACACGCAGATCTCCAACCTGCGCGGCGAGCTGGACGCCACCACCCAGACGCTCACCGAGACGCAGAGCACGCTCGCGCAGACCGAGGAGACGCTCGCCACCACCCGCGGCGAGCTGGACGCCACCTCGCAGACGCTGGCCGAGACGCAGGGCACGCTCACCGAGACGCAGGCCACCCTGGCCGACACGCAGAACCGCCTCGCCGTGACCGAGGAGACCCTCGCGAGCACCCGTGGCGAGCTCGAGGCCACCGCCCAGACGCTGGCCGAGACGCAGGGCACTCTCGCCGACACGCAGGCCACCCTGGCCGACACGCAGGGCCGCCTCGCCGCGACCGAGGAGACCCTGGCGAGCACCCGGGGCGAGCTCGAGGCCACCACCCAGACGCTCACCGAGACGCAGGCCACCCTGGCCGACACGCAGGGCCGGCTCACCGCGACCGAGGAGGCCCTGGCCTCCACCCGGGGCGAGCTCGAGGCCACCTCGCAGACGCTGGCCGACACGCAAAACACGCTCGCGCAGACCGAGGAGACGCTCTCCTCCACCCGCGGCGAGCTGGAGGCCACCTCCCAGTCCCTCGTCGAGACGCAGGGGCTGCTGTCGCGCACCGAGGAGGCCCTGGCCTCCACCCGCGGCGAGCTGGAGGCCGCGCAGCAGGAGATCACCCGCGTCAACGGTGTCCTGCAGGAGACCGAGGCCCTCAAGGCCGCCATGGAGGAGGAGCTCTCCGAGCAGCTCGGCCAGGTGCGCAACGAGCTGGCCGAGACGCAGGGAGGCCTCGCCGCCACGCGCGACGCGCTCGCCAGCGAACAGGCCGCCCACGCGCAGACGCAGCAGCAGGCGTCCGCCACCCAGGCGGAGCTGGAGGCCCAGCTCGCCCAGGCGCGCGATCAGGGCCAGGAGCTCGAGGAGCAGCTTTTCCTCACCAAGCAGGAGCTGGGCAGCCGGGTGTCCGAGGTCACCCAGCTCAGCTCGCAGCTGTCGCAGTCCGAGGACGAGCGTCACCGGCTGGAGGAGCGCTTCAACGCGCTCACCGCGGAGTCGCAGCGCCGCATCGAGTTCCTGGAGAAGGACTCCGCCAGCAAGCAGCGCGAGCTGTCGGACACCTTCGAGAAGCTCAACACGATGACGCAGGAGAAGGAGCGTCAGCGCGAGACCCTCTCCCGCGAGCTGACGGCGCGCAACGAGCAGCTCAAGGCGCTGGACGCCCGCCGGCAGCAGGACGCGGAGCAGGCGAAGCGGCAGCTGGACGAGCTCACCCGTCAGGCCGGCGCGCTCAACTCGGAGCTGGACAACGCGCGCAAGCAGATCGCCGCGCGGGAAGAGCAGCTGCGCACCGCGGGCAACGCCCAGACGAAGCTGCAGTCCGAGCGTGACGGGTTCGCCGCGCAGCTCGGCGATGCCCAGGCGCAGCTCCAGGCGCTCCAGCAGGCCCAGGCGCAGGAGCGCGCCGAGGCGAAGCGGGCGTCGGACGAGCTGGCGAAGAAGCTGGCCCAGGCCGAGGCCCGTATCGCGCAGGCCAACCAGGAGGCCCAGGCCCGCGTGGCCGAGGCCGACGGGAAGGTGAAGGAGGCGCAGACGCAGCTCACCGCCCGCGCGAAGAAGATCCAGGAGCTGGAGCTGGCGGTGGAGAACGCGGCGGGAGTGAAGGCGCGCGTGGAGAAGGATCTCAACGCGAAGCTGGCCGCCGCGGACGCCAAGGCCAACGAGGCCGCGACGAAGCTGGCCGCCGCCGCCAAGGAGCGCAAGGAGCTGGAGGCGCGGCAGCAGAAGGAGCTCGAGGAAGTGGCCGCCCGTCAGAAGGCGGAGCTGGAGCGCCGCGACGCCCTGAAGGCCCAGGAGATCGCCCGCCTGCAGCAGTCGGTGCAGGAGAAGAGCAAGGCCCTCAAGGTCGCCGAGCTGGAGCTGGCCCGCTACAAGACGAAGTCGCCCGTGTCCTCTCCGGGGACCCCGGCCGCCAAGGCGGGTGCCGCGAAGGCCGCTCCGGCCGAGGAGGACGAGAGCCTCGTCAGCACGCAGCTCAACCCCGTCACGCCCGCGGCTCCGGCTCCGGCCCGCGCGGCCGCGCGTCCGGCCGCGTCGAAGAACGCCGTGAAGCGTTCCGCGGCGCCTCCGCCCGTCGAGGAGGTCTCCGAGCGCACCGTGGTGATGCAGATTCCGCAGGAGCCGGCGGCGGCCTCGGACGAGGCCGACTGGACGTCGCTCGTGGACGAGCTGGACAAGTCCTGAGGTGAGGTTCACCGGCCGCGCGTGGCTTCCGAGCCGCGCGCGGCTGTGTCGATTCCGGGCTCTTGCCGACGCGCCGCGCGCCTACAACGCGGCCCGGGCCTGGCGGACCAGCTCCTTGAGCTCGAGGGTGGCGACCACATCCCGGAAGGAGATGGGAGTGCCGCTGGACTGGGCCTGCACCTGGGCGAGCCGCCAGCGCTCCCACATGGTCCTCGAGGCGACGTAGGCCAGCAGCAGCACGAAGGCACCGGGGATCAGGGCCACCGCCACCACCAACATCATCCGCCACAACCAGGACATGACCGCCGCCTCCGAGGACTGAACGCGGCGCTCTATTGCACGTCGTGTGCCCACGGTGTGTAAATAAATTCCAAAGTTGTTCCGGCCACTTGGACAGGGAGCAACCGGAAGGGACGTGGGGAAAAGGCGGCAGGTCTGGCATTTTTGCCGCAGAGGGCTGAAATCCCTTCGGTTAAGTTCAGGGGTGTGAGCCCCCCCAGTCCGAAGACCGAAACATTCACCCTGAGCAGCGTGGAGGACGCGGAGAAGCGCCTCGCGCAGGTGGGATACCTGCCCTCGCCGGAGATCGCCACGGCGAGCTTCCTGGCGGACCGGCTGGAGAAACCGATCCTGGTGGAAGGCCCGGCGGGGGTGGGCAAGACGGAGCTGGCGAAGGCCCTGGCGCAGGCGCTGGGGAGGGAGTTCATCCGCCTGCAGTGCTACGAGGGGCTGGACGAGGCGAAGGCGCTCTACGAGTGGGAGTACGCCAAGCAACTGCTCTACACGCAGCTGTTGAAGGACAAGATCGGGGAGATGGTGCAGGGGGCGGGGACGCTGACCGAGGCGGCGGACCGGCTGGCGACGAGCGACGCGGTGTTCTTCTCGGAGCGGTTCCTGCTGCCGAGACCGGTGCTGAAGGCGTTGCTGTCGGACAAACCGGCGGTGCTGCTGGTGGACGAGATCGACAAGGCGGATCCGGAGTTCGAGGCCTTCCTGCTGGAGGTGCTGTCGGACAACGCGGTGACGATTCCGGAGTTGGGGACGTTCAAGGCGAAGCACGTGCCGCGAGTGGTGCTGACGTCGAACAACGCGAGGGAGCTGTCGGACGCGTTGAAGAGACGGTGCCTGCACCTGCACATCGACTTCCCGGATCGAGAGCGGGAGCTGCGGATCATCCGGAGCAGACTCCCCGAGGTGTCGAGAACATTGGCGGAGCAGGTGGTGGAGGCGGTGGCGGCGATCCGGAAGCTGGACCTGAAGAAAGCGCCGTCGATCAGCGAGACGCTGGACTGGGTACAAAGCCTGGCGCTGCTGAACGCGGAGTCGCTGACGCCGGATCTGGTGGCGGCGACACTGAACCTGGTGCTGAAGCACGAGGGGGACATCGAGAAGGCGAAGAGCAACCTCGGGCAGATCGCACAAGCCTGAGCCCCCCACCCCTCTCCCTTCGGGAGAGGGACGGGGTGAGGGTACCGACCGCCCCGGGTTCCAACCCGTGTAAATCCCCTCTCCCTCCGGGAGAGGGCCAGGGTGAGGGTCATCACGAGCCCTCCGCGAAATGGGCCCGAGATGACCTGGACCGAGGAATCACTGAGGGCGGAGGGCTTCGAGAACCCGAGGAGAGCGGCCAAGGAGCTATCGACCCTGTCAGGCCCGCTCGGAGCCCACGCGGCGGAGCGGATCCACGAAGCGGCGAAAAGAACCTCGGAGCCGGACGAAGTGGTAGCGGCCTTCGATCGGGTCCGAGAAGGCCTGCAGGGATTAGGAGAACCGACCCTCTCGCGCCTGCTGGACTGGCTACCAGCGGTCTTCCACGCGAGCACGTTCGCGCCGAGGCTGCTGGCGACACGTCCGGGACTGCTGCGCTGGCTGGCGGGCTCACGAACCCTGACACGAGAAAAACCCCGGGAGCACTACCACCGAGAGGCACGGGCGGCGACGCGCCGAATCGGGCCAACCGACGCGGAGGGACTGCACCGCCGCCTGCGCCGCTACAAGTACCGTGAATACCTGCGGCTGATGGTGCGCGACGCGGCGCTGAAAGCACCGATGGCGGAGTTGGGCCGCGAGCACACGGCCTTGGCGGAGGCGCTCATCGGAGCGGCGCTGGCCTGGGCGGAGCGCTCGCTGAGGGCGAAGTACGGCACGCCGGACACGCCGGGCTTCTGCATCCTGGGGATGGGCAAGCTGGGAGGAGAGGATCTCAACTTCAGCTCGGACGTGGATCTCATCTACCTGTACCGGGGAGACGGGCACACGACGGGGGGAACGGCGGGGGCGTTGCCGGGCGTGCAGTACTTCACGAGGCTGGGCGAGGCGGTGACGCAGGCGCTGACGAAGGTGACGGCGGAGGGATTCTGCTACCGGGTGGACCTGAACCTGAGGCCGCAGGGGAGAGCGGGGGCGATGGTCATCTCGCTGCCAGCGGCACTCTCCTACTACGAGACCTTCGGGCGCATGTGGGAGAGGGCGGCGTTCCTCAAGGCGCGGGTGGTGGCGGGGGACGCGGAGCTGGCGAACGAGCTGCTGAGCGACCTGAGCCCGTTCATCTGGCGGAGGAGCCTGGACCTGTCGGCGGTGGACGGGCTGAGGGAGCTCAAGGCGCAGATCGACCTGCGAGGCAAGGCGAGCGCGGACGACGTGAAGCTGGGGCCTGGGGGAATCCGGGAGGTGGAGTTCTTCGTCAACGCGCTCCAGCTGTTGCAGGGAGGAAAGGACGCGACGCTGCGCGAGGCGAGGACGATGCGAGCGCTGCGCAAGCTGGAGCGAGCGGGGTTCGTATCGGGGCCGGACGCGGACGCGCTGGAGGAGGCGTACGTCTTCCTGAGGCGGGTGGAGAACCGGCTGCAGATGCTGGAGGAGCGTCAAACCCAGGCGCTGCCCTCGGGGGAGCGAGAGCGCCGCCGGCTGGCCACGTCGCTGGGCTTCGCGGACTGGAACACCTTCGGCGCCGAGCTGGAGCGGCATCGCCGGTTCGTCCTGGACGCCTTCAACACGCTGCTCGGCCAGACGGCGCGGGACGAGGTGCCCGATGAGCCGCTCCTGGCGCTCGCGCTGGACCCGGACCTGCCGCCGCGGGAGCGGCAGGCGGCGCTGGACAAGCGGGGCTTCGAGAACCCCGAGAGGGCCCTGGCCGAGCTGGAGCGGCTGGCACGCGTCCCCCACTCCCCGTTCGTGGATGGGGGCTCGGGGGTGAAGGCGGTGCGCCTGCTGTCGGAGCTGGCGCAGACTCCGGATCCGGACCAGGCGCTGCTGCACTTCTCGGACTTCCTGGCGCGGCTGCACCAGCCGGAGGGCTACCTGGGGCTGCTGACGAACATGCCCCGGGCGAGCCGGCGCCTCTTCAACCTCTTCGGACAGAGCGACTACCTGTCGCGCATCTTCCTGCGGCACCCGGAGCTGCTGGACGCGCTGGTGCAGGCGCAGCTGGACGAGGCGGTGAAGCCGCCCGAGCGCATCCGTCAGGAGCTGAGCGCGAGGCTGGCCCGGCATCCGGACGCGGAGGCGAAGCACGGGGCGATGCCGCGCTTCAAGAACGAGGAGGTGCTGCGGATCGGGCTCAACGACATCGGCGGAGACCTCACGGTGCCGGAGGTGGCGAGGCAGCTCACGGCGGTGGCGGACGCCATCCTGGACGAGTGCCTCTTCCTGGCGATGGAGGAGCAGCGCGAGCGCTACGGCCTGCCGCTGAACGCGAGTGGCCAGCGCGAGGGGCTGGTGGTGATCGCCATGGGGAAGCTGGGCGGGTACGAGCTGGGCTACCACTCGGATCTGGACCTCATCTTCGTCTACAGCGGCAACGGTCAGGCGGAGACGAGCGGAGGCAACCGCGGCGGCATCACCCACCACGAGTATTTCGCGAAGACGGTGCAGCGGCTCATGACGCTGCTCCAGGTGCAACTGAGAGAGGGGCACCTCTACAAGATCGACGCGAGGCTGAGGCCGTCGGGGAACCAGGGGGCGCTGGTGGTGAGCCAGGACGCCTTCCGCGAGCACCACCAGAAGCGGGCGCAGCTCTGGGAGCGCCAGGCGCTCATCAAGGCCCGCCCGGCGGCGGGAGACGCCACGCACTTCCGGGCGTTGCAGGAGGAGGTGCTCGTCCCGCTCGTCTACGAGCGGCCCCTGCCCCCTGGAGCGGCGGCGGAGATCGACCGGCTGCGCACGCGCATGGAGCGGGAGCTGGCCCACGAGAGCGCGCAACAGCTCAACCCGAAGCTGGGCCAGGGAGGGCTGGTGGACGTGGAGTTCGCCGTCCAGTACCTGCAACTGGTGCACGGCCGGGAGTACCCGCGGGTGCGAAGCACCAACACCCTGGCGGCGCTGGAGGGGCTCCAGGCCGAGGGCCGCCTCTCCCCCGAGGACGCCGAGGTGCTGCGCGAGGGCTACCTCTTCCTGAGGCGGGTGGAGAACCGGCTGCGGCTGGTGCACGCCAGCTCCCTGGCGCACATGCCCACCAGCGGGCGGCCCCTGGCGCAGCTCGCGCGCCGGATGGGAGTGCTGCGTGCCGATCCGGGAGAAACGTTCCTCGCCCGCTATCGAGCCAGCGCGACACGCGTCCGGGACGTGTATGCTCGGGTGCTCCGTGCCTCACGCTGAATCCGGACTCCCTCGCTCGTGCTGCTGAAGCAACGCTTCCAGATCCTCCGGCCCCTCGAAGAGATGGAGATGGCCCTGGTGCGCGCGGCGATGGACTCGCCCTCGCTGCTGGACTCGCGCGAGGAGACCGTGCTGCGCACCGCGCTCTCCCTGGCGCGCCTCTACAAGCTGCGCCACGAGGGACATGATCACTCCGTGGAGACGTGGACCACGCCCTTCCGCGAGGACGTGGCGCGGAGGCTCGGCCCGGTGCTGCTCGGCAAGCGCCGCATCACCCGGGACCAGCTGGTGCCGCACGCACGGGACCTGCGCCACCGCACCCTCCAGGTGCGCGACGAGCTCATCCACCACCTGCGGGGGCAGGTGCCCGAGGAAGTGCTGCACCGCGAGCTCCAGCACAAGTCGCTGGTGGTGGTGGCCGGCGGAGGAGGAGGCTCGGCCTACGTGTACATGGGGGTGATGGCCCTGCTGGACGAGCACGGCCTGAAGCCATCGCTGCTGGCGGGCACCTCCATGGGCGCCATCCTGATGCTGATGCGCTCACGGATGGCGCGCTTCGACCAGTCGGACCTGGTGGGCATCATCCGCAGCCTGTCCTGGCGCAAGCTCTTCCGGTTCATCTCCACGGAGAATCGCTACGGGCTGCCGGCGGCGCTGCGCCTCTTCCTGCGCGCGGGCCTGGGCCGCTACTTCGACGCGGGACCGAACCAGGAGGGCGGGCTGAGGCTGAAGGATCTCCCGGTGCCCATCCTCGTCGCGGTGGGTGGCATCCGGCGGGGCATGCTGCCCAGGCCGCTCGAGTATTACGAGCGCCTGCTGGGCACGAGCCCGGTGAGCCTGTTGAGCCCCACGGGCGTGGCGCGCCGCATCCAGGCGGTGATGGGGACGCTGGCCGAGTTCTTCACCCGTCCGGAGATCATGGTGAAGCTCCACCTGGGGCTGGACGAGAAGACGTCCCACTTCGACGCGATCGACGCGGCGGGCTTCTCCTCGGCGCTGCCCGGTGTCATCCACTACGACGTGCTGCGCGAGGACGCGAACATGCACGGCCTGCTCAACGGGCTCCTGGAGGAGAAGGGCATCTTCCGGCTGATGGATGGGGGACTGGTGGACAACCTCCCGGTGAAGGCGGCCTGGAAGGCGGTGCACCATGGCAACCTCGGCACGCGCAACGCCTTCCTCCTCGCGCTGGATGGCTTCGCGCCCCGGCTCAGCACGCCCTTCTGGCTGCCGCTGCAACGGCTCGCCGCCATGACGGTGGCGCCCAACCTCCCCTACGCCCACCTGGTGAAGTGCTTCGGCCCCACCCTCTCGCCCCTGGAGCTGGTGCCTTCCGTTCAGCTCGCCACCAAGGCCATGCACTTCGGCCGCAAACAGCTCGGCCCGGACATGCCCTTCCTGACGCGGATGCTCTCTCCACTTCCGCACCTTGGCTGATCGGGTTGTTTTGACTTCAAAGGGCCATCTGGAAGAAAACCTCGGGGCCGTCTCCCCTTTCCGACGACGAGGAACCCCGAATGAGCTCGACCTCCGCCAACGTCCTGCGCTCCGATCAGATCTGGCTCGATGGCAAGCTGATCAAATGGGACGAAGGCCAGGTGCACGTGATGACCCACGCCCTGCACTACGGGCTGGGGGTCTTCGAGGGCATCCGGGCCTACCGCACCTACGATGGACGGCTCGCGGTGTTCCGCCTGCGCGAGCACATCGACCGCCTGTTCGACTCGGCGCACATCTGCATGATGAAGCTGCCCTTCACCCCGGAGCAGCTGTCCGAGGCGTGCCTGGAGCTGCTGCGCAAGCAGAAGGACCTGTTCGCCAACGGGGCCTACCTGCGCCCCATCGCCTTCATGGGCGACGGAGCCATGGGCCTGGGCGCCATCAACCCCACCCGCGTGGCCATCACCGCCTGGGACTGGGGCGCGTACCTCGGGGACAAGGGCATCCGCGAGGGCATCCGCGCCAAGGTGAGCTCCTTCACCCGCCTGCACGTGAACGTGAACATGGTGCGCGGGAAGATCTCCGGCCAGTACGTCAACTCCATCCTCGCCAAGCGCGAGGCGGTGCTCGCCGGCTATGACGAGGCCATCCTCCTGGACATCAGCGGCTTCGTCGCCGAGGCCTCCGGGGAGAACATCTTCCTCGTCAACAAGAAGGGCATCATCAAGACCCCTCCCCTCTCCTCGCCCATCCTCGACGGCATCACCCGCGACTCGGTGCTGAAGATCCTCCGGGACTCCGGCCGCTCGGTGGAGGAGGTCACCGTCACCCGCGACGCCCTCTACATCTGCAACGAGGTCTTCTTCACCGGCACGGCGGCGGAGATCACCCCGGTGCGCGAGGTGGACAACCGCACCGTCGGCACGGGCAAGCCCGGCCCCATCACCCAGTATGTGCAGGAGACCTACTTCCGCGCCGTCCGGGGGCAGGAGTCGCGCTACTCCGAGTGGCTCACCTACGTCTGAGCCCCCAGCGGGCAGGGGCTCACGAGACGTGCCGGAAGGGGGGCGGATCGGCTAGAACCAGGGGCCGATGCGTCCCGAGCCCGGTGCCATTCCCAATCCCTTCAACCTCGAGAACCCGGCCATCCTCGACATCGCTCCCTCGGAGCCGAAGTCGTTGGAGGAGACAGGGCTGAAGATCGGCCTGCTGTCGGACATCGCCCTGCGGTACCTGTACTACCAGGGTACCGCCACGGGCATGGACATCGCCCAGGAGCTGCGGCTGCCCTGGCCCGGTGTCATCGAGACGGTGGTGGACTTCCTGGCCGGCGAGAAGCTGGTGGACCTGCGAGGCGGCAAGGGCTTCGGTCGCGCCTCGGTGGACTTCATCCTCTCGGAGAAGGGGCGCGAGTACGCGCGCGGCGCCATCGAGCGCAGCACCTACGTGGGCCCCGCTCCCGTCCCCATCGAGCAGTACAACGCCCTCATCACCGCGCAGACGGAGGAGAGCCCTGTCATCAGCAACGAGGACCTGGTGGTGGGCCTGTCCCACCTCACCGTCTCCGCGGACCTGATGGACAAGCTGGGCCCGGCGGTGAACTCGGGCCGCTCGCTCTTCCTCTACGGCCCTCCGGGCAACGGCAAGACGAGCCTCGCGGAGGCCATCAGCCGCATGTTCGGCGGCGAGGTCTTCATCCCCCACTGCCTGGAGATCGACAACCAGATCATCAAGGTCTTCGACGCCCTCAACCACGTCCCGGTGACGCTCGAGTCCGAGCGGGACGCGGCGGGCCGGCGGCAGACCTTCGAGATGGACAACCGCTGGCAGCTGTGCCGGCGCCCCGCCGTGGTGGTGGGCGGCGAGCTGACGCTGGAGACGTTGGACCTCATCTATTCGCCCACGGCGCGCTTCTACGAGGCCCCGTTCCAGGTGAAGGCCAACGGCGGCATGCTGCTCATCGACGACTTCGGCCGGCAGAAGGTCCACCCGACGGATCTGCTCAACCGGTGGATCGTCCCCCTGGAGAAGCGGATCGACTTCCTCACCCTGCACACGGGCAAGAAGTTCGACATCCCCTTCGACCAGCTGCTCGTCTTCTCCACCAATCTGGATCCCAAGGAGCTGGTGGACGAGGCCTTCCTGCGGCGCATCAAGTACAAGATCGAGGTGACGAACCCCGACGAGGAGACGTACCGGGAGATCTTCGCCCGCGTGTGCGAGGCTGCCGGCATCCCCTACGTGGAGCAGGCCGTCACCTATCTCATCGAGCACTACTACAAGCCCCGGAGCATGCAGATGCGCGCCTGCCACCCTCGGGATCTGGTGCAGCTCATCAAGGACGCGGCGCGTTACCGGCAGATCCCCCCGGCGCTGTCCAAGGACCTGCTCGACCAGGCGTGCGAGGTCTTCCTCGTCAGCCTGTGAGCGGGGAGAGTAGCGTTTTAATTGTCCTAAATGCCTGGAATTTCTACAATCCTCCGCCCGTTGTCCCCGCTGGTCGGGCTCATCACGGTCCGACCCGCCGGTCCTTGCCGTGAGCCGGTGTGAAGGAGCGTCACGTCCGTGAAGGAACGCTACCAAGAGATCGACGAGAAGAACGAAGCGCTGCGCGACTACCTTGGCATCTTCAAGGAGAAGGGTCGCGACTTCCTCGAGAAGTTCGAGATGTCGTGGATCTACCACGACGCGGCGCTCGAAGGGACCGTGTACACGCAGGCGGAGCTGGTGTCGGCGCTGTTCCCGGAACGGGCCAGCATGGACCCGGCGATGATCCCCGTGGTGCTGGAGATCCGCAACCACAAGGCCGCGTGTGACTACCTGCGCGAGGACGCCGCCGCCAACGGCAAGAAGCAGACGCAGATCACGCTGACGACCATCAAGCGCATCCACGATCTGCTGTGTGGCAACACGCCGGAGGCCCAGGCGACGCGCGCCAACATCGAGCGGCGGGAGCGGACGGAGAAGGAGCTGGCCAAGGAGCGCGATCGCAGCGGCTACCGCAAGGACATGCCCCTGCACCGCACCTACTTCCACGAGATCGCCCAGCCGGCGAAGATCCAGCCGCTGCTGGAGAAGCTGGTGGACTACACGGGCAGCGCCGAGTTCCGCGAGTTCCACCCCATCAAGCAGGCGGCGGTGGCGCAGCACAAGTTCATGCAGATCTTCCCCTTCACGGAGAACAGCGGGAAGGTCGGTCGGATGCTCACGAACCTCGTGCTGCTGCGCAACGGCTACATGCCGGCGATCATCCACTCGATCGATCGTCAGCGGTACTACGAGTCCCTGCGGGGCGCCGAGGGGCTGTTCCGCGCGCTGCTGATGGACGCGATCGAGAACTCGCTGGACAACGGTGTGAAGTACTTCAAGGACCTGGGTCGCCGGTACAAGGCCATCAACTAGGCTCCCCCACCCGAGTGGACACCTGGACGAGCGTCGAGGGCTGGAGCTCATCGCCCGGGCGCTGGACGAGGTGCACGAGCGCACGCCGCGCTTCCAGTCACGTCCGTGCCTGGAGGTGACGGCGGGCCATGGCCACTGCCTGGGCTGGCACTTCGAACATCTGGCGGAGGTCCTTCCCGGGTGGGCGATGCGAGCCGCCTGGGCATCCGCCATTTGTTCGCCGCCGGATACGATTTCCTCGGAGGTGGACAAGGGAGCACTCGGGCTCACGCCTTTTCGCCGCCTCGTGAAGGATCCACGCTTCGTCAACACCATTGGAATCCTGGAGACACCTTTCCTCGAGCGTTATCCAGAAGTCATCAGGCTTCTCGAATCGCTGAGCCGGAGGAAGTAAACACCGCACCCATGCCTGCTACACCGACAGCCAACAGCCGCAGATCGACGCCGGGGGGCGTAGAGGGCACGGAGCCCCCGCCACCACGCATCGCGAGCCTGCCGGCCCGTGCCAAGTTGGAACGGCTGCTCCGGGTGGCCAAGGGGCACAAGAAGGCCCTCGTGCTCACCCACGACAATCCGGATCCGGACTCCCTCGCCGCGGCGGTGGCGCTGACGCAACTCTTGAAGGAGCGGGCGGACGTGGAGGAGGCCCGGGTGGGCTACGGCGGCATCATCGGACGGGCGGAGAACCTCGCCTTCGTGAAGGTGCTGCGCCTGCCCGTGGTGCCCATCGCCCAGCTGGACCTGGACGAGTACGACCTGCTGGCGCTGGTGGACACGCAGCCGCCCACGGGCAACCACGCCATTCCGCCGCGGCTGCGGAGCGAGGTGGACATCGTCATCGACCACCACCCGCTGCGCAACGAGAGCCTCGAGGCGCCCTTCGCGGACGTGGGCGGTGACTTCGGAGCCACCTCGACGATGCTGGCGGAGTACCTGCGCGCCGCGCGGTTGGAGCCGTCGGTGGAGGTGGCCACGGCGCTCTTCTACGGGGTGAAGGCGGACACGCGGGATCTGGGACGCGAGACGACCCAGACGGACATCGACACGTACCTGTGGCTGTTCCCGAGGATGGACAAGCAGCTGCTGAGCCAGATCGAGCACCCGGAGCTGCCGGCGCGGTATTTCCAGCTGTACCACACGGCTTTCGAGCGGGCGAAGGTGTACGGGGACACGGCGATCGTGACGGACCTGGAAGAGGTCTACTCGCCGGACATGGTGGCCGAGGTGGCCGAGCGGCTGATGTTCCTGGACGGGATGAAGTGGTCGCTGGCGTACGCGACGTACCACAACCAGCTCTTCCTCTCGTTGAGGGTGAAGGATCGGCGGATGAACGCGGGCCGGCTGATCCGGGAGATCTGCGAGGACTACGGCGGCTCGGCGGGAGGCCACGGCAGCATGGCGGGCGCGAGGATTCCGCTGTCGGGGCGAGCGACCCAGCGCAAGGCGATCAAGCGGGAGCTGGTGCGCCGCTTCCTCGAGGCCTTTGGAGTCGCGGAGGAGCGGCCGGTGGCGCTGCTGTCCGCGCCCTCGCCGTGATCTACTGGGACCACAACGCGGCCGCGCCGGTGCGGCCGGAGGTGGCCACGTTGCTGGCGCGGACCTTCTCCGAGGGAGGCTGGGGCAACGCCTCCAGCGTGCACCGGGGTGGGCGCGAGGCCCGGGGGCGACTGGACGCGGCGCGGGCCCGGGTGGCGCGAGTGCTGGGCTGTGAGCCGAAGGAGGTGTGCTTCACCGGCTCGGGCTCGGAGGCGGACGCGCTGGCGCTGAAGGGCACCTGGCTGGCGCGGAAGGAAACCCGGAGACGGCGCGTGGTGACCTCGGCCATCGAGCATCCCTCGGTGCTGGCGGCGGTGAAGCAGCTGGAGGCCCTGGGCGCGGAGGTGGTGCGGGTGCGGCCGGGACATGACGGCCGGGTGCCACTGGAAGCGATGATGGAGGCGCTGACGCCGGAGACGCTGCTGTGCTCGTTGATGTGGGCGAACAACGAGACGGGCGTGGTGCAGCCGGTGGCGGAGCTGTCGAGGGCGTGCCGGCAGAGGGGAATCCTGTTCCACACGGATGCGGTGCAGGCGGTGGGAAAGCTGCCGACGAACCTGCGCGAGGTGGACGCGGATCTGCTGGCGCTGTCGGCGCACAAGTTCGGAGGCCCGCCAGGAGCGGGGGTGCTGGTGGTGCGCAAGGGCGTGGAGATGCAGGCGCTGACACCGGGGCACCAGGAAGCGGGACTGCGAGGGGGGACACAGAACGTGCCCTACGCGGAGGCGCTGGCGCTGGCGTTGGAACTGGCGAACGAGGAGCAGCCGGCGCACGCGGCGAGGGTGGAGAAGCTGAGGGACACCTTCGAGCGGGAGGTACGCACGCGCATCCCGGACGTGACGGTGAGCGGGGAGGGAGCGCCGCGAGTGCCGAACACGAGCAACCTGTGCTTCCACGGGGCGGACGGAGAGGCACTGCTGATCGCGCTGGATCTGGAAGGTATCTGCGCGTCCTCGGGAGCGGCGTGTGCATCGGGGACGCTGACGCCCTCGCACGTACTGCTGGCGATGGGACTCACGCCGACGCAGGCGCACGGCTCACTGCGCTTCTCCTTGGGGCCGACGACGACGGAGGCGGAGGTGACACGGGTGGTGGAGGCCCTCACCACGCATGTACCGAGGGCCCGAGCCCTGAACCTGGAGTAGCCCGCGAGAGCAACCCGCGAGCAACCCCCCTCTCCCTCCGGGAGAGGGACAGGGTGAGGGTATCGAGCATCCCAGGTTGAACCCGTGTATGCCCCCTCTCCCTCTGGGAGAGGGCTGGGGTGAGGGTCTCCCCTCCCCGTGCATCCACTCCGCCCCAATACCTCCCGAACTCACCACTTCTGCTCAGGGAGCTTCTTCTCGCGGACATCCTCGGGAGCCTGACCATAGCCCGGGATGCCCTCATGGGACTCCTTGGGGGTCGTCTGCCTGCGCTCGTCCTTGCGCTCCGTGTCGGCCTCGCGGGTCTCCTGCGGCTTCTTCTCCTGCTCCGTGGCCATCTCGAATCCTCCCTCGCGCGATGGGCGCGCACCGTCGTACAGGGAAAGATCGGCACGCGGCGGGCAACAGGCATCCCACGGGGAGACAGGCTGGAGAGCGCTGACCCTCACCCCAGCCCTCTCCCAGGGGGAGAGGGAGCGGACACGGATCCAACCCGGGGTCCGAGCGACCCTCACCCCGACCCTCTCCCGGAGGGAGAGGGAGAGGAGGTCCTCACGTCGAGTCGCTGATCCCGAAGAGCCCACGGACCACGGCGGCGATGGCCAACGGGGTGCCCACGCGCTCGTCGTAGTGGGGCGCCAGGGCCTCGGCGAAGGCCTCGGCCGAGGGGAACCGGTCCTCGGGATTCACCGCGAAGCCCTTGTGGATGATCTCGTCCAGGGCTTCGGGGATCTCCGGGCGGATGAGGCTCGGCGGCAGGTAATCCCGGTAGACGATCTTCGTGAAGACCTCTTCCGGAGTGGAACCCGTGAAGGGCCGCTGCAGCGTCAGCAGCTCGTACAGCACGACGGTGGCGGCCCACAGGTCCACCGACGGATCGATGGCGCCCTGCAGGGCCTCGGGAGACAGATAGTAGGGCTTGCCGAGCACCTCGCCGCCCTGGAGCACCCCATCCACGCGCAGGCGGGCCACGCCGAAGTCACCCAGCTTGATGTCGCCCAGCCGGGAGATGAACAGGTTCGAGGGCGAGATGTCGCAGTGGACGATGCCCAGGGGCTCGCCGCCGGGGCCCGTAGCGGAGTGGGCGTAGCTCAGGGCCTGGAGCAGCACGCGGCCCAGGTAGACGGCGAAATCCAGGGGCAGGTAGATGCCGCGGTGCTTGCAGCGGCGGAGGATGTGCCCGAGGTCCCGGCCATCCACCAGCTCCATGACGATGAAGTACTGGCCCTCCACCAGCCCCACGTCGAGCACCTGGACGATGTTGGGATGATCCAGCTGCTTGGTGAGGCGGGCCTCGGCGGCGAAGAGGGAGACGGAGGCGGGATCCTTGGTGAGGGCGGGCAGCAGCCGCTTGACGGCGACGGTCCAGCCCTGACGGGGACCGGCGCGAACGCGCGCCCGGAAGACCTCGGCCATTCCGCCCTTGCCGAGCTGTGACAGGATTTCGTAGGGGCCGAGGATGCGGGGAATCCGCGGCGTGGGAGAAGTGCTCACGCGCTCAGGGTCCCGTGTGTGGCCGCCGTCCGGCGGGCGACTTGTAGTTCTGGATGGCCTGGTTGGTGAGACCCAGGTACTCGGGCTCCGAGCCCAGGAACCGATCCAGCTCGACATCCTGGAACGAGCCCTCGGGGATGGCGAAGCCCAGCTTCACCGCCTGCCTCAAGGAGTCCATGGCCTTCCGCTTGTCACCGAGCCGGCTGTGGGCGCAGGCCAGGTGGTAGTGGATGCTCGGCTCGCGCGTGTTGAGGACGCGGGCCCTGTCCAGGGCCTCCACGGCATCACGCGCCTGACCGCGCATCAGTTGGGCGGTGCCCAGCCCGAAGAAGGCCACCCAGTTGCGGTCGTCCTGGGTGATGCTTCGCTCGAACTCGGTCGCCGAGCCGCTCCAGTCCTTGGCCCCCAGCAGCCGGGTGCCCTTCTCCAGCGACTCCTTGGCGGCCACGGGGTCGCGCTTCTCCGTGCGCAGGCGCGCCAGGGACGAGCCCCCCTCGCGCACCACGCCCACGGCGGGCGCCTCCGCCTCCTCCGCCAGGGCCGGCTGCAACACCAACAGGCCCCCCGGACCCAGCTCCGGCGCCTGACACCCCTGGCGCGGCCGCACGTAGGCCGTCAGCGTCCCATCCGACGGGGCGTAGAAGGCGAGCACGGGCAACCGGTCCACCGCGGGGCACGCGTTCCCCGTCAGGCACAGGGTGAGCTCTCCCACCAGCACGTTGCCCTGGAACTCGCCCTCCAACACCGGCCGCCGGGGCTCGAAGCCACAGGCCCCACCCTCCCCGGCCGTGTAGGCGACCA
Organism: Archangium violaceum; assembly: GCF_016887565.1. Classification (NCBI taxonomy): domain Bacteria; kingdom Pseudomonadati; phylum Myxococcota; class Myxococcia; order Myxococcales; family Archangiaceae; genus Archangium; species Archangium violaceum. The sequence continues at coordinate 8,256,121 of NZ_CP069396.1, forward strand.
ACCGCTCGCGCACCAGGCTCAGCTCCACCCGGCCCCAGAGGTCCGCCTGGTAGCTGCCCGAGGGGCGGCCCTCCGCCCACGCGGCACCAGGGGCCACGGCGACGAGGACCGCGAGGCCGATTGTTCTGAACACGGACGCCATGGGTGGGAGCGCCTCCATCATAGGAGTCGCCCGGCTGAGTTGTAAACGCACACCGATGGCTTGACCCATCCGCCCCACGTTCTTATCATTCCCTCAGCAACTCCTGGGGTTTCCCCAGGAGTTTCAAGGATTTGCCGTAACGAAAGGTTTGTTGAAGGGCTGTCCCCTGCGGGGCGCGTGATGCCCAGCAGAAATTCGAACCGATACGTCCATCACGGGGTCCGTTTCGAGTCCCATGTGCAAGCCCTCCCCTCGCGGGATGAGGGAAGCCTACGGGTCCACGACTTCGAACCCCACCTGGCTTTTTAGGGTTCAATGGACGCTAGGCACACGGCCATACGGCGGGGGACTTTTTTCTTACTCTTGGCGGGGAGCGGGGCAGGTGGCGAGCGAGACGGTGGCGCAAGAGGGGGCTGCTCGGAAGGTGTCGCTGCGCGAGGAGTTGACGGCGCGGCGCAAGGCGATGACGCCGGACATCATCGACGAGCGCGGGTTGAAGGTTCAGGCCCGATTCCTGGCAACGCCCTATTACCAAAAGGCGAGGACGGTGGCCCTCTACGCCCCCATTCGGGGTGAGGTGCCCACGCGGGACATCCTGATCGCGGCGCTGCAGGACGAGAAGATCGTCTGCTACCCGCTGTCCCACGTCCATGGACGCATCCTGTCCTTCCGGGCCATCAAGTCCGAAGCGGAGCTGGAGCCTGGCAGGCTCGGAGTACGCGAGCCCACCAACTCCGCCGAGCTCATCCCGGTGGACCAGATCGATCTGTTCGTGGTGCCCGGACTGGGCTTCACACGAGATGGCAAGCGGCTGGGACGTGGCGGCGGGTATTACGACGCCACGCTCCGGGCGGCCTCGGCGCGCAGCCGCCGGGTGGGACTGGCCTTCGGAGATCAGGTCGTCGACACCATGCCGACAACCAGTGAGGACGTGGACATGGACCTCGTCGTCACCGAGTCGGAGACACTGCGCGGGCTGTACCGCGACTGGGACTTCGTCGACACGTGAAAGTACTCTTCATGGGTGATGTGGTGGGCCGGCCAGGGCTCCTGGCCGTGCGTACCCTTCTGCCCAAGCTCATCGCGCGCCACTCGGTGGATCTGGTCGTCGCCAACGCGGAGAACAGCGAAGGCGGCGCCGGCATCTCCCCCGAGTCGGCCGAGGCGCTGCTCGGCAGTGAGGTCAACCTCCTGACGAGCGGCAACCATTTCTGGACCAAGAAGCAGATCCTCCCCTGGGTGGAGGACAACCCCAACCTGCTGTTGCGCCCGGCCAACTATCCCAAGGGCGCGCCGGGCAAGGGGCACACCGTCATCCAGACGCCGGACGGGCGCAAGCTCGGGGTGCTCAACCTCGAGGGCCGCGTCTTCATGAAGCCGCTGGACAACCCGTTCACGGTGGCGCTGGAGCTGGTGGCCGAGCTGCGCAAGCAGACGCCCTGCATCCTGGTGGACATGCACTGCGAGGCCACCAGCGAGAAGAACGCCATGGGCGCGCACCTGGACGGCAAGGTGTCCGCCGTGGTGGGCACCCACACGCACGTGCAGACGGCCGACGAGCGCATCCTCCCGGGTGGCACGGCCTTCATCACCGACGTGGGCATGTGTGGCCCGCTGGACTCCGTCATCGGCGTGAAGAAGGAGCTCTCCATCGAGCGCTTCATCACCCTGCGCCACACCCCCTACGAGGTGGCCAAGAACCTGGTGTACCTGCAGGGCGTGGTCATCGACCTGGATGACAAGACGGGCAAGGCGCGGAGCATCGAGCGCGTCCGCGAGCACCTGCCGGGCACGTAAAGCCGCGTTTCCGGGCCTCTCTGGCAACGTTTTCGGATAGGGTGCGCTGCGCCATGTCCGAAAACGCTTTGCGCAAGGCGACCCCCCAGGAGCAGTTCGAGGAAGTGACCCGCGGCACCGTGGACCTCCAGGTGCCCGAGGATCTGAAGAAGAAGCTCGAGCGCTCGTATGAGACGGGCAAGCCGCTCGTCATCAAGGCCGGTTTCGATCCGAGCCGCCCGGACCTGCACCTGGGCCACTCGCTGCTGCTCACGCGCATGCGGCGCTTCCAGGACTTCGGGCACCAGGTGGTGTTCCTCATCGGTGACTTCACCGCGCTGATCGGCGACCCCTCGGGGAAGAACACCACGCGCCCCGCCCTCACCCGCGACGAGGTGAAGGTCAACGCGAAGACGTACCAGGACCAGGTCTTCAAGGTGCTGGACGCGGCGAAGACGCAGGTGCGCTTCAACTCCGAGTGGTTGGACAAGCTGGGCACGGAGGGGATGATCCGCCTGGCGGCGCGCTACTCGGTGCAGCGCATGCTGGAGCGCGATGACTTCAAGAAGCGCTTCCGGGAGAACCGCTCCATCTCCATCCACGAGTTCCTCTACCCGCTGCTGCAGGGCTACGACTCGGTGGCGCTGAAGGCGGACGTGGAGCTGGGCGCGACGGATCAGCTCTTCAACCTGCTGGTGGGCCGGCAGCTCATGAAGGAAGAGGGCATGGAGCCGCAGGTCATCATGACCGGGCCCATCCTCGAGGGTCTGGACGCGAAGCTGGTCGACGGGAAGATCACCGGCGACAAGATGTCCAAGAGCCTGGACAACTACGTGGGCATCAGCGAGTCGCCGGAGCAGATCTACGGCAAGCTGATGAGCATCACGGACGACCTGATGTGGCGCTACTACGAGCTGCTGTCGTCGCGGACGCTCAAGGAGCTGGCCGAGCTGAAGGAGAAGGTGCTGCGCGGGGAGCTGCACCCGAAGGCGGCGAAGTCGGGCTTCGCCCAGGAGATCGCCGCGCGCTTCCATGACGCGGAGTCGGCCCAGAAGGCGATGCAGGCCTGGGAGGAGCGCTACTCCCAGAAGAAGATCGTCGCCGAGGACCAGCCGCTGGTGGAGGTGTCGATGGGAGGCGCCCCCAAGCTCCCGCTGGCCAAGGCGCTGGCGGAGGCGAAGCTGGTGGCCTCCGTCACGGAGGCGCGCAAGCTGATGGGCCAGGGCGGCGTGCGGGTGAACGGCGAGAAGGCCACGGACCCCAAGCACGAACTGGACGCGGGCGAGTACCTGGTCCAGGTGGGCAAGCACAAGACCGCGCGCATCAAGCTGGCGTGAGCCGGGGAAGCATCACGGTGAACCTCGAGCCCTGGCCCGGTGTGCTCTCCACGCGCACCGTGCCACCGAGCGCTTCCGTGATGCTCCTCACGATGTAGAGGCCCAGCCCGAACCCGCCATAGTGACGGGTCGGCACCGCGCGCTCGAACCGCTCGAAGATGTGGGGAAGGCGATCGGGGGCGATACCGATGCCGTGGTCCACCACCGAGAGCTCGGCCATGCCGTCCTTGCGAGCGACGGAGATCTCGATGGGCCTGCCCTCGCCGAACTTGAGGGCGTTGCCGAGCAGGTTGGCGACCACCTGATCCAACCTGCTCCTGTCCCACAGCCCCTCGACGAGCGCTTCGGCCCGGACGTCCACCCGCGACCCGGATTGAGCGATGCTCTCGCCAAAACGCTCCACGACGTCGGCCACGACCGCCGGCAGGTCCACCCGCTCGAGATGGAGCTCGAGCCGCCCGGCGTGGAGCCGTGAGACGTCGAGCACGTCATCGACCAGGCGCGAGAGCCGCTGCACCTGCCTGTCCGTCGACTGGAGGACCCGGAGCAGCCGCTCCTCGGAGGGGCGCTCGCGTTTGCGGACCACCGATTGAAGGCCGATGTTCATGGAGGTGATGGGCGTCTTCAGCTCGTGCGCCGCGACGCAGAGGAACTCCTCGCGGACGCGGATTCCCTCCTGGGCCTCCTGATACAGGTGGGCGTTGTCGATGGCGATGGCGGCCCGGCGGGCCAGCTCCTCGGCGAGCGCCAGCTCCGACGGCCCGAAGGAGCGCCTTGGATCCGCGGAGCCGACGGTGATCGCCCCCATCGTCCTGCCGCGAGCCACGAGCGGCACGGCGATGAGGCTCCGGGCCCCGAGCTCGCGGATGAGCCGGAAGTGTTCGGCATCGAGACAGTGGGCCCGCAGCACCTCATCCGACAGCTCCGCCAGCAGGAGCGGCCTGCTCGAGGCCAGGACGCGGGCCGCCGGCTGAGTCGAGCCCCTTTCGAGCGGATAGCGCTCCTCGAGCTCGCGGAGGCTCTTCTCCTTCATGGGATCGATGTGCACCCCGGCCAGTCGATGGAGCCGTCCGCCCTCCCCCACCACGTCGACGACGCACCAGTCGGCGAACGCCGGCGCGATGAAGCGCGCCAGGTTGCGGAGGGTCGTCGGGTAATCGAGCGACTCGGCGAGCAGCGCGCTCACGTCGGCCAGGAAGCGCACGGCCCTCTCCGCCCGCCTCCGCTCCTCCACCTCCACCTTGAACTTCTCGAACAGGAGGCTGTTCTCGAGGGCGATGGCGATCTGCGCGGACAGGAGCTCCAGCACCCGGACGCGCTCCCGGGTGAAGGCGCGCGGCGTCAGATCGTTCTCGAAGAAGAACGTGCCGAGCAGGGTCTCCTGGCGCTGGATGGGAAGCACCAGGACGGACATCACGTTGCTCTCCGCGAGATAGGGCTCGGAAGCGAACCGCTGATCCCGGGAGGCATCCTCGAGCACGAGCACCTGCCGCGTCCTGCGCACGTACTCGATGACCTCCCGGGGAAGCTCGTCCGACGCGGCGAGCGGCGCCCTCTCGGTGGAGACCGGAAGCGTGGCGCCTCCGACCGCCCGGACGAACGGTCCGTCTTCCTCCTCGACCACGAGCACGCCCCGCTCGGCGCCCGCCGCCTGGATGCACACCTCCATCAGCTTTCCCAGCAGACGCTCGAGCTCGATTTCCCCCGAGATGGTCTCGGCCGTCTTGAGCAGGCTGAGGGCATCGAGCGCCGTCCCGGGAGCGCGCTCCTCCACGGCGCCAGGCCCCACGGAACCCCCGCTGAGGTCGAACTCGTCATCGAGCGCCCGCGCCTTGGCCAGGGCTCCCCACCGGGCCCAGCCCTTCTGGGCAGCACACAGGTACAGGTGGGCGACGCGAGTCCGGCCATGCCCATGATAGAGCCGCCCGCAGAGCTCGTTGGCCAGCGCCGCATCCTGGAGGAAGCGGGCCTTCGTCGCCGCCTCGATGGCTTGGTCGTACAACCCGGTGGCCTCGAGGAACTGGCCCTGGACCCGGGCGATCTCCGCGTCCACGAGCAGGCGCTTGTGGCGGAAGTTCTCCGCACACCCCTCCTCCCACCGTCTCAGCTTCTCGCGCGAGGCGGCCACACGCTCGAGCCGCGCGGCCCGCTCCCCGGGCGTGGCCCCGTCACAGAGCGCCAGGAGGTTCAGCGCCAAGTAGAACGCATGCTCGGCCGAGGGAATGTAACCCCCCAGGAAGTCCAGGAACCGGGCCGCCGACTCGGCCCGCGCGCTCGCCTCGGACAGGTCCCGGAAGAGGAACGAGCTCTGGAGCCGCAGGATGTCGTACATGCACCGCGTCGTCGGCTCGTTCAGCGCGGCCGCGAGGAACGCCGGCTCGCTGAACTCATCGTCGTCGAACCGGTGGAGATCCCGCGTGAGCCCCTTCAGGCAGCGGATGGCCTGCCGGTAGGCCAGATGATTCAGGACCGCGCCCTCGCTCCTGACCTGCCGGCAGAACCCCAGACCGTCATCCAGCGCGACCAGAATCCCGTCGAGCTCCATCCCCCCGGTGAACGAGTAGATGACGATCATCGTGCGGCCGTAGACGGCGTTCTGGATCTCTCCGAACTGCAGCCCCATCTCGAAGATCTGATGGGCTCCCGTCACACAGGTGGAGAGCGGAGCCAGCCACGCTCGCACGAAGTTGTTGTACAGCTGGAAGGCGCGAACCTCCTGCAGGCGATCCTCGAACTTCCGTGCGAGCTCCACGGAGAGGCGGCTGAAGCCCTCGGCGGCCCGAAGCTCACCCATGCCCAGCAGCAACTGCGCATAGACGGCATACGGCATGATCGAGTCGTTGCAGTGCCCGTGCTCCAACGTGAAGCGGACCCCTCGGGCCGTCAGGAGCATGAGGAGCTCGCGGTCGACGAACCATGCGGGGAACAGCATGGCGGAGACGATCTTCATGTAGACCCGCGCATCGGGCCGGGTCATGAGGGGTTGGTCGATGAAGCTCTCGGGTGAGCGCCCCGCGAGGAGCCCCCCGATGGCCTCCCGCTGCGCGGCGACCTCCTCGTCGGAGCCCTGCTTCGGCCGCTCGGTCCCGAAGAAGGAGCGCAACGCCTCCCATCCCCACCGGAGCGCCGTTTCGTATTCACCCGTCACCGTCGCGCTCGAGATCCGCAGGGCGTGAAGGTCCGCGGCCTCCGCCATCGAGCCGACATGGCGGAGTCCCTCCTCCACCAGCGAGTGGCACAGGCCGTGTTCGCCCGTCAGCGAGGCACACTCGGCCGCGTCCCGATGGAGAAGGAACGCGAGCTCGTCGTGGACGGGCTTCGCGTCTCCGGGCAGCAGGGCGAGGCCACTCCGGAAATACGCGAGTGCCGGCCCGTAGGCCGCGGAGCGCCGCGCCCTGACCCCGGCCCGGTAGTTCAATCGAGCGAGCTCCTCCCGCTCCCGGACCCCCGTGAGCAACTCGCCTCCGAGGTTGAGCTGATCCACGACATCGAACAGCTTCTCGTCCAACCCCTCCTCGCGGAAGAACTCCAGGAAGCGGCGGCCGATCCGCAGGTGGAGCAGCTTGCGCCGCTCCTCGGACAGCAGCGAGTAGGCGGCCTGCTGGACGCGATCGTGGATGAACCGGAAGGCCACTTCCTTGCGCGGCGTGCGCTCATCCTCGGGCACGAGCAGCCCTTCCCTCAGCACCTCGCCCAACCGCGAGGCCATCTCATCCACGGACCTGCCCCAGGCGAGCGCGAGCGGATGGAGCTCCACCCGCTTGCCGATGCACGCCGCGAGCTGCAGCAGTTGCTGCGCCTCCTCCGACAGCCTGCGGATGGACGCCGCCATCAGCTCGACCACGTTCTCGGTGATCTCCACCCGCTCGATTTGACGCAGATCCCACAGCCACGTCCCCCGCCCCTCGTCGAAGACGAGCAGCCCGCCGCGCTGAAGCGAGCGCAGCAACTGCCGGACGAAGAAGGGATTGCCCGCCGTCTTCCCCTGGACGAGCTCCACGAGCGGCCTCGCCCGTTCCGGCTCACAGCGGAGGACATCGGAGAGCAGCGCGACGAGCGCCCCGGTCTCCAGGGGACCCACCTCCAACCGCAGGATGGCCGTGCCCGAGCCCCGGATCTCCTCGAGGGTCCGGACCAGGGAGTGCTTGGGACCGACCTCCCGCGTCCGGAACGCTCCGAGCAGGAGGACGTGTCGGCTCTCCGGATCCGTGGCCAGCGCGCGCAAGATGCGGAGCGACGCCGCGTCAGTCCATTGCAAATCATCGAGGAAGAACACGAGCGGCCGGTCCGCGGCCACCACCCGGACGAAGGCCTGGAGCGTGAGGTGGAAGCGGTTCTCCGCCTCCACGGGACCGAGTCCGGAAACCTCGGGCAGCTCACCGAGCACGTCCCGAAGCTCCGGAATCAAATCGATCAACACGCGGCCATTGGCCTGTACCGCCTCCCGCAGCCGCCGGGACACCTCCTCCCGGCGCGCCATGGGCTCGGAGAGGATCGTGAGCGCGAGGGCCCGGAGCGCCTCCACCACGGACGCATATGGCATGTTCGCCGCGCGCAGATCGAACTTGCCCGAGACGAACCGGCCCTCGGCCATGAGGACCGCGTCGCGCACGGCCCCGACGAGGGCCGTCTTGCCGGAGCCGGCATCACCCGACACGAGCACGAGCTCGGTCCTGTTCGCCGCGACGCGGATGAGGGCATCTCGCAGCACGGCGAGCTCCTGGTCGCGTCCATACAGCCGCTCCGGCAGCGGCAGCTCCCGAGCCAGATCGAGTCGGCCCAGCTCGAAGGGCTCGATGGAGCCGGAGGCGAACCATTGCCTGCGCGCCTCGCGGAGATCGGCGCCCAGGGCCTCGGCGCTCTGGTAGCGCCGCTCCGGCATCTTGGTGAGGAGCTTCTGGACGATCTCGGAGAGCACCTGGGGGACACGCGGATTGGCGACCGACGCGGGCACCGGCATCTTCGCCACGTGCGCATGCACGAGCTCGAGCGGATCCGAGGAGCGGAAGGGAGGCGCTCCGATGAGCATCGCGTAGAACGTGGCGCCCAGGGAGTAGAGGTCCGCGCGCCAATCGACGAGCCAGTTCATCCGTCCCGTCTGTTCCGGTGACGCCCAGGCCAGGGCGGAGATCTGCTCGGGCTCGAGCGCCCGGGCGACGCTCGCGAGCTCGGCCGCGTCGACGAAGTGAACCAGGCTCACCTTCCCGCCGGCCCCGAGCACCACATGGGAGGGAGAGATCGCCCGGTGGACGACTCCCTTCTCGTGAATGCGAGCGCACACATCGGCGAGCTGAAGCGAGATGTCGAAGAAGCTCTCGAGCGGGAGCGGCCCCTCGGCCAGCCGCTGCTCGAGGTCCTCGGAACCGGCGTCCTCGAGGACGAGCGTCGGCGCATCCTCGGGCCCCTCGAGTGCGATCGGTCGTTCGACCCCAGGCACGTCGAGCCTGCGCAGGACCGCATACTCGTCGTGCATCAGCCGGGCCCACCGCGGCACCGGAATCTTCCCGGAGAGGGTCTTGACCACGACCGTCCCGCTATCGGTCACCTGCCTGCGAAGTACGAAGCGCCGACAACGATGAATCTCGGAAGACTCCCCTGAAATCACGCCACCCCTCTCGATGAATGTTCCCCCATCAAGGCAGAACACCCCTGGAAAATGTAGGCCCTCGTGGACCCGAACACCCAGGAAACCCCACCCTATCGCCCGTCTGGGGGGCCTGGTTTCCAGGGCGGAGATACCTGGGACCCATGCTCCCCGATCGACATCTTAGACCCGTTTCGGATCGAAGATTGCTCTTGCCCGGCGAAAGTTCGGTTGGATAGCGTTGTCTTCGGGCTTTTTCGGAAGGCTGAAGCGACAACAACGGCGGAGACGGACATTGAACCGCTGGAACGGTCTGACCCCAGGTGAGCTCGCGCTGCTGGACACGGTGTTCTGGTCCGGCGGCCTGTCGCGCGACGCGCTCTCCCTCCGTTCCTCCTTCTCGAAGACCCGCACCAACGCGGCCGTGGCCCACCTGCTGGAGCGGGGGCTACTGGAAGAAGCCGGCTTGCTGGCATCGTCGGGCGGCCGGCGGGCCGAGAAGCTGCGGCTGCATCGCGGGCTGGGCGTACTGCTGGCGGCGGATCTCGGTGCCACCGGCCTGCGCGTCGGAGTGCTGACGCCGGACCTGCAGGTGATGGCGCGGCATGTGGAATCGGCGGACGTGCGCAAGGGGCCCGAGCTCGTCCTGTCGCGCGTGCGGACACTGATGCAGCAACTGCTGAAGCAGGCCGGTGTCACGCCGCGCGACGTCATCGGTATCGGCCTCGGCGTGCCGGGGCCCGTCAACTTCGAGACCGGTCAGCTCGTCAACCCGCCACTGATGCCCGAGTGGGACAGCTTCTCGATCCGCGACGACATGAAGGCGGACTTCGCCGCGCCGGTGTTCGTGGACAACGACGTCAACATCATGGCGCTCGGCGAGCTGTGGGGCATGCAGCGCACGCTGCGCAACTTCCTGGTGATCAAGGTGGGCACCGGCATCGGCTGCGGCATCGTCTGCAACGGCCAGGTGTACCGGGGCGCCACCGGGTCGGCGGGAGACGTCGGCCATATCTGCGTGGACCCGGCCGGACCGCGCTGTCACTGCGGCAACCTGGGCTGCGTGGAGGCAATGGCGGCGGGGCCGGCGATCGCCCGCATGGCGCGAGCGGCGGTGGAAGCCGGAGAGAGCGCGCTGCTCGCGGAGACGCTGGCGACCACCGGCACCATCCTCCCCGAGGACGTGGCCCGGGCCAGCCGCGCCGGTGACGCGGCGGCCAACGCCATCGTGCAGCGTGCTGGCAGCCTGATCGGACAGATGCTCGCGTCGGTCGTGAACTTCTTCAACCCGTCGCACGTCTTCTTCGGCGGCTCGATGATGCGCATCGGTCCGCTGTTCCTCGCGTCGCTGCGGCAGAGCATCTACCACCGCTCGCTGGCGCTCTCGACACGCCAGCTGGAGATCCAGGTCACACCGCTCGGCGAGCAGTCGGGGCTCATCGGTGCCGCGGTGCTGGCCATGCAGGAGACCCTGCGGATGAAAGGAGCCGAGCGATGAGCGTCGCCATCGAGTTCCGCGACATCGTGAAGGCGTTCGGCCCGGTGCAGGTGCTGCATGGCGTCAGCTTCGCGCTGCAGCCGGGACGCGTGGTGGGCCTGCTGGGCGAGAACGGCGCGGGCAAGTCCACGCTGATGAAGATCCTCTCCGGTTACGAGCGGGCCACCGGGGGCGAGCTGCTCGTCAACGGCCGTCCGGTCCATTTCAATGGCTCGCGCGCGGCGGAGGCGGAAGGCATCGTCCTCATCCACCAGGAGTTCAACCTCGCCGAGGACCTGACGATCGCGCAGAACATCTTCCTCGGTCACGAGAAGAAGCGCGGCTGGCTGCTGGACGACGCGGCGATGAACCGGGAGTCCGAGCGCGTCCTGCGGCAGGTGGGCCTGCAACTCAGCCCCGAGACGCCGGTGCGCCAGCTGATCGTGGCGGAGAAGCAACTGGTGGAGATCGCCAAGGCGCTCGCCCGCAAGGCGCGGCTGCTGATCATGGACGAGCCCACGGCCACGCTGACGCCCGGAGAGACCGAGCGCCTGTTCGCGCTCATCGCGCAGCTCAAGGCCGACGGCGTCACGCTGCTCTACATCTCGCACAAGCTGGACGAGGTGGAGCGCATCACCGACGAGGTGGTGGTGATGCGCGATGGCCGTTTCGTCACCCGGGCGGCGACGCGCGACGTGACGCGCCACCAGATGGCCAACCTGATGGTCGGCCGGGAGCTGTCGGACCTCTACCCTCCCAAGGCGCCACCACCGGCCGCCGCCCCGCCGCTGCTGCGCGTCCAGGGCCTGACGGTGCCGGGCTGGGCGCGGGGCGTGAGCTTCGAGGTGCGCCCCGGGGAGATTCTTGGGTTCGCGGGGCTGGTCGGTGCCGGCCGCACCGAGCTGTTCGAGGGCCTGCTGGGCTTGCGGCCCCGCTCGGTGGAGCGCGTCGAGCTCGACGGCCGTCCCGTGCGCTGGCGCAACCCACGCGATGCCGCCAACCAGGGGCTCACGTACCTGAGCGAGGATCGCAAGGGCAAGGGCCTGCACGTGCACTTCGGCCTGCGCGAGAACCTGACGTTGATGGCGCTCTCGCGCTACGCCACCCCGTGGCTGAAACCCGAGGCCGAGCGGCGGGCGCTCGAGGAGGCCGTGAAGCGCTTCGGCATCCGCACCGGCACGCTGGACAACCCGGCCTCGGCGCTGTCCGGTGGCAACCAGCAGAAGCTCGCGCTCGCCAAGGTGCTGCACCCCGACCCGAAGGTGGTGGTGCTCGATGAGCCCACGCGCGGCGTCGATGTGGGGGCCAGACGCGACATCTATTTCCTGATCGAGGCGCTGGCCCGCGAGGGACGCGCCGTCATCGTCATCTCATCCGAGCTGATGGAGCTGATCGGGCTGTGCCACCGCGTCGCGGTGATGCGCGGCGGCCAGCTGCAAGCCACGCTCGATGCCAGCCAACTGACCGAAGAGGAACTCATCGCCCATGCCACCGGAACCCACTGACGCCGTGAAGCAGGGCGCGGCCACGCCGGCCGCCGCGGGCGGGACACCGCGCCCGGTGGAGCCCGGCAGCCGTGCCGGAGGCCGGGCGCGTGCTCTGCTGCACGGCCTCGGACCGCTCCTCGGGCTCATCGTGTTGTGCATCGCCGGCACCGTGCTGAACGGTGACTTCGCCACGCTCGACAACGTGATGAACGTGCTCACGCGCACCGCCTTCATCGGCATCATCGCGGTGGGCATGTGCTTCGTCATCATCTCGGGAGGCATCGACCTCTCGGTGGGCTCGATGGCGGCGCTGATCGCCGGTGCGATGATCCTCGTGATGAACCGGCTGGCGCCGTCGCTCGGCTCGCCCACGTCCGTCATCGCCCTCGGCATTGGCATCGCGCTGCTGCTCGGCGCGCTGTTCGGGCTGGCGCACGGGCTGCTGATCACCCGGGGCGGTATCGAGCCCTTCATCGTGACACTCGGCACCCTGGGCATCTTCCGTGCCTATCTCACGTACTTCGCGGATGGCGGCGCCCTCACGTTGGACATGGAACTGTCCGACGCCTACAGCCCGGTCTACTACGCCAACCTCCTGGGCATCCCGATTCCGGTCTGGGTGTTCCTCGCCGTCGCGCTCGTGGGCGGGTTGATCCTGAACCGCACCGCGTACGGCCGGTATGTGCAGGCCATTGGCTCCAACGAACAGGTGGCGCGCTACGCGGCCGTGGACGTCAATCGCATCAAGGTGCTCACCTACATGCTGCTCGGCATCTGCGTGGGAATCGCCACGGTCCTGTACGTGCCGCGCCTCGGGTCGGCCTCGCCCACCACGGGACTGCTGTGGGAACTGGAGGCGATCGCGGCGGTGATCGTCGGCGGCACCGCGCTCAAGGGCGGCTCCGGCACCATCACCGGCACGGTCGTCGGCGCCGTGCTGCTCTCCGTCATCAGCAACATCCTGAACCTCACCAGCATCATCAGCGTGTATCTCAACTCGGCGGTGCAGGGCTTCGTGATCATTGGCGTGGCGTTCATGCAACGCCGACGCAAATGAGCGTCGTGACAGATGTCTCGTCGTAGTCCTCCGGCAGCGGGCCGCTGCCATGTCGTGCTCCCCTTACCCCCAGGAGAAAGCCCGCATGAAATCCGTCCTCCGTAAACTCGCCCTCGGCGCCTCCGCCATGGCCGCGCTCCTCACCGCCTCCGGTGCGCTCGCGCAGACGCAGAACCAGGTCAACATGGGCGTCGCCATCCCCGCGGCCACCCACGGCTTCACCGGCGGCATCGTCTGGTGGGCCAACCAGGCCAAGAAGGACCTGGAGAAGGCGCACCCGGGCCTGAAGATCACCGTGAAGACGGCGGCCAACGCGCCCGAGCAGGCCAACCAGCTTCAGGACCTGCTGACCGTCAACAAGATCAACACGCTGGTCATCTTCCCGTTCGAGTCGGCCTCGCTCACCAAGCCCGTGGCGCAGGCGAAGGGCAAGGGCGTCTACGTCACGGTGGTGGACCGCGGCCTGACCGACACCAGCGCGCAGGACGCCTACGTGGCCGGCGACAACACCGCGTTCGGCAGGATCGCGGCGGAGTACCTGGCCAAGAAACTGAACGGCAAGGGCAACATCGTGGCGCTGCGCGGCATCCCGACCACGCTCGACAACGAGCGCATGGACGCGTTCAACGCCGTGCTGAAGAACTACCCGGACATCAAGCTGCTCGACGCCCGGTACGGCAACTGGAACCGCGACGATGCCTTCAAGGTGATGCAGGACTACCTGACGCGCTTCAAGCAGATCGACGCCGTGTGGGCGGCCGATGACGACATGGCGGTGGGAGTCCTCAAGGCCATCGAGCAGGCGAAGCGCACGGACATCAAGGAGGTGTTCGGCGGCGCGGGCGCCAAGGGCATGGTCAAGACCATCATGGAGGGCAAGAACAAGCTGATCCAGGCCGACGTGTCCTACTCGCCCAAGTTCATCTACGACGCGATCAAGCTGACGGCCGAGGCGCGCCTGAAGGGAGAGAAGCTGCCGCCGAACACGATCATCCCCTCGGTGCTCATCACCAAGGAGAACGCGAAGGACTTCTACTTCCCGGACTCACCCTTCTAGTCGTGTTGCGCATGCTCCCTCTCCCTCTGGGAGAGGGCGGGGGGTGAGGGTATTTCACCCCCGTGTTCCTCACTCCGATTCACACTGCGGCGCGCAGTCAGCAATCCAAGTCAAGGCAAATACCCTCACCCTAGCCCTCTCCCGGAGGGAGAGGGGACATCCACGGAACCAACCATGCCAAGACCCGTCACCCTGTTCACCGGTCAATGGGCCGATCTGCCTCTCTCCGAACTCGCACCGCTGGCCAAGCGCATGGGCTACGACGGCCTGGAGTTGGCCTGCTGGGGCGACCACTTCAACGTACGGGAGGCGCTCGCTTCCAAAACCTATCTCCGCGACAAGCGGGCACTGCTCGAGTCCCACGGTCTGAAGTGTCTGGCCATCGGCAACCACCTGGTCGGTCAAGCCGTGTGCGATCTGATCGACGAGCGGCACCAGTCCATCGTCCCCGCGCACGTCTGGGGTGATGGTGACCCCGAGGGTGTGCGCCAGCGAGCCGCCCAGGAGATGAAGGACACGGCCCGCGCCGCCGCCGCCTTCGGCGTGAAGACCGTCACCGGCTTCACCGGTTCCTCCGTGTGGCACGCCACCTACGCCTTCCCGCCCACCTCGCAGGCGTTCTGGGACAAGGGCTTCGCCGACTTCGGCCGCCGCTGGACGCCGATCCTCGAGGAGTTCGAGGCACAGGGCGTCAACTTCGCGCTCGAGGTGCACCCGACGGAGATCGCCTTCGACACCGCCTCCGCCCAGCGGGCCATCGAGGCCGTGAACGGCCACCGCCGCTTCGGCTTCAACTTCGACCCCAGCCACCTCGGGTACCAGGGCGTGGACTACGTGAAGTTCATCCGCACGTTCGCGGGCCGCATCTACAACGTCCACATGAAGGACGTGTGGTGGGGCCGAGGCGATGGCACCGTCGGCGTATTCGGCGGCCATACCAGCTTCGGAGATCCGCGCCGCTTCTGGGATTTCCGCAGCCTCGGCCGAGGCATGATCGACTTCGAGTCCATCATCGTCGCGCTCAACGACATCGGCTACTCGGGCCCGTTGAGCGTGGAGTGGGAGGACAGCCGGATGGACCGCGTGCACGGGGCGACCGAGAGCGCGGCCTTCTGCAAGCGGCTCGACTTCCCCGCCGCCGCGGGCGCGTTCGATGCCGTGTTCGACAAGGACAAGCAAGCGCGGGCCGGCGGATGAGTACCTCGCACAACCGCAAGCTGCGCTACGCGATGGTCGGCGGCGGGCGCGATGCGTTCATCGGCTCGGTACACCGCCGGGCCATGGCGCTGGACGGGCAGATGGAGCTGGTCGCGGGCGCGCTCTCGTCCCACCCGGACAAGGCGCGCGCCTCCGGCCGCGACCTGGGACTGGCCGACGCGCGCAATCACGGCCGCTGGGAGGATCTGCTGGCCGACGAGCTGAAGCGCCCGGCGGACGAGCGCATCGACTTCGTCTCCATCGTCACGCCCAACCACGTGCACTACCCGGTGGCGAAGGCGTTCGCCGAGGCCGGCATCCACGTGGTGTGTGACAAGCCGCTCGTACACACCAGCGCGCAGGCCGACGAGCTCGTGCGCACGGTGGAGCGGACCGGCATCGTGTTCGGCGTCACCTACAACTACACCGGCTATCCCATGGTGCGAGAGGCGCGCGAGCTGGTGAAGCGCGGTGCCCTCGGCGAGCTGCGCAAGGTGACCGTCGAATACAACCAGGGCTGGCTCGCCACGCACCTGGAGGGCCAGGACAACAAGCAGGCCAGCTGGCGCACCGACCCGGCGAGGAGTGGCCTGGCCGGCGCCATCGGTGACATCGGCTCGCACGCCGAGAACCTGGCCGCCACGGTCACCGGCCTCGAGATCGAAGCGGTGTGCGCCGACCTCGGGGCACTCGTTCCCGGGCGCCGGCTCGACGACGACGGCAACCTGCTGCTGCGCTGGAGCGGCGGTGTGCGGGGCGTGCTGATCGCCTCGCAGATCGCCGCCGGCTTCGAGAACGACCTGCGCCTGCGCGTGTTCGGCTCCACGGGCTCGCTCGAATGGCGGCAGGAAGAGCCGAACCAGCTCATGCATGCACCGCTGGACGGTCCCAGGCGCATCCTCACGCGCGGCTCGCCCTGGCTGAGCGAATCGTCGCGCCGCGCCTGCCGCGTCCCCTCCGGCCACCCCGAGGCGTTCATCGAGGCGTTCGCCAACGTGTACCTGGGTGTCGCGGCGGACATCCGCGCCCGACTGGCCGGGGTGAAGGCGGATCCGATCGCCGCCGACTATCCCCGGGTCACCGATGGCGCGCGTGGTGTGCGCTTCATCGAGAAGACGGTGGAATCCGCCGCCAGCGAGCGCAAGTGGACGCCGATGGAATGACCGTGACGATGCGGGAGGGACTCCTGAAAAGGGCGGTGCGGGTGCCCGCCTCGCGGTAGCCCACCCGAGCAAGAGGAGGAAACCCCGCCTGCCCTGGGAGAGGCCCGGAGGGTGAGGGTATTCTCCCGCGCCATGCGGATCCTGCCCCTCCTCCTGCTCGCCCTGTGCACCCTCCCCTTCCGCGCCCATGCCGCTGGGGCCTTCGTCTCCGGCAACCGGCTGGAGGCCGTGGCCGAGCCCGGCTCCACGAAGGTCATCTTCACCGTCGAGCCGGACACGGCCTACCCGGTCCTCAAGAAGGGAGGCCCCGAGCGCGCCTGGTGCAAGCTGAAGGGGGCCACGGGCGAGGGCTGGGTGAAGTGCGATGGCACGGCGGACGTGCCGGAGAAGCCTCGCCTGAGCGGTGAGTTCCTGGCCGCTCACGACCGGAAGCAAGAGGCCGCGCCCCTGCCCTCCGATGCCCCCGCCGCCACGGGCTGCGCCACCACATGCAAGAACCCGCCCCTCTTCC
The DNA here is from genome assembly GCF_016887565.1 of Archangium violaceum. Lineage (NCBI taxonomy): Bacteria > Pseudomonadati > Myxococcota > Myxococcia > Myxococcales > Archangiaceae > Archangium > Archangium violaceum. The sequence goes on from NZ_CP069396.1 coordinate 8,272,909, forward strand.
GCCAGGCCCCTGCGCTCAAGCCCGTGGAGCGCGAGGTGCTCGACATGTGCCCGGCACGACCGGATGCCTCGGTGAGCCGCGGCGACGTGCAGCGCTTCATGTCCGCGCACTACGACGATCCGCGCATCCAGCGGGCCCTGTCGGCCGCGGGGCGCCCCGGCTCGCGACAGGCCAACATCGACTGGCTCACCGGCCTCTGGGTGAGCACGGGTCCGCGCAACGCCTTCACCCACGTCTTCTGCGGTGACGAGTGGACCACCAAGACCGTCGGCGGGCTCCACTTCCTCCCGCGCTACGCGCAGCTCGAGTCCGAGGGGAAGCTCTGCTTCGACGGCCCCGGCCGCGGAGGCAAGGCCATCCAGGGCTCGCAGTACCTCATCCGCTTCCGCGGCGTGGCGCCCTGGTCCTGCGCGGAGAAGAAGCTCGGCGGCTTCACGCTGGAGTCGGACCCGGTGGCCATGGTGGCCGTGGGCACCCGCGCCTTCGCGCGCTGCTGCGCGCGGGGCGGCGGCATGAAGGAGGGCGGCGTGTACTCGGCTCCGGACCTCGGCGGCACGCCATGGCGCATCTGGTGCGGGACGCGCAATGGCACCTACGGCATCGCCTCGCTGTACCCCACCGACGAGCGCCCCACCTGCGGAGAGTGATGGGGCGCCCGCCGCTCATCAGTACCAGGCGCCCACGCGCACCTCGACGCCCACGTCCGTGCCGACGAGCCGGGTGAACTCGTTCACGTCGCTGCCGCGCGAGTGATAGGGATAGACGACCTTCGGTCTGAACTCGCGCACCGCGTCCGCCGCCTGGGCCACCGTCATGGTGTAGGGCAGGTTCATGGGAACGAAGGCGACGTCGATGTTTCGCAGCGCCCGCATCTCGGGGATGTCTTCCGTGTCCCCGGCGATGTAGACGCGCTTGTCTCCGAAGGTCAGCACATAGCCGTTGCCACGGCCCTTCGTGTGGTACTGGAGACGCTCGGGCGTGATGTTGTACATCGGGATCGCCTCGACGGGGATTTCCCCCACGTTCAGCGTCTCTCCGTTGGCGAGCACTCGCGTGGCTCCCTGGAGGGCCTCGGGCAGGGTGTCGCGCACGGCCTGAGGCGCGACGATCACCGTCTCCGGCTGGACGATGGCCGTCAGCGTGTCGGCGTTCAGGTGATCGCCGTGGATGTCCGTCACGAGGATCACATCGGGAGCGGGAAGGCCCTGGAACGGCGTGGCGCCACCGACAGGGTCGACGTAGATCGTCTTGCCTTCCCAGTTCATGAGGAAGGTGGCGTGATTGACGGGATGGACGATCAAATCACCCCGAGACGTCGAGAAGACGTCTCCCGACATGGCCGGTTCGGATGACTTGCACGAGGACAACGACAGCGCGAGCACCGCCACCACGGACGCGAGCAACCGGATCTTGAGCATCATTCTCTCCGAAGCAGGGGGGACTGCGGGTTCAGCCTACCCGGCACGAGGCCGTGTGTCCGGCGCGAACGTGCTGGCGCGCCTTGGCTTATGGTGGGCGGGCAACCTCCTGGAGAGCTCACGATCCATGCGTCATCCGTCGAACCCTTTGTGGAGCCTGCTGGTGTTGACCAGTCTGCTCATCGTCCAGACCGCCAGCGCCGCGGAACCCCTCTGTCTTCAGTGCATCAACGTCCGCATCGATCGCCCTCGGATCGTCCGGGGACCAGTCGCGGATGAGCTGGACAGCTTCTTCAATGAGATCCGGCTGGCCAATGGACTCAAGCGGGGTTTCTCCGCGAACGCGTCCACGTATGCCATTGATGGCAAGGAGGCTGGCGACATGGGAGGCATCCGGCGCAAGGTGCTGGGAGCCGGTCCAGCGGGCGCCTACGACGAGTGTGGACGTTGGATGAGTGACACGGTGAAGCGGGGAAGCACCGTCCACGGATTCGTCCACACGGAGAGCGATTGTAATTACGCCCTGGAGCAGACCCACAAGGCCATGAGCTTCGCCACGTCCACCGACGAAGGGCTCACCTGGTCCATCTGGGGGCAGATCATCACCGGCACGGATGCACCGACCGCGGGCATCCACACGGGAGAGGGAGATTGCACCGTCATCCAGGCAGCCGATGGCTATTACTATGCATACTGCCTGCGAGCGCGCGACTGGCAGACCATCGTGGCCCGCGCGCCGGTGGCGAACCCGGGTCCCAAGAACTGGTTCAAGTACCACGGCACCTCCTGGAGCCAGCCCGGACTGGGCGGAGATGCCACCGCGCTCGGGGCCCTTGGCAGTGCGGCGGCCCACTGGGTGACCCAGGATCAAATCCTCCTGCTGGGCACGGACGAATGGTTCGGCGGGCTGAAGGCCTCCTTCTCCAACGACAAACACACCTTCAACACCCTGGAGGAGCCGTTGATCCTCCTGGATGGAGATACGTGGCAGCGTCCCGC